>NZ_JAQGKL010000293.1 GCF_028290105.1 Methylobacterium sp.
GCGGCGGTGAGGGGCAGGCCGACCAGCGCCATGCCGAGCAGCAGCGCGTCGTAGGGCTCGTCCCGCGCGTAGCGCCCGCCCTCGCGCAGGAGGTCGCGCGCGTCGCCGAGGCCGGTGACGTCGGCGGCGAGCGAGCCGGCGAGGCCCGCCGCCCCTTGCGCCTCGCCCGAGACCGCCCCGAGGGCGAAGTCCCGCGCGGCCCGCCCCACGCGGCCCCGCGCCAGGGCCTCGACCCTGGCGCGCCGCTCCGGATCGATCGCGAGGCCGCGGGCGTCGGCCAGCGCCAGGAAGCTCGCGGCCAGATCCTCGTCCTCGGCCGCGACCGCCGCGTCGAGGCCCGCCTCCAGGCGCGTCGCCGTGGCCTCGCGCTCCAGGCGGATCTCGGCGAGGGCGCCGGGGTCGTCGGCCGCGCCGAGGAGGCGGCCCGCCAGGTACGCGGGGACGAGCACGGGGGCGGCCGCGAGCGCCAGGGCGCCCCCGCCCGCGAGGAGGCCGATCCAGGCCGCGAGGCCGCGCAGGCGTCCCGTCCCACCGCGCGCCCTCACGTGTCCGACGCCCCCGCCCCGCCGTAGCGCTGGTGCAGGCTGCCGGCGAAGCGGTCGGCGAACTTCGCCGTCGCCACCGGCAGGGTGCGGCCGCGCAGCTGCGCCAGGATCAGCGACATGGGCCCGAGGTCGCGTGCATCGATGGGCCGGGAGCGCAGGCGCGGGTCGTCGGGGATGCCGCTCGGCACCTGCAGGCTGACCACGTCCTCGCGCAGGACGAGGTTGCGCAGGAATTCGAGGGAGCTCGACTCGATGACCGCGCCCAGCGGCGAGCCCCGGCGGGCCAGCGCTTCATCAAAGTGGTGGCGGATGGCGAGCGACCGGTCCGGCAGCGCCATCGGGTGCGCGAGGCAGTCGCGCAGGCGCACCGGGCCGGTCTCGCGCGCCAGCGGATGCCCCGCCCGCACCAGGGCGCACAGGGTCTGGCGGCAGGAGAACAGCACCTGCATCTCCGCCGAGGGCGGTGGCTGCAGCACCAGGGCGAGGTCCGCCTCGAACTGCGCGAGTGCGGCCACCGCCTGGACGTGGTCGCGCACCTGCACGGTGAAGGTCACCTGCGGGAACTGCGCCCGGTAGGCCTCGACTTCGTCGGGCACCACGTGGTTGACGAAGGCTTGGCTGCAGGCGAGCGCCACGTGGCCGCGCCGGACCCCCGACAGGTCGGCGATCTGCGAGCGCACCCGCTCCAGGTCGGCGCGCTGGTCGCGGATGTGGCGCACCAGCAATTCGCCCGCCGCATTGAGGCGCATGCCCTGCGCCACCCGCTCGAAGATCGGCGTGCCGAGCTCGTATTCGAGGTCCTGGATCTGCCGGGTCAGCGCCGAGGGCGTGATGTTGAGCCGCTCCGCCGCCCGGCGGATCGCCCCGTGGCGGGCCACCTCCGCCACGTAGGTGAGGATGCGCAGGTGCTTCATCGCGAGGGTCCGGCCTTCATCCGCCTGTGTTGCCCGAATCGCAACGGGGCAGTCAAGAAACAGCACTCGCACGCAACACGCGCCGTCCCTAGCTTGGAGGCCGAACGATCGCACCTCGGAGCCCGCCGCCATGATCCGCCGTCGCACGCTTCTCGCCGGCCTCGGCGCCGGATTTCTCGCGTCCCCCCTGGGCCTGCCCCGCCCCGCCCGCGCGCAAGGCGCCACGGTGATCCGGATGGGCTCCCTGAAGCTGATCCACTCCATCGCGCCGCATTTCTACGAGCAGTTCACCCCGGCCGGAACCCGTGTCGAGGTCGTGCCCTTCGAGAGCCCCACCGAGTGCAAGAACGCGGTGGTGACGCAATCGGTGGAGTTCGGGACCTTCGGCATCGCCGCCGGCACCCTCGGGGCGGCCGCCGGCGAGCCCCTCGTCATCATCGCCTCCACCTGCAACCGCGGCATGGCGATCATCGCCCGCAAGGATGCGGGCATTCTCGCGATCAAGGACCTCAAGGGGAAGCGCGTCGCCCTCTGGCCCGGCTCGACCCAGGAGGTCTTCGCCCTGGAGCGCCTGCGCCAGGAGGGCCTCGGCGTGAAGGACATCACGCCGGTGCGGATCTCGTTCTCGGAGATGCACATCGCGCTGGCGCGCGGCGACATCGACGCCTACGTGGGCGCCGAGCCGGCCCCCGGGGTCAGTCTCGCCAGCGGCATCGGCAGCCTCGTCGAATACCCCTACGGCACCGAGATGGGTGCCCTCAACATGGTGTTCGGCGCGCATCGCGACACGATCCAGCAGAAGCCCGAGATCGTGCGCACCATGCTGGAGATCCACCGCAAGGCCACGGACTACGCCCAGGGCAACCGCGAGGCGATGATCGCCATGGCGGTGGCCAAGCTCGGACAGAAGCGCGAGGCGCTGGAGCTCTCCGTCCCCAACGTCGAGCTGAAGTGGAAGCTCGGGGAGACCGAGATCGCCCAGGCCAAGGTCTATGCCGACCGCATGCTGGCCCTGAAGCAGATCAAGCGCCTGCCCGATTTCTCCACCTTCATCGACACCCGCTTCGTCGACGCCATGAGGGACGCGTGAGCGCCGCGCCGGCCGCCGCGGCGGCCCCGTCCGTGCCGGCGGCGGCGGCCCGG
>NZ_JAQGKL010000304.1 GCF_028290105.1 Methylobacterium sp.
GGTCTCGTCGTCCGTGACGAGGGCCTCTCGTTCGCCCCCCAGCTGCCGGCCGGGTGGACAAGGCTCGCATTCCCGGTGCAGTGGCAGGGCAGGGACCTCGTCGTCACGGTCGATCCCGGCAAGCGGGTTCTCGATGCCACACTGAAGAGCGGCGACAGGATGACAGTTTCGGTCGGGCACGTCCGCCGGACGCTGAGCATCGGCTGGCCGATCCGCATCCCGCTTTCCTCGTCGACATCCCTGGTCGCGGCCTGAGCCGCCACCCCGTTTTGATCCTGCGCAAAGATTAAGGGCACCATCGGGTCCACGAAGGCTCCCGGTCGGCGCTGCATGCGCCCGGCCTGGGAGCACCATCATGGACGACACCCTGCTTCGACAGCACATCCTGGAAGAACTCGACTTCGATCCGAGTGTCGGGTCGGCGCATATCGGGGTCGCCGTGGATGACGGCGTCGTCACCATCTCCGGCCACGTCGTGACCTATGCCGAGAAGATTGCCGCCGAGAAGGTCGTCCAGAGGGTGCGCGGCGTTCGCGCCATCGCCGAGGAGCTCGATGTGCGCAAGCCGGACACGGAAAGCACCGGCGACGTCGAGATCGCCGGGCGCGTGCTGAACGTCCTCGCCTGGGACTCGCGCATCCAGGCCCACGGCATCCAGGTCAAGGTCGAGAGGGGTGCCGTCACTCTGACGGGGACCGTCCCGTACTACTTTCAGAGCGTCGCCGCCGCCTCAGACATCAGGAGGCTGTCCGGCGTCACCGACGTGCTCAACCTCCTGGCCGTGCGTCCCCCGGCCGAGGCTGTCGACGTGAAGGCCAAGATCCTCGCGGCCCTGAAGCGGAACGCCAAGCTGGATGGCGAGGCGATCCAGGTCACCGTCGTCGATGACGAGGTCACCCTCGAAGGCTTCGTGAATGCCTGGCACGAGCGCGACATCGCCGAGAGGGCGGCGTGGTCCGCACCGGGCGTACGCGCGGTCGTGGACCGGCTGATGCTGGCATGACCGCGCCGGCGATACCGGGCGCCATCGACACCAGCGCGCCGCCGAAGCTGGTGCCTTTCCCGTCGCGCTCGGCCGCCGCGACGGCAAGGGACCTTCGCACCGACCTTCTCGGCGGGCTGAGCGGCGCTGACGTGTCCGAGCGCCTGGCCCGTGACGGCCCCAACACGCTCGCGAAGGCCGCGTCGGCTTCCGCGTTGAAAATCCTCCTGCACCAGTTCCAGAGCCTGATGGTGGTGTTGCTCATCGCCGCCGGCGGCGTCGCCCTGGCGCTCGGGGAGCGCATCGAGGCGCTGGCCATCCTCGTCGTGATCCTCCTCAACGCCGCCATCGGCTTCTTTACGGAGTGGAAGGCCGCCGCCGCCCTCGACGGGTTGCGCAAGCAAGCCGTCTCGCTCGCCCGCGTCGTCCGTGACGGCAGGGACCAGCAGGTCGAGACGGCCGACCTCGTCGCCGGCGACGTCGTGCTCGTCTCGGAGGGTGACCGCGTGCATGCCGACGGGCGGGTGGTCGAGCAGGCGCGCCTCCAAGTCGACGAGGCTTCGCTCACGGGAGAATTCCTGCCCGTCGCCAAGTCCGCCGATCCCGTCCTCGATCCTGGGGCGGGCCTGGGTGACAGAACGAGCATGGTGCACCGGAGCACGGCGGTCACCGCCGGCCGCGGTCGCTTCATCGTCACCGCCACTGGCCCGCGCACCGAGATCGGCCGGATCGGGGCGCTGATCGCGGGGGTCGCCGCGCACGGCACGCCGCTGGAGGCGAAACTCGCCCAGCTCAGCCGCGCCCTCCTCGTCATCGTCCTGGCGCTCTGCGCCGTGATCATCCTGATGGGGTGGCTCAGGGGCAACGCGCTTCTCTACATGGTCGAGGTCGGCATTTCGCTCGCCGTCGCGGCCGTGCCCGAGGGCCTGCTCGCGGTGACGACCATGACACTCGCCATTGGCATGCAGCGGATGGCCCGCATGAACGCCCTGGTTCGGCGCTTACCCGCGGTGGAGTCCCTCGGGTCGACGACGGTGATCTGCACCGACAAGACTGGCACGCTCACCCGCAACGAGATGACGGTGCGCACCTACGACGTCGGGGCCCGGCGCTTCGAGGTGACCGGGGTAGGCTATGCAGCGAGCGGCGAGTTCACCCGCGACGGGAAGCCGGTCGCTGTCGGGCATGAAGAGCCCCTTCGGCTCGCCTTGCGCATCGGTACCCTGTGCAACGACGCCAGGGTGGACCGGTCGGGAGAGGTCGCCACGGTGCTCGGCGATCCGACTGAAGCCGCGCTCATCGTGGCCGCGGAGAAGGCCGGGCTGGACCTCGTTGACCTGGCGCGGGCGTACCCACGAACCGCGGAGATCCCGTTCGACAGCGACACCAAGCTGATGGTGACCGTGCATGCCACGCCGGAGGGCACGCATGTGGCCTACGTGAAGGGCGCGCCGGCGGAAGTCCTGAAAGCCAGCGCCTCAATCCTTGGAGCGGACGGCCCCACATCCACATCCACATCGCCTGCCGAACGAAGCCGAATCATGGCGACGAACGAAGCGCTCGCGGCGTCTGCCCTGCGCGTCCTCGGGCTGGCCCATCGCGTGTTGCCTCAAGGGTTCGTCGAGGCGGACCTCACGCG
>NZ_JAQGKL010000001.1 GCF_028290105.1 Methylobacterium sp.
CGATGTCTCCACAGCGGCCCGACCCGACATTTCCGGACCCGTCACCGGCGCATCTGTGATCAAACGTTTCCTCTCACGCGGTGAAGGACCGCGTGGGGTCGACACGAAGTGAAGCCCAACGTCGGGTTAGCCAATCATCCGCCCGAGAGCGGACGGGCAGAAAACCTGAAGAGTTTCGGGCGCCGTCAGGCGTACGAAAGTCTTGGAAGAACGAACCCGCGGGATGGCGGGCGCAGAGTTATGGGGATTTTGGCAGACCGTCGTCCCCAGCGAGGGACGGAAGGCGCGTGATTACCAGCGCCTGGGTGCCTGAGCGCTCCTGGATTGCTCGGTCTCCGGTGTTTGCCGGAGCGCGACAGGGTCGGGCGACAGCGTTTGTGAAGACCATTCTGGCGTTCGGCACGCGGAGAGGCGTGCCCCGAGGTGCGCCTCCTCGGATGTGTGGTGGTGCCAGGCCATGCCGGGTCATGGCGTACACGCCCGGTTCGGCGCGGGGCTGAACGGCGGCCCACGCGGCTGGTACCAGCCTGCGAAGGAGCCGACGGTTCTCATGGGACCGCCGCAGCGGGGGCAAGGCGGTCGAGCGTCGGTCGCAGCGTCTCGGGTGTCCGGTTCAGGGTCGGTGGATCGCGGCGGGGCCGGTGTGCCGAGGATCGTGCGGATGTGGGCCAGAGCGTCCTTCCGGTTCGAGCCGGCGAGGAAGCCGTAGTGCCGGATGCGGTGGAAGCCGCGCGGCAGGACATGGAGGAGGAAGCGCCGGATGAACTCCGTGGCGGACAGGGTCATGACCCGCGCCTGCCCGGCCTCGGGGCGGCGGTAGTCCTTGACGCGGAGGCTGACGTTTTGCCCATCGAAGGCAAGGATGCGCCGGCTGGAGATGGCCACGCGGTGGGTGTAGCGCGACAGATAGGCGAGGACGGCCTTCGGTCCGGCGAAGGGCGGTTTGGCGTAGACGACCCAACGCTTCCTGCGCACCGGGGCGAGCGCGCGGACGAAGGCCTTGGCGTCGGAGAGTGGGGCCAGGGTGCCGAAGAAGACGAGCGTTCCGGCCTCGTGGAGGGCGGCGAGCCCTTCGAGGAACAGGCGGCGGAACAGCATGCCCAGCACCCGTACCGGCAGGAGGAAGGCAGGGCGTGACGAGACCCAGCGGGTCCCGTCCGACGAGCGGCCGCCGCCGGGCACGATCATGTGGAGATGGGGATGGTGGGTCATGGCCGAGCCCCAGGTGTGGAGCACGGCGGTGAAGCCGATGCGGGCACCGAGGTTGCTTCGGGTCGGCGGCGATCCGCGTCAGGGTCGCGCTCGCGGCCCGGAACAGCAGATCGTAGACGGCGGCCTTGTTCTGGAAGGCGATGGCGGCGATCTCGGCGGGCAGGGTGAAGACGACATGGAAGTAGCCGACCGGGAGAAGGTCGGCCTCGCGCGCGGCGAGCCAGTCGCGCGCCGCCGCGCCCTGGCAGCGTGGGCAGTGCCGGTTGCGGCAGGAGTTGTAGGCGACGCGCAGGTGGCCGCACGCGTCGCAGCCCTCGACATGCCCGCCGAGGCTGGCCGTGCGGCACTGCTCGATCGCCGCCATCACCTTCAGCGCGGCCAGGTCCAGGTGCCCAGCCCCATCGGCGCGATAGGCGGGCCCGGCGGCACGAAAGACGTCGGCCAGCTCGATCGCGGCGGGCATCGCCTCAACCCGGTGCGGGTCCCTCCCCATGGAACAGGGCGAGCCTGTCGAGGGGGCTCGTCACGGCCCGCACCGTCCGCGTGGCGACCTTGGCGTAGAGCGCCGTCGTGTCGAGCCGGGCGTGTCCCAGCAGCACCTGGATGACGCGGATGTCGACACCGTCCTCCAGGAGGTGGGTGGCGAAGGAGTGGCGCAGGGTATGGGGACCGACACGCTTGGGGATCCCAGCCGACCGGGCCGCCTCCACCACGATGCGGTGAAGCTGGCGCGTGCTGATCGGCCGTTCCCAGTCCTGTCCGGGAAACAGCCAACCCTCGCGATGCAGGACGCCCTGCCGGTGTCCCTCAGTCCACCAGCGCCGCAGGAGACCCAGGAGATCGGCGGACAGCATCGCGTTGCGGTCGCGGCCGCCTTTGCCGCGCTCGACCCGCAGGAGCATGCGCGTCGAATCGACGTCCGCGATCTTGAGCGCCGCGACTTCGGCCACCCGCAGTCCCGCGCCATAGGCCACCGACAGGGCCGCCAGATGCTTGAGGCAGACCGTGGCGCCGAGCAGCCGCCCCACCTCCTCGGCGCTCAGGACGTCGGGCAGCGGGCGCGGATGGTTGAGGCGGACCAGCCTGCGAGCGAGATCCGGCCGCTCGATCGTATGGACGAAGAAGAAGCGCAGGGCCGAGACGATGGCATTCATCGTCGGCACCCCGAGGCCGACCTCCTGCTGCGCGATCTGGAAACGGCGCAGGTCGTCGACGGTCGCCGTGTCGGGCGAGCGCCGCAGGAAGGTCGCCAGACGCCCGACGTCGCGGATGTCGTTGCGCTGCGTCTCACGGGAGAACCGGCGCAGGGTCATGTCGTCGACGAGGCGTTGGCGCAGCGAGCCGACGGCAGCGGCGGGAACGGCAAGGATGGTCATGGGATGGCTCCACTCGGATGAACGGAGCCACGATCGTCCGCCCAGGCCAGGCGACGCTCAATCAGCGCAGGGCGCTCGTCTCAATCCGCAAACCTCGAAGCTGCCACCCATCCCGCGTAAGCGGGTTCGTTCATTCCACCCTTCTTGGACCTTCCCCATCATGGGCGTGCCATTCGTATAATGCACAGTATGGAAGGCGTTATAGAATACTCTCAGAGTCAAATTCGGGCCTTCAAATATTTTTGGATGCCCTAAGATTTCCGAGACTAATTATACCGCCCCTAGGCAGTGTGCTGATTACTTCCGATGGGCGAGTCCTACGGTTCCAAGAGGTTTCCGAGACCCAGGACGCGGGCCATATGCTCAATGTGTGCGATGGCCTTGAGGCACCTGCG
>NZ_JAQGKL010000041.1 GCF_028290105.1 Methylobacterium sp.
AAGCTTTGCCGAACCAAATGCACGGTCCAGCCGTTTCTCAATCCCGATCAGGAGATCACGTGACATGAAGACGCTTGGTGCAGTGGTGGCGGTCGGCCTCGCCCTGATGGGCTCGGCCTCGGCGCAATCCTACGGCGAACGCGATTACGGCTCCCGCGACCGTGGCTCGCGCTACGAGGAACGCGACCGCGATTACGGGGATCGCGGCGGCTACGAGGACAGGGGTCGCGGCCGCGCCGAGCGTGGTGGTGGTGGATTCGACGAGCGCGAGTACCTGCGCTGCAACGCCGACGTGCGCCGCGCGGTCGAGCAGGGCAAGATGCCGTCGGGCGCGATCCATTACCGGAACTTCGGCCGTCGGGAAGGCCGCCGTCTGAGCTGCTGATCCCGAGCGCGTATCCGGCGCCGGACCGGTCCTGGCACGGGACGATGGCGGACGCGGATGCGCGGAAAATCGGCCGACCCACGTCGGGCGCAGACGTAGACCGCGCGTCGAGGCTGTCCCGCCTTGACGTGCCGGCGGCACTCGCCGCCGGCCCTGCAACATCCCGTGTCCGGAGATCGAACGGCGATGCGTGACCTGAAGACTTTGCGGGACGTCTCCGGCCTTGGCGACGGGCCTGCGCGCCTCTCGGGCTCGGCCCTGGTGATGATCGACCTCCAGAATACCTACCGCGAGGGTGTGATGCGCCTCGATAACGTCGAGCCCGCAATCGCGGCGGCCAGCCTGCTCCTCGACCGCGCCCGACAGGCCGGCGTGCCGGTCTTCCATATCCAGCACAATGCGGGCCCCGGCTCGCCCTACGACGTTTCGGCGCCCATCGGCGCGATCAGCGAGGCGGTCGCTCCCATCGGCGACGAGCCGGTGATCGTGAAGGCCTACCCGAACGCCTTCATGGGCACAGACTTCCAGGCTCGCCTGGAGGCGGCGGGCGTCACGTCCCTGATCCTCGCCGGCTTCATGACCCATATGTGCATCAACTCGACGGCCCGGGGCGCCTTCAATCTCGGATTTAGTCCCACCGTGGTCGCCGAAACCACCGCGACGCGGGCGTTGCCGGGTCTCGACGGATCGGTCGTGCCGGCCGCCGCCCTCCAGGCCGCCAGCCTCGCGACCCTCGGGGACCTGTTCGCCGTGATCGCCCCCCGGGTCGCGGATATCGCCGACTGACAGATCCGCGCCGGGGACACCCCTCCGGCGGAACTCCCGGCAGTGGCGACGGTTCGGCTCGGTACAACCGGAGCCGAAGCCCATGAAGAGCGCCACCGTCGCGGACCTCATCGTCGACACCCTCGGCCAAGCCGGCGTGCGGCGCATCTACGGCATCGTCGGCGACAGCCTGAACGCGCTGACGGAATCGCTCCGGGCACGGGGCACCATCGATTGGATCCACGTGCGCCACGAGGAGGTCGCGGCCTTCGCGGCCGGGGCCGACAGCCAGCTCTCCGGCAAGCTCGCGGTCTGTGCCGGCTCCTGCGGCCCGGGCCATGTCCACCTCATCAACGGGCTCTACGATTGCCACCGCACCCGCACGCCGGTGCTGGCGATCGTGGCCCATATCCCGACCGCCGAGATCGGCTCCGGGTACTTCCAGGAGACGCATCCGGGCGAGTTGTTCCGCGAGTGCAGCCATTACTGCGAGATGGTCGGCGACGCCTCGCAGCTGCCGCAGGTGCTCGAGAACGCCATGCGGGCGGCGATCGGCCTGAGCGGCGTCGCGGTGGTGATCATCCCAGGCGACGTCGCCTTGATGGATGCGCCCCCGCGCAGGGTCGCGCCGAATCCGGGCCTGATCCCGCCGAGGCCCGTCGTGCGCCCCGCCGAGACGGACCTCGACGCCCTCGCCGAACTCCTCAACGGTTCGGAGCGGATCACGCTGCTCTGCGGACGCGGCTGCGCCGGGGCGCATGCCGAGTTGCTGCAACTGGCCGCAGCCCTCAAGAGCCCGATCGTCCACGCCCTCGGGGGCAAGGACGTGGTGGAATACGACAATCCCTACGATGTCGGCATGACGGGGCTGATCGGCTTCTCGTCGGGCTACGCCGCCATGATGTCCTGCGACACCCTGCTGATGCTGGGCACCGACTTCCCCTACCGGCAATTCTACCCCCAGGACGCGAAGATCGCGCAGGTGGATGTGCGGCCCGAGCAATTGGGGCGGCGCTGCAAGCTCGATCTCGGCCTCGTCGGCCACGTGGACGACACCATCCGGGCGCTGCTGCCGAAGCTCGCCGTGAAGGCCGAGCGCCGGCACCTCGACGCCGCCTTGAAGCATTACGCGAAGGCGCGCGAAGACCTCGACGATCTCGCCACCGGCATGCCGTCCAAGGGCTGGTTCGGGCTGAAATCGGGCAGGAGCCCGATCCACCCGCAATATCTCACCAAGGTTCTCGACGAGGCGGCGGCGGACAACGCGATCTTCACTGCGGATGTCGGCACGCCGACGATCTGGGCGGCGCGCTACCTCAAGATGAACGGGCGGCGCCGGCTGATCGGCTCCTGGGTCCACGGCTCGATGGCCAACGCGATGGCGCAGGGGATCGGCGCACAGACGGCGTTCCCCGGCCGGCAGGTGGTGTCGCTCTCCGGCGATGGCGGCTTCGCCATGCTGATGGGCGACCTCCTCACCCTGCGCCAGCAGAACCTGCCCCTGAAGGTCGTGATCTACAACAACGGCACGCTCGGCTTCGTCGAGCTGGAGATGAAGGCCGCCGGCTACATCGAGACCGGGGTCGCCCTCGACAACCCGGATTTCGCCGCGATGGCGCGGGGCGCCGGCATCCACGCCGTGCGGGTCGAGGACCCCGCCGAATTGGAGGCGGCCGTGCGCGAGGTCCTGGCCCATCCCGGCCCGGCGCTTCTCGACTGCGTGGTGGCGCGCCAGGAACTCTCGATGCCGCCCAAGATCGACGGCAAGCAGGCCAAGGGCTTCAGCCTCTACGTGTTGCGGGCGGTGATGAGCGGGCGCGGGGATTCCGTCCTCGACCTCGCCAAGACGAACCTGCTCCGTTAGACCGGACCGCAGGGTAGAACCTTTCCAAAGCGGCCGGGCAGACGCCAAGCCGGCCGCGCAGACAAGAAAACGCCATGCGCATCGGACTGTTCGTGCCGTGCTACGTCGATGCCTTCGAGCCGGAGGTGGGCATCGCCACGCTGGAACTGCTCGAGCGCTTCGGACTCGACGTCCAGTATCCGTTCGACCAGACCTGCTGCGGCCAGCCAATGACGAACACCGGCTGCCACGCGGAGGCCGCCGCCACCGAGGCCCTGTTCGTCAAGAACTTCGCCCCGTTCGACTACGTCGTTGCCCCGTCCGGCTCCTGCGTGCATCAGGTGCGCGAGCACCTCACCGCGATCCCGCAGACCGACGAGGTCAAGGCGGTGCGGGCCAAGACCTTCGAACTCGTCGAGTTCCTGCACGACATCCTCAAGGTCGAGGAATTCCCCTGGGCGGAATTTCCGCACAAGGTCGGCTACCACGGCAACTGCAACGCGCTGCGCGGCATCCACCATGCCCGGCCGTCGGAATTGAACGCGCCATTCTTCTCCAAGCCCCTCGATCTCCTCAAGAAGGTCAAGGGCATCGAGATCGTGGCCCCGGCCCGACCCGACGAGTGCTGCGGCTTCGGTGGCACCTTCTCGGTGTTCGAGCCCGCCGTCTCGGCCAAGATGGGCTACGACAAGGTCTCCGACCACGCCCAGGCGGGGGCCGAATACGTCGTCTCGGCGGATTCCTCCTGCATGATGCACCAGAAGGGCTGCGCCGCGCGCATCGGCGTCCCCCTCAAGTTCATCCACATCGCCCGCATCCTTAATGGAGCGACCGCATGAGCGCGTCCGACGATCTGCAGCCGCGCGGGGACGCACGCCGCGACGGCGTGATTCATCCGGAGGTGATCGCGAGCCGCGACGAGAGCGCGAGGAGCCAGGACGGCGAGCGCCTCCAGCACGCGGAGGGCGCCTCGAAGCCCATCGCGGCCAAGGCGCCCCGCGAGGCGCAGCCGCGCGGCGCCAAGATCCGGGGCGACCGCCCCATCGACCAGGCCGAGGCCGCCGAGCGCTTCCTCGCCGCGCCGCTGCACCAGAAGGCGCACGATGCCCGTCTCTGGGATCTGCGCACCAAGCGCGACACCGCCGCCTTCGGCATCCCCGAATGGGAGGAGCTTCGCGAGATCGCCTCGCAGATCAAGACGCACACCCTGGCGAATCTCGACCGCTACCTCGAGGAATTCGAGGCCAACGCCAAGGCGAACGGCGTCCACGTGCACTGGGCGGCGGACGGGGCCGAGCACAATCGGATCGTCCATGGCATCCTCAAGGATCACGGTGCGAAATCGCTGATCAAGTCGAAGTCGATGCTCACCGAGGAATGCGGTTTTCGCCATTACATGGCCGGCACCGGCATCGAGGTGATCGAGACCGACCTGGGCGAGCGTATCCAGCAACTCGACAACGAGGAACCGAGCCACGTCGTCGTGCCGGCGGTGCACAAGACCCGCTTCGACGTGGCCGAGGTCTTCGCCCGCACCATGGGAACGGACCCCGAGAACGACGACGCCAAGTACCTCGCCGAGAGCCAGCGCATGCACACGCGCCCGCTCATCCTGGAGGCGGACGCCGGGTTGACGGGGTGCAACTTCGCCATCGCCGAGACCGGCACGGTGGTGACCTGCACCAACGAGGGCAACGCCGACCTCTCGGGCAATGTGCCGAAGCTCCAGATCCACTCCATCGGCATCGAGAAACTGATCCCGCGCATCGAGCACCTCGGCGTGTTCCTGCGCCTGCTCTCGCGCTCGGCGCTCGGCTCGCCGATCACCCAGTACACCTCGCATTTCCGCGCGCCCCGAAAGGGCACCGAGATGCACATGGTGCTGGTCGATAACGGCCGCTCCGAACGGCTCGGGATGGAGGAGTTCTGGACCTCGCTGAAATGCATCCGCTGCGGCGCCTGTATGAACACCTGCCCGGTCTACCGGCGCAGCGGCGGTCTGAGTTACGGCGCGACCTATTCGGGGCCGATCGGGCTCATCATCGACCCGACCTTCAACAAGCGGAAATACTCGACGCTGCCGTTCTCCTCGACCATGAACGGCTCCTGCACCAACGTCTGCCCGGTCAAGATCAACATCCACGAGCAGATCTTCGCTTGGCGCAAGGTGCTGGCCGAGGAGCACCAGATCCCGCTCCTGAAGCAGGGCATGATGAAGGCGGCGGGGCAGGTCCTGAGCCGTCCGGCGACCTACCGGGCCGCCATCGGCGCCGCCGATTCCGCCCTCAAGGTGCTGCCGCGCTTTGCCATCTACAACCCGCTCAACACCTGGGGGAAGGGCCGCGAGATGCCGGAATCGCCCCGCCAGACCTTCCACGCCTGGTACAAGCAGAACCGCATGACCAAGGCCGGCGGCAAAAAGACGGATGCCGCCAAGTGAACGTGCGCGAGGAGACGCTGGCGCGCATCCGCCGGAACCGTCCGGCGGGTGATCACCCCCTGCCGGAGGTGCCGGACTTCGCGCCCCTCGTCGGCCAGGATCACGTCGCCGAATTCGGCGAGCGCCTGAAGCGCATGGGGGGCCGGCTCGCCGACGTGATCCCAGGCGCCGACCCCTTCGCCAGCGTGCGCGAGCGCCTGGAGGCGGCGAAGGTCGTGGCCTCGGCCGTGCCGGAGATCGCGGGCAATCGCGATCTTGGCGCCGTCGCCCGTCCGCAGGATCTCGCCGATGTCGATGTGGCCGTCGTGCGCGCGGTCTTCGGCGTCGCCGAGACCGGTTCGGTTCTGTTCACACAGGCCGAGTTGCAGGTGAACGCGGTCGCCTACCTCGCCCAGCACCTCGTGGTGCTGCTCGATCCGGCCGACATCGTGGTGAACATCCAGGCGGCCTATCGCCGCCCGGATTTCGCCCATGCCGCCTACGCGGTCCTGCACACCGGCCCCTCGGCCACCGCCGACATCGAGGGCGTGTTGATCCACGGCGCGCAGGGCGTGCGCTCGCTCACCGTCATCCTGATCGCGCGCTCGGTCTGACCGTGCGCCGCGTTGGCGGTGTCGAACACGACGCTCGGATCAGGCGAGTTCGAGCGCTTTCTGCTGATCGGCCGGGATGAGCTTGCGCATCCGCTTGGCGAGCGTGTTCGGTGCATTGCAGATCGTGACCAGACGCCAGACGATCGACCATCCATCCTGCACCGTCGCCTTCGTGAACGAGTAGTTGCCCTGCACCGGTTTGCGGATGCCGTTCTGGTCGGCAAGGTAATATTGCCAGACCGAGTAGGGGTTCGGAGTGGGATCCGTGAAGCTCTGGGCGAGGCGGTAGAACCCGGCCGGATAGGGAATTCCGGTCCGCCCTTTGAAGGGCTTCAGGTGATTGATCCCGATCGAGTTCACGATCGTGTTCTGGTCGAAAACGATGGACGTGTAGTAGAAACTCGGATCCACCCGGAAGAGATACTGCATGATCTCCCCAACTGTGTTTCCCTGCACCTTCGTGAGGTCGACCTGCGTGCTGTAGAAGACACCAACGACACTGAATGAAACGGCCATCTCTTATCCCTTCGGCAAGCGTGGATTCCGCCAAGCCGCCGCCGATGCAGCGTGACGTTGCCGTCCCGATCCTCGCCAGGAAGGGGGCGTCCCCGAATCACTTCGGAGACACGCTAAGGTCTTCATTTTCGCGCGCTTATGCAACCTGAGATTACATTCGCGCGGAATGCGCGCGCCTTTTCCGGTCGGCGCGTTCGGAATTTCCGCGGAGCGCGGAGAAGGTGTTTGTTCCTGCGCGCTCGGAGGCGTGATCCTTGCTATGCTGAAGGCCATGAGACGCCGGCAAGGAGCGGATGGTGCGCTATCAACTGGGCTGCAATTTATCCTACAACATCCTCTCGGAGACGACGTTCATCTTCAATCTCGAAGTCGCGCGCCTGCGCAGCGTCGAGATCCTCAGTGAAAGCTTGGCTCTGTCGCCGAACCTGAAGCGCGACATCTACATCACGCCGGATCTTCAGAACCGCTACCTCGGCGTCAACGTCCCGGTCGGGCAGTTCTCACTCGAATACAGTGCCGAGGTCGAGTTGACCGTGCACCGGGCTGATCCGGCGACGGTCAATGAAACTCCGATCTCGCAGCTGCCCCTCGACATCCTGCCCTTCCTGCTGCCGAGCCGCTTCGTCTCCTCCGACCGCCTCGCGCCCTATGCGCTGGCCGAGTTCGGCGCCCTGCCGAAGGGGCACCAGCGGGTCAACGCGATCTGCAACTGGATCCACGACCACCTGACCTATCAGCCGGGTTCCAGCGACGGCGAGACCACCGCCCACGAGAGCCTGCTGAAGCGCGCGGGCGTCTGTCGCGACTTCGCGCATATCGGCACAGCTTTCTGCCGGGCACTCGGCATCCCCGCCCGCTTCGTGAGCTGCTACGCGCACGGCCTCGTGCCGAGCGACTTCCACGCGGTGTTCGAGGCCTATCTCGACGGACGCTGGTGGCTCTTCGACGCCACGCGGCAGGCCGATCTCGACGGGCTCGTGCGCATCGGCGTGGGGCGCGACGCGGCCGAGATCGCCTTCTCGACGCCCTGGGGCAACATGCAGCCCGTCAACCAGCAGATCCGGATCGCCCGTGCGGACGGGCAGGGCAGCCCGCCCCAGCGCACCGTGGACGCGATCTCCACCGAGGAGCCCGCGCCGCACGCCGGCGCGGCCTGACACGTCCCCGGGATCACGGGAGCCCGGTATGCCGTGATCCGGGCCCTGCGAAGTCCCGGCCGTGCCCCAGCCCTTGCCGGAGGCGGCGCGAACCCAATGTCGGTGCTGCAGGAGCGCGCTGAGCCATGGCCTATCGTCACGTCGTCGGCCCCCGGACCCACGTCTTCGCCGATCTGCCGGCCCTGATGGCGAAGGCCACGCCGGTGCGCTCGGGCGACCGGCTCGCCGGCATCGCGGCGGAATCCGCCGAGGAGGCGATGGCCGCCCGCTGGTGCCTCGCCGAGGTGCCGCTCAGCGAGATCCTGGCCAGACCCCTGATCCCCTACGAGGACGACGACGTCACCCGCCTCATCCTCGACACCCACGATGCGGGCGCCTTCGCGGAGATCGCTCATCTCACGGTGGGCGACTTCCGCGAGTTCCTGCTCACCGCGTCTCCCGAGACGCTGACCCGGATCGCACCCGGCATCACCCCGGAGATCGCGGCGGCCGTCTCGAAGATCATGCGCAACCAGGATCTGATCCTGGTGGCGCGAAAGTGCCGGGTGGTCACGCGCTTTCGCAACACCATCGGCCTGCCCGGGCGCCTCGCGGTGCGGCTGCAGCCCAACCACCCGACCGATGACGCCGCCGGCATCACCGCCTCGATCCTCGACGGCCTGTCCTATGGCTGCGGCGACGCGGTGATCGGCCTCAACCCGGCCTCGGACTCGGTCTCGACCCTGAGCGGCCTGCTCCACCTGTTCGACGACCTGATCCGGCGCCTGGAAATCCCGACGCAGGGGTGCATCCTCACCCACGTCACCACGACCCTCGAGGCGATGAACCGAGGCCTGCCGGTCGATCTCGTGTTCCAGTCGATCGCCGGCACGCAAGGCGCCAATGCCAGCTTCGGCGTGACCCTGCCGATCCTCAAGGAGGCGCACGAGGCGGCGCTCGCCCTCAAGCGCGGCACGGTCGGCGACAACTGCATGTATTTCGAGACGGGGCAGGGCTCCGCCCTCTCGGCGGGCCAGCACCACGGTATCGACCAGCAGACCCTGGAGGCCCGGGCCTACGCTGTGGCGCGCCCCTTCCGGCCGCTCCTCGTCAACACGGTGGTGGGCTTCATCGGACCGGAATACCTCTACGACGGCAAGGAGATCATCCGGGCGGGGCTGGAGGACCATTTCTGCGGCAAGCTCATGGGCGTGCCGCTGGGCTGCGACGTCTGCTACACCAACCATGCCGAGGCCGACCAGAACGACATGGACACGCTGCTGACCCTGCTGGGGGCGGCCGGCTGCAACTTCATCATGGGCGTGCCCGGCGCCGACGACGTGATGCTGAACTATCAATCCACCTCGTTCCACGATTCGCTCTACCTGCGCGAGGTGCTCGGCCTCAAACGCGCGCCGGAATTCGAGGCGTGGCTCGCGCAGATCGGCCTCACCGACGCGGCGGGCGCCCTGCTGCCGGATGGCCCGAGCGCCCGCCTGATCGCCGCCGCGCCCGGCCTCTCGGACCGGGGCCTCGCCGCATGAGCGGGGACGGGACACAAGAGGACCCCTGGGCCCGCCTGGCGCGGCTCACGCCCGCACGGATCGGCCTCGGTCGGGCCGGTTCCGGCCTGCCGACGCGGGAAGTCCTCCGTTTCGGCCTCGCCCATGCCCAGGCCCGCGACGCCGTCCACACGCCCCTGGATGGCGACGCCGTCACGGCCGAAATCGCCGCCCTCGGCTTCGAGACCCTGGCCGTGGCTTCCGCCGCCCCCGACCGGGCCACCTACCTGCGGCGACCAGATCTCGGTCGCGCCCTCAGTGAGGCTTCCCGCGCGGCGCTCGGCGCCCGGTCGAACACATCGGTCGATCTCGCCCTCGTCGTCGCGGACGGGCTCTCGGCCCGGGCCGTGCACGAGGGCGCCGCCGGCTTCCTCGCGGCGTTCCGGCCCCACATCGCGCGCGCCGGCTGGCGCCTCGCCCCCGTTGTGGTGGCGACGCAAGGCCGGGTCGCCCTCGGCGACGGCATCGGCGCGGCGCTGAAGGCCCGCGCCGCGGTGGTCATCATCGGCGAGCGGCCCGGCCTGTCCTCCCCGGACAGCCTCGGGCTCTATCTCACCTTCGAGCCCCGCGTCGGGCGCTCGGATGCCGAGCGCAACTGCATCTCGAACGTGCGCCCGGCCGGGCTCTCGCATGACATCGCCGCGTTCAAGCTCGACTGGCTCCTGACCCAGGCCTTCGCCCTCGGCCTCTCAGGTGTGAACCTGAAGGACGGCAGCGGGCCGGCGCTGGAGGCGGCCCCGAGCCCTGTCATGATCGAGAACGGCACCCAGGGGTAGGCGGCGCATTCGACCGTTCGTTCCGCGCGTCTCCAGCGTCGAAGCGTGGCTGTGGCGAGGTCGCAACACCCCAAAAGCATCCAGACTTTGCCTTGGGAGCCCCCTCCCGCCGCCGCGATCCCGCCATAAACCGGGGCCACCTCAGGATGCGCGGTAAACGATAGTCCTCCCAACGCTTTACCGCGGGGTTCAGACGCTTTCCGAGAACCGGTCCCGTGAGATCGTCCGCCGTCCATCCGGGCAGCGTGCGGTCCCGTGCCGGCGGTCGCCCTGAAGTCATCCGAAGTGTAGCAGGCCAGGGCGGCGAGAAGACGATGGACGCGCGTATCACCGACAAGTCGAAGCTTCCGAGCCGCCACGTCACGGAGGGGCCCGAGCGTGCCCCGCACCGCTCGTACCTCTACGCGATGGGCCTGACGCGCGAGCAGATTCACCAGCCGCTGGTGGGTGTCGCCTCCTGCTGGAACGAGGCCGCGCCCTGCAACATCTCGCTGATGCGCCAGGCGCAGGCGGTCAAAAAGGGCGTGGCCGCCGCCAACGGCACGCCGCGCGAATTCTGCACGATCACGGTCACCGACGGCATCGCCATGGGGCACGCGGGCATGCGCGCCTCGCTGCCGTCCCGCGAAGTCATCGCCGATTCCGTCGAATTGACCATGCGCGGCCACGCCTACGACGCCCTCGTGGGTCTGGCCGGCTGCGACAAGTCGCTACCCGGCATGATGATGGCGATGGTGCGCCTCAACGTGCCGTCGATCTTCATCTATGGCGGCTCGATCCTGCCCGGCTCGTTCCGCGGCCGTCCGGTGACTGTGCAGGACCTGTTCGAGGCGGTGGGCAAGGTCGCGGTCGGCGACATGTCCCTCGACGACCTCGACGAACTGGAGCAGGTCGCCTGTCCGTCGGCCGGCGCCTGCGGCGCGCAGTTCACCGCCAACACCATGGCCACCGTCTCGGAGGCCATGGGCCTCGCGCTGCCGTACTCGGCCGGCGCCCCGGCCCCTTACGAGATCCGCGACAGATTCTGCATGACCGCGGGCGAGAAGGTGATGGAGCTCATCGCCAAGAACATCCGCCCGCGCGACATCGTCACCCGCAAGAGCCTGGAGAACGCGGCGGCCGCCGTCGCGGCCTCGGGCGGCTCCACCAACGCGGCGCTGCACCTGCCGGCGATCGCGCATGAATTCGGCATCAAGTTCGACCTGTTCGACGTCGCCGAGATCTTCAAGCGCACGCCCTACATCGCCGACCTGAAGCCGGGCGGCCGCTACGTCGCCAAGGACATGTTCGAGGTCGGCGGCATCCCGCTCCTGATGAAGACGCTCCTCGACCACGGCTTCATGCACGGCGACTGCATGACCGTGACCGGCCGCACCATGGCAGAGAACATGGAGCGGGTGCACTGGAACCCCGACCAGGACGTGGTCCGCGCCGCCAACACCCCGCTGACGCCCACCGGCGGCGTCGTCGGCCTGCGCGGCAACCTCGCCCCCGAGGGTGCCATCGTGAAGGTCGCCGGCATGGCGGTCGAGAAGCAGGTCTTCACCGGTCCCGCCCGCGTGTTCGACGGCGAGGAGGCCTGCTTCGAGGCGGTCCAGAAGCGCACCTACAAGGAAGGCGAGGTGCTGGTCATCCGCTACGAGGGCCCCAAGGGCGGCCCCGGCATGCGCGAGATGCTCTCCACCACCGCGGCCCTCTACGGCCAGGGCATGGGCGACAAGGTCGCGCTGATCACCGACGGACGCTTCTCGGGCGCCACGCGCGGTTTCTGCGTCGGCCATGTCGGACCCGAGGCCGCCATCGGCGGGCCGATCGGCCTGATCCAGGACGGCGACGTGATCACCCTGGATGCCATCAAGGGAACCCTCGACGTGGCGGTCTCGGACGAGGAATTCGCCACGCGCCGCGCCGCCTGGACGCCGCGGACCAACTCGGCGACCTCCGGCTACCTGTGGAAGTACCAGCAGACCGTCGGTCCGGCGGTGAACGGCGCGGTGACCCATCCGGGCGGCGCCGAGGAGACCCACACCTATGCGGACATCTAGGACCGCCCTCGGCCGCGCCTCGCGGCCGGCACGGGCCGCCCGGGATCGGCCGCTGGCGGTTACGGGCCGGCGCCTCGCCGTGGCGGCCGGGCTCCTGCTCCTCGGCGCGGTGCCCACGGCGGCGCTCGACGCCACCGCGCGCACCCCCGTGCCCGCGGGCAGCTACCGCAACGCCCGCGAGGCGTTGCGGACGGGCGTTCGCGACTACAATGCCGGCGACAAGGAAGGGGCGGCCCGCGCCCTCGAATACGCCGCCGACCAGGGCCATGCCCTCGCGCTGTGGAAGCTCGGCCGGATGTATGCCGAGGGCGACGGCGTGCCCCACGACGACCTCAAGGCCTTCGAGTTCTTCTCGCGGATCGCCGACGACACCACCGACGAGGGGCCGGACGCCCAGAACTCGGGCGTGGTGGCGAGCGCCTTCACGGCGCTGGGCGCTTACTTCCTCGACGGGATCAAGGGCACCTACGTGCGCCCGAACCCTGAGCGCGCCTACGACCTGTTCAACTACGCGGCGTCGTATTTCGGCGACCCGAACGCGCAGTACAATCTCGGTCGCCTCTACCTCGACGGCACCGGCGTGGATTCCGACGCGCGGCAGGCCGCGCGCTGGTTCAACCTCGCCGCCGAGAAGGGCCATGCCCCGGCCCAGGCGCTGCTCGGCCAATTGCTCGTCAACGGCCAGGGCGTGCCGGCCCAGCGGGCGCGCGGACTGATGTGGCTGTCGCTCGCCCGCGACTCCGCGCAAGGGCGCAAGGACGAGTGGATCGCCGCCCTCTACGACAAGGCCTGGGCCTCCGCGAGCGAGGAAGACCGCGCCGCCGCCCTGGCGCAGGCCTCTCAAACCACCGCGCAGGTCACCGGCTCGGCGCGCCGCCGACGCTGAAC
>NZ_JAQGKL010000046.1 GCF_028290105.1 Methylobacterium sp.
GTCCACACCACCGGCGGCTACCTCGTCTACGCGTCGATGACGCATCAATACGTCTTCGATTACCGCGAGGGCGAGGTCTATTGGTGCACCGCCGATGTCGGCTGGGTGACGGGCCATTCCTACATCGTCTACGGGCCGCTCGCGAACGGCGCGACCACGCTGATGTTCGAGGGCATCCCGACCTATCCGTCGAATTCCCGCTTCTGGGACGTGGTCGACAAGCACAAGGTCAACATCTTCTACACCGCGCCCACGGCGATCCGCTCCCTGATGGGCGGCGGCGAGGGACCGGTGAAGAAGACCTCGAGGGCCTCCCTGCGCGTCCTCGGCTCCGTCGGCGAGCCGATCAACCCGGAGGCCTGGGACTGGTACTACCGGGTCGTTGGCGATTCCCGCTGCCCCATCGTCGACACCTGGTGGCAGACCGAGACCGGCGGCATCCTCATCACCCCACTGCCGGGTGCCACGAAGCTGAAGCCGGGTTCGGCAACCCGCCCGTTCTTCGGGGTGCAGCCCATCGTGGTCGATGCCGAGGGCAAGACCCTCGAAGGGCCGTGCGAGGGCAACCTCTGCATCAAGGATTCCTGGCCCGGCCAGATGCGCACGGTCTACGGCGACCACGAGCGCTTCGAGCAGACCTATTTCTCGACCTATCCCGGCAACTACTTCACCGGCGACGGCTGTCGCCGTGACGCGGATGGCTATTACTGGATCACCGGCCGGGTCGACGACGTCATCAACGTCTCGGGTCACCGCATGGGCACGGCGGAGGTCGAATCCTCCCTGGTCGCGCACCCGAAGGTGTCCGAGGCTGCGGTGGTCGGCTACCCGCACAACGTCAAGGGACAGGGCATCTACGCTTACGTCACCCTGATGGAGGGCGAGGAGGGCTCGGACGAACTGCGCAAGGAGCTCGTGACCTGGGTCCGCAAGGATATCGGGCCGATCGCCTCGCCGGACCTCATCCAGTTCGCGCCGGGTCTGCCCAAGACCCGCTCCGGCAAGATCATGCGCCGCATTCTGCGCAAGATCGCTGAGGATGAGTTCTCCTCGCTCGGCGACACCTCCACCCTCGCCGAGCCGGCGGTGGTGGAAGACCTCATCGAAAATCGCCAGAACCGGACGCACTGAACGACGTCCGATTTGTCGACCGCGCGGGCTCCCTCCGGGTGGCCCGCGCCGATCTACCCCGCATCCAAGCTTCATCACAACGGGACGCCGGTCCGCCAAGAGACGGCTCGCCGGGAGGGTCATGTCATGTCTGATATCGAGACTGCGCGCGTCGCGCAGAACCCGCGCTTCAAGGAGCTCGTCCACGAGCGCACGCGGTTCGGCTGGACGCTCACCATCATCATGCTGCTGATCTATTTCGGCTTCATCGGTCTGATCGCCTTCGACAAGGCGCTTCTCGCGGTGAAAATCGGTGGCGGCACCGCGTCGCTCGGGCTGGTCCTCGGCGTCGCCGTGATTGTGCTCGCCTTCATTCTCACCGGCATCTACGTCCAGCGCGCCAACGGCCGCTTCGACGACCTGACCGCCGCGCTCAAGCGGGACCTCGGCCGATGACCCGCCTCCGCCATCCCATCGTGCTCGGCACGACCCTCGCGGCGCTCGCCGCCAGCGCGGCTTACGCGGCCGGTCCCGATCTCGGTCCCGTGAAGCAGTCGGCGACGAACTGGCCGGCCATCGGCATGTTCGCGTTCTTCGTGCTGTTCACCCTCGGCATCACCTACAAGGCCGCCAAGGGCACCAAGTCGGCCGCCGACTTCTATGCCGCCGGTGGCGGCATCTCCGCCGGCACCAACTCGCTGGCGATCGCGGGCGACTACATGTCGGCCGCCTCGTTCCTCGGCATTTCAGGCCTCGTCTACACCTCGGGCTTCGATGGACTGATCTACTCCACCGGCTTCCTCGTGGGCTGGCCGATCGTGCTGTTCCTGATCGCGGAGCGCCTGCGCAACCTCGGCAAGTTCACCTTCGCGGACGTCGCGTCGTTCCGGCTCGACCAGACCTCGATCCGGATCATCTCCGCCGTCGGCACCCTCGTGGTGGTGGCCTTCTACCTGATCGCCCAGATGGTCGGCGCCGGAAAGCTGATCCAGCTCCTGTTCGGCCTGCCCTACCTCTATGCCGTCATCATCGTCGGCGTGCTGATGATCGTCTACGTGGCCTTCGGCGGCATGAAGGCGACGACCTGGGTCCAGGTGATCAAGGCTTGCCTGCTCCTCGGCGGCGCCACCTTCATGGCCGGCGCGGTGCTCTACAAGTACGGCTTCAACCCCGAGACCCTGTTCGCCGCAGCTGTCGCCACCCATCCGAAGGGTGACGCGATCATGGCGCCCGGCGGTCTCGTCAACAATCCGATCGAGGCGATCTCGCTCGGCGTCGGACTGATGTTCGGCACCGCCGGTTTGCCGCACATCCTGATGCGCTTCTTCACGGTGTCGGACGCCCAGGCCGCCCGCAAGTCGGTGTTCTACGCCACCGGCCTGATCGGCTACTTCTACATCCTCACCTTCATCATCGGCTTCGGCGGCATCGCCCTGCTGATGTCGGACCCGGCCTACTTCACCCTCGACGCGGCCGGCGCCTTCGACAAGCTCAAGGGCATGATCGGCGGCACCAACATGGTGGCGGTGAACCTCGCCAACGCGGTCGGCGGCCCGTACTTCCTCGGGTTCATCTCGGCCGTGGCCTTCGCCACGATCCTGGCGGTGGTGGCGGGCCTGACCCTGGCCGGCGCCTCCGCGGTTAGCCACGACCTCTACGCCCAGGTGATCGCCCGTGGGCGCACCAACGACGCGGCCGAGGTCCGCCTGTCGAAGATCGCCGCCGTCGTCATCGGTATCGTGGCGATCTATCTCGGCTACGTCTTCGAGAACCAGAACGTCGCCTTCATGGTCGGCCTCGCTTTCTCGGTGGCGGCGAGCTGCAACTTCCCCGTCTTGGCGATGTCCATCCTCTGGAGGGGGACGACGACCTGGGGTGCTCTGATCGGCGGTCTCGTGGGCCTCATCGCGGCGGTCGGCATGGTAGTGCTGTCGAAGGCGGTCTGGGTCACGACCTTCGGCAATCCCGTGGCGATCTTTCCCTACGACAATCCGGCGCTGTTCTCGATGCCGCTGGCCTTCCTGACGATTGTCCTTGTCTCGAAGCTCGACAACACGCGCCGCGCGCAGCGCGAGCGTGCGCTGTTCGACGCTCAGTTCGTGCGGTCGGAAACCGGCATCGGCGCCGATGGAGCGCACGCGCACTGAGCCGTCGTTCCGCTAACCGG
>NZ_JAQGKL010000052.1 GCF_028290105.1 Methylobacterium sp.
TGACGCTCAAGGTCGAAGGTCTGTACGTGAACCTCGACCGCAACAACGCGAGCGACGTGTTCGCCGTGTCCAACAGCACCGGTACGCTGTTCCGCACCAACACCCCCTACGCCACCACCGTGGGCGGCGCCCTGCGCTCCAACGACACCGAATTCGCCGTCGTGCGCGCCGGTCTGAACTACAAGTTCGGCTCCTACTAGGCCGACATTTCGGGTCTCGAAACGGAAGGAGCCCGGCCGCGAGGCCGGGCTCCTCTCGTTCTGAACCCAAAGTCGCACCGGGGCGCCAAAGCCCCGGGCGGACACGAAAAAACCCGGCCTCACGGCCGGGTTTTTCTCGTTCTCACACCCAATGGTCGTTCAGGCGCTGGCCTGGATCCAACGGGAGAGATCGCCCTTGGGTGCCGCACCCACCTTCTGGCTCGCGAGTTGGCCATCCTTGAAGATCAGCAGCGTCGGGATCGAGCGGATACCGTACTGGGCGGCGATGCCGGGATTCTCGTCGACATTGACCTTGGCGATCTTCACGCGGCCCTGCAGGTCGGCGGAGATCTCCTCGAGCGCCGGGCCGATCTGACGGCACGGTCCGCACCATTCCGCCCAAAAATCCACCACGACGGGCTCCGCGGACTGAAGGACGTCCTGCTCGAAGCTCGCGTCGGTTACTTTGACCGTCGCCATGGGAAAACTTCCTTTCCGGTTCCGCCTCGGCGAAACCCCGTTCCGCCGTCCCGATGCTGCGGGACCAAGCGCTGAGAGCGAGACTTGGCGACGGGAGGCGGAACGGTCAAGGCATCCTGCGCGCACGGCAAGGCTGCCCTCTCCGGAAGGCGGGGATTGTCCACCGCGGCACGCGCCGCGCGCCAGCGACGGGCGGGCCTCTCCCGGTAGGGACCTCGCCAAAGCACCCCGCTCGCCCCATCTCCCTGAGGTCATCGTCCCCGGCCGCGCTTTGCGGACGCGGGGCCCGACCCGGAACCGGCTTCGATGCCGGCATGGAGGAACACCCGACGTGAAGCGCATCCCGCACAGCCTGCTCGCCACCGCAGCCCTTCTCAGCCTCGGCGCGACCGTCCACGCGCAGGCACCGGCGGAATCCCAGCCCCGGCAACCCCGTATCGAGGGCGACGCCTTCGCGGCCCCGCAGAGTTCCGCCACGGGCAACAGCCCGGCCGAGACCGAGGCCCCGAACACGAGCTACAAGCCGCTGCTGCCGAACCAGACCCGAGCGCCGAAGCCCGATGCCGCCACCAAGTTGAAGACCGAGACTGTGGCCAAGGGCCTCGACAGCCCCTGGGCCATGGAATTCCTGCCCGATGGCCGCATGCTCGTCACCGAGAAGGCCGGCAAGCTGCGCATCGTCGCCAAGGACGGCACGGTGGGTCCGGCGATCCCGGGGGTGCCCAAGGTCGACGCGAAGGGTCAGGGCGGTCTCCTCGACGTGGCCCTGAGCCCGAGCTTCCCGGCCGACCGCCGGATCTACCTCAGCTACGCCGAGCCGCGCGAGAAGGGCAACGGCACCAGCGTGCTGCGCGCCAAGCTGATCGAGGAGAACGGCGTCGCGCGCCTCGACGAGGTCAAGGTCATCTTCCGCCAGATGCCGACCTATGACGGCGACAAGCATTTCGGCTCCCGCCTCGTCTTCGCGCCGGACGGCAAGCTGTTCGTCACCGTGGGCGAGCGCTCGGACAAGGTCACCCGCGTGCAGGCGCAGGACCTCACCAGTGGTCTCGGCAAGGTCTTCCGCATCGACACGGACGGCACCGCCCCGAAGGACAACCCCTTCACGGGCGGCGAGAAGGCCAAGCCCGAGATCTGGTCCTACGGCCATCGCAACGTCCAGGCGGCCGCCCTGGACCCGCAGGGGCGCCTCTGGACTACTGAGCACGGCCCGCGCGGCGGCGACGAACTCAATCGCCCCCGGGCGGGCGTGAACTACGGTTGGCCCGAGGTGACCTACGGCATCGAGTACAGCGGCGAGAAGATCGGCGAGGGCAAGACCCAGGCGGGCGGTACCGCCCAGCCGGTCTATTACTGGGACCCGGTGATCGGCCCCTCCGGGATGGCGCTGTACAGCGGCGACGCCTTCCCGGCCTGGAAGGATGCCTTCCTCATCGGCGGACTCGTCAGCCAGGGCATCGTCGTGGTGAAGCTCGACGGCGACAAGGTGGTCAGCGAAGAGCGCATCCCGTTGGAGGCCCGCATCCGCGACGTGCGCGTGGGCAGCGACGGCGCGGTCTACGCGGTGACGGACGGCCCCGACGGCAAGATCCTGAAGCTGACGCCCGGCTCCTGATTCGTTGCGCGTGGGAGCGGCCTACCGGGCCGCTCCCGTCCCAGCGGGGATGAGGCGTCCTTCGAGGCGCACCAGTATCCGGCCGAACGTCGCAGAATCGCGCGTGGCGCGCGCCAGCACGAGCCCGCCCTGGATGGCCGCGATGGCCTCCTCGGCGAGTTCCGCCGCCTCGCGGGTCCCGACGCCGCTCCGGTGCAGGGCGTCGGCGAGCGAATCGCACCAGACGGCAAAGTAGCGGCCGATGCGATCGCCGAAACGGTCGCGCCCCTCGGTCAGCGCGAAGGCGCCGACGAGGCAGATCCGGCCGCCGGACCGAAAATAGGCGTCCGTTTCGCGGAGCATCCGCCGGATCGCCGCGTGGGGATCGGCCCCTTCGCGCAACGGTGCGTAGATTCGCGTCTCGAACCAGGCCTCGATGGCGTCGAGCACCGCCTCGGCCATCTCGACCTTGCCCCCCGGAAAGGCGTGGTACAGGCTCCCCTTGCCGAGCCCGGTCCGGGCGCCGAGGAGGGACAGGCTGGCGCCCTCGAACCCGTGCTCGCGAAACACCTCCGCGAGGATCGGGATCGCGGCGGCGCGCGCGGCCAGCCCCTTCGTCGCCGACAGGGTTACAGCCCGAGTTCGGAGAGGCCCGGATGATCCGCCGGGCGGGGCGCGGCGCGATCCCAGTGGAACTTGCGCTCCGCGTCATCAATGGCGAGGTCGTTGATGCTGGCGTGGCGCTCGCGCATCAGGCCATTGGCATCGAAGGCCCAGTTCTCGTTGCCGTTGGCCCGGAACCACTGGCCTGTGGCGTCGTGGAATTCGTAGGCGAAGCGCACCGCGATCCGGTCGTCGCCGAACGCCCAGATCTCCTTGATCAGGCGGTACTCGTGCTCGCGCGCCCACTTGCGCTGCAGGAACGCGACGATGGCCGGACGCCCGCTGAAGAACTCCGCGCGATTCCGCCAGCGGCTGTCGAGCGTATAGGCGAGGGCCACCGCCTCGGGATTGCAGCCGTTCCAGCCGTTCTCCGCCGCGCGCACCTTCTGGATGGCGGTCTCGCGAGTGAAGGGGGGCAGCGGCGGGCGCATCTCGGACATCGGCGAAGCTCCTTCGCGGATGAGCCCGCGCTGTACCGATCGGTACAAAGCACTTCGATGCCCGTCAAGCCGGCCGACATGGCCGTCAAGCGTGGCCCAGGAGCGTCAGCCAGGCGATGGTGGTGAAGGTCGCCAGCAGGGTCGAGAGCATGACGGCGGCGGCGACCACGCCGATCTCGGTCTTGTAGCGGGCGGCGAGGAGGTAGGCGTTGATGCCCACCGGCATGGCGGCGAACAGCGTCGCCACACCCGCATAGGCCGGAGGCATCGTGAAGACGTGGAAGGCCAGGACCCAGACCGCGAGCGGGTGGATCACGAGCTTCAACCCCGTCACCACCATCGCGCTCGGCAGGTCGTGGAGGACGCGGTACCGCACGAGGCCGGCGCCCAGCGCGATCAGCGCGCAGGTCGATGCGGTGCCGGCCAGCGAGTCGACGAGCGCCTTGACCATGCCGCCGGGTGCGAGGCCGAATCCCTTGAGGCCGAGGCCGACGATCAGCGCCAGGAAGATCGGATTGCGGAACAGGACGCGGGCGAGGCCGCGCAGGCGCTTCACAAACGAGGTCTGGCCATCCGATTCGATCAGGAAGGTGGCGCAGCCCATCATCAGCGGCAGGTGGACCGCCAGCAGCATGAAGAGCGGAAAGGCCCCCTCCTCCCCATAGGCCTGGAGGATCATCGGCACGCCGATGAAGACCGTGTTCGACTGGCTCGCCGCGAAACCGTGCAGGATCGCACCCCGACGCTCGACGCCCTCGCGGCGCAGGCTGATCAGCGATCCGATCAGCCAGGACAGCGCGGCGCCGCCGAAATAGCTGAACCAGTAAGACGGGGTGATCTCGCCGGTCAGGCCGGGGCGCGTCAGCGTCGCGATGATCAGCGCCGGCACCGCGATGGAGAAGACGTATTCCGAGAGGCCGTCGCTGACCTTCTCGGAGATCAGGCCGGCCAGGGCCGCGACCCAGCCCACCAGGATCAGCCCGAAGATCGGGGCGACGAGCGACAGGACGGTCATCGAGGCGGAACCGATGCTTCAACGCGAACGGCCACCGTACGCGCTGACGCGTGCGGCGGCCGTTCGGACACGATGGCGGAATTCGGCGGTCTCGACGGCGGGTTTCGCGCGATCGATTCGAACCGGCGACGCCTCAGGCGGCGACGGGGGTCTCGACTTCGCCGAGCTTCTTGTGCAGCTCGCGCTTGAGGAGGCGGGCCGCCTGCGACAGCTCGATCTCGCGCGCCTTGATAAGGAAGGCATCGAGGCCGCCGCGATGCTCGACCGAGCGCAGGGCGTGGGCGGTGACCCGCAGGCGCACGCGACGCTTGAGGGCATCCGACTGCAGCGTGACCTGGCACAGGTTCGGCAGGAACCGGCACTTGGTCTTGCGGTTCGAGTGGCTCACGAGGTGGCCGGTCTGCACGGCTTTGCCCGTGAGTTCGCAACGGCGCGACATTGATCTGATTCCCGTCTCGTTCCGCATGTCCGACAGGCTGGCGGGACACCCGGGCCGCGGGGCGGCCGAACGGTCTCTCGCACGCCAGGCCCGGTGGAGCGGCGTTCTCATTGAAGGCGCGAGCCTATAGGGGAGAGGGGCCCGTGACGTCAAGGCGTAAGCCGATTTTTCGCATGCGTCCGGGGTTTGGATCACGCCGAAGATCGGGCTCGGTCCGGCGCACCCAACGATGTATTAACCATGAGCGCCGACGATGCCGGAATGATGTCCGCAAGGCCGTTCGCGCCGGGACCGACCGTGAGCCACGAGTTCTCCACCATGCGCGCAGCCGCCCAGCGCCCTCCTGCTACCTGTTTTGCCACCCGTCTTGCCGGAGCCGGCCTGCTGGCACTTGCCGCCACGTCGTTCTGTGTTCCAGCGGCGGTCGCACGTCCGAAGGCGAGCGCGTCCGCCTCCACGGTGACGGTCGACTACGACATCGCGCTGGCGGGCCTCACCATCGGCACGGCGCAGGTCGCCGGCGCCTTCGAGGGGTCCGGCTACCGCGTGGACGTGTCGGCGCGTCTCACCGGCTTGGTCGGCGTCGTCACCGGCGGCATGGGCTCGGCCCGGGCCGCCGGCTCCGTCGCCTCGGCGCCCCAGCCCAGCACCTTCGCGATCGCCACCAAGACCTCGAATTCCGGGATCGCGGTGCGCATGGCGCTGGCGCGCGGCAACGTCACCCAGGCGGAGATCACGCCACCGCTCGTCGACCTCGGCGACCGGGTGCCGATCACCGCCGCCAACAAGCGCGGCGTGATCGATCCGGCGAGCGCGCTCGTGATGCCGGTCCAGGGTCGGGGCGACCTCATGGACCCGGCCAATTGCAATCGCACCCTGCCGATCTTCGACGGCGCCACACGGTTCGACGTGAGCCTGAGCTACGGCGAGACCCGCAGCGTCGAGAAGGCCGGCTACAGCGGCCCGGTCCTCGTCTGCAACGCGCGCTACACCCCGATCGCCGGGCACCGCCCCGATCGGCCGGGCGTGAAGTTCATGGAAGACAACCGCGAGATGTCCGTCTGGCTCGCCCCGGTGGAGGGCACCCGCGTGCTGCTGCCGATCCGAATCGCGGTGCGGACCACGGTGGGCAGCAACATCATCGAGGCGACCCGCTGGACACGGACCGGCGGCCCGCAGGGTGGCACCCACGCCGCCGCGCCGACCGGCTCCACGACGCAAGCCAGCCTCGCCCAATGAAGAGGCTGGCCCGACGCGGCCTGCACTCGGGCCTGCACTTGGGCCTGCTGCTTGGCGCGGGCCTCGCGACCACGCCCGCGACGGCGCAATCCAGCCTGTCCACCGAGCCGAATTGCGGCGGCGACGCCTATTCCTCGGCGCAGGTCATCGAGAAACGGGCTCCGCGGCGCGGTCCCCTGACGGCGATGCCCGACACGCTCTGCGCCGATGTCGCACCGCAGGGATCGCGGACCCCCGTGGAGATCGGGATCTATCCGAATTTCGGCGGCTCCGGCGTGCCGCGGCGGGATGGCGGGCGGGGCCCCGGCGACCCATATGAGGATCGGCCGCCGAGGCTTTCCCGCCCCTGAGGGTGGGAGGGCGGCATCCCGATCCGTGAAAAAGCCTGTCGGCCTCGCCGAAGGGACCGCCCCTTACCCATGATCCGCCCCTCCCTCTCCCCGCAGGCCCGCGCACGCGGCGTCACGGCGGTGCTCGGGCCGACCAATACCGGCAAGACCCATCTCGCCATCGAGCGCATGCTCGCGCATCCGACGGGCATGATCGGCCTGCCCCTGCGGCTGCTGGCGCGGGAGGTCTACCTGCGCGTGGTCGAAAAGGTCGGCGTCGACAAGGTCGCCCTCGTCACCGGCGAGGAGAAGATCAAGCCCGACCGGCCGCGCTACTGGATCTCCACCATCGAGGCGATGCCGCGCGACCTCGACGTGGCCTACGTCGCCATCGACGAGATCCAGCTTTCCGCCGACATGGACCGGGGCCACGTCTTCACCGACCGGCTGCTGCACCAGCGCGGGCGCGAGGAGACGTTGCTCATTGGTTCCTCCACCATGCTGCCCCTGGTGCAATCGCTGATCCCCGGCGTGCACACGACGACCCGCCCGCGCCTCTCGCAGCTGACTTATGCGGGCGAGAAGAAGCTTGGCCGCCTGCCCAGGCGCACCGCCATCGTCGCCTTCTCGGCCGAGGAGGTCTACGCCATCGCGGAATTGATCCGGCGTCAGCGCGGCGGCGCGGCGGTGGTGCTGGGCGCCCTCTCGCCGCGCACCCGCAACGCGCAGGTCGAGCTCTACCAGTCGGGCGACGTCGACTACCTCATCGCCACCGACGCGGTGGGCATGGGCCTGAACCTCGACGTCGATCACGTCGCCTTCGCGGCGAACTGGAAGTACGACGGCACGCGCTTTCGCAAGCTCACCCCCCCGGAGATGGGCCAGATCGCGGGCCGGGCCGGGCGCCACCTCTCCGACGGCACCTTCGGTTCGACGGGGCGCTGCCGGCCCTTCGAGCCCGAGATGATCGAAGCCCTGGAAAATCACGATTTCGAGCCCTTGCGGGTGCTGCAATGGCGCAACCCGGACCTCGACTTCTCCTCCCTCAAGGCGCTGCAGGCGAGCCTCGACGAGCACCCGCGGGAAAAGGGGCTGACCCGCGCGCCCATGGGCGAGGACCAATCGGCCCTCGAGATCCTGATGCGCGAGGACGACATTCGCGACCTGGCCTCCACCCCCGCAAACGTGAAGCGGCTGTGGGACGTCTGCGGCGTGCCGGATTACCGCAAGGTCCACCCCCAGACGCACGCCGACCTCGTCGCACAGCTCTTCCGCTTCCTGATGCGGGGCATGGCGGGGCGCATTCCCAACGACTGGTTCGCCAAGCACGTCGCGATGATCGACCGCACCGACGGCGACATCGACGCGCTCTCCCAGCGCATCGCGCAGGGGCGGACCTGGACCTTCGTGGCGAACCGGCCGGATTGGCTCATCGATCCGGTGCATTGGCAGGGCGAGACGCGTCGGGTAGAGGACAGGCTGTCCGACGCCCTGCACGAACGCCTCGCGAGCCGTTTCGTCGATCGGCGCACCAGCGTCCTGATGCGGCGCCTGAGAGAGAATACGATGTTGGAAGCTGAGATCACCGCCGGCGGGGACGTTACCGTCGAGGGCCAGCATGTCGGCCACCTGCATGGCTTCCAGTTCGTTCCGGACCCCGGTGCGGAAGGACATGAGGCCAAGACCCTGCGCAGCGCGGCCGAAAAGGCGCTGGGCGGCGAGATCGAGGCCCGCGCCGAGCGGTTCTCGTCGGCCGCCGACGCCTCCCTCGTGCTGAGCCACGACGGGGTCGTCCGCTGGACCGGCGACCCGGTCGCCAAGCTGACGCCCGGCGACAAGCTGTTCGAGCCGCATGTGCGCCTGCTCGCCGACGAGCAGCTCACGGGCCCCGCCCGCGACAAGGTCGAGGCCCGTCTCGTCGCCTGGCTGAAGGCCCACGTGGTGCGCCTGCTCGGCCCCCTGATGGAGATCGAGACCGCCGCCGACCTCACGGGTCTGGCCAAGGGCATCGGCTATCAGGTGGTGGAGTCGCTCGGCGTGCTGGAGCGCGCCAAGGTGATGCAGGAGATGCGCACCCTCGACCAGGAGGGACGCGGAGCCTTGCGCCGCCACGGCGTGCGCTTCGGCGCCTATCATATCTTCCTGCCGGCCCTGCTGAAGCCGGCGCCCCGTACGCTGGCGGCCCAGCTCTGGGCCCTGAAGAACGGCGGCCTCGACCAGCGCGGCCTCGACGAGATCGCCCATCTGGCAAGCTCCGGCCGCACCTCGATCAAGGTCGATCCCGAAATCGCCAAGGGACTCTACCGCGCGGCGGGCTTCCGGGTCTGCGGCGAGCGCGCCGTGCGCGTCGACATCCTGGAGCGTCTCGCCGACCTCATCCGCCCGGCCATCGCCTACCGCCCCGGCACCACGCCGGGCGAGGCGCCGGTGGGCACGGCGGACGGCGACGCCTTCGTGGCGACCGTGGGGATGACCTCCCTGGTCGGCTGCTCGGGCGAGGACTTCGCCTCGATCCTGAAATCCCTCGGCTACGCCGCCGAGACCCGTCCGGGCCCGGCGATCACGGTTCCGCTGCTCCCCGCGGCGGCGACCCAGCCCGTGGTGCCGGCGTCGGCGAGCGTCGTTGACGCGGCCTCGGACGAGTCCGTGCCGGGCGAGGCCTCGGACGAAGCACCAGGATCTGAGGCTTCGGCGGAGGGCCCGGCCGAGGTCGAGCTTGGCTCGACGGAGGATTCCGGAGCGGCGTCCATTCCGGAGACGGCCGTCGAGGAGTCTCAGGGCGAAGCCGCCACCGCGCCCGAGTCCGAGGTGAGCCCGTCCGAGACGTCGGCGTCGGAGCCCGTGGCGACGGAAGCCTCGGCCGCCGAGACTCCGGTGCCAGAGACGTCATCGAACGAGCCTTCCACTTCCGAGCCTTCCACGTCCGAGGATGCGACCCCGGACGAGGCGACCCCCGAGCCTGTGGCGGATGTCGCGAGCTTGGCGGATGCGGCGGAGCATCCGGCCGACGCTGCCGCTTCGGAAGCGGACGGCTCGGCGGACCACGAGGCCTCTTTGGAAGCCGCCGAGGCTCCCGGCGACATTGCCGCCGACCCGACGCAAACCTCCGAAGCGACGCAGACTCCCGAAGTGACAGAGGTTCCGACCGTCGAGGTCTGGCGCCTCCAGCGCCAGCAGCGCCACGCCAATCCCCGTCAGAACCGTCCGCGCGGAGCGGGCCGCGATGGCGCCGCCCCCAACCGCGCACCGGGCGAAGGCCGTCCGGACCAGCGCCGCCAGGGCGGACAGGCTGCGGCTGGCGAGACC
>NZ_JAQGKL010000099.1 GCF_028290105.1 Methylobacterium sp.
CATTCGCGCTGTCCGGGCGACCCGCCACGGCATCGACGCGCATGCCGCTCGGCAGCGGCATCACGGGAAGTGCCCGCGAGAACACCTCGACCGCGAGATCGGGCCCGACATCGGCGATCGGCACCTGCAGGTTCATCGCGCTGGCGCGACGTTCGAAGAATTCCGGATCGCCGATCAGGAAGAAGGGCGGCAGGCCGGGTCCGTCGTCGCGCCGCAGCCACGCCATCAGAGTGAGTTCCGGTCCGATCCCGGCCGGATCGCCCAGCGTCAGGGCGATCGGTGCATGTCGGCCACTCATCGCAGGCCACTCATCGCAGGCCTTTCCGCCCCGGACCGAAGCGATGTCTCAACGGACTGTCGAGATGCCGTCGGCCGTGACTGCGGTCCCGAGGTTCTGGCGGAAATCGGCCTCGCCCAGGGTCTTGAGTTCGAGCCGCAACAGGAAGGTGCGGTTGCGCTCGCTGGTGCCGAGCGCGGCGGCGGTCGGGGACACGATGTAGTTCACCGACACCGTCGTGCACTCGTCCTGGTAGCCGCCGCCGATGCTCATGCCGGAGAGATAGAACCGGCCGGGGTTGGAGTAGACCGGGGCGTCGCCGATGGGATTGGACAGATAGGAGGCGTAGGCGGTTTTGAAATTGTCGCGCACATCGAGGTAGTGCGACATGTCGATGAGGGCCGAGCCCGTCACGAACCAGTTCGGCGTGACGTGGTAGGTGGCCGAGGCGGTCACGCCCTCGCGGCGGTTGGCGAAGCCGAGGGCGGGCTGCGCCTTGTAGTAGGAATAGAAGGCCGACAGGTCGATCGGCGCAAACGGCGAGAGCCGCGCGATGATGCCCGTCTCGAACCGGTTCACGCCGAGATCCGCCTGATCGAAGCGGCCGCGCGTGATGAAGGTGATGTTCTGGTTCGGCGAGACCTGGACGCGGCCGACGAAGTCCGAACGCCGGTTCTCGAGGCCGGAATCGAGGCCGACATTGGCGATGTCGCCCCGGCGGAAGGAGTTCACCCCCGCGATCTGGATCGACTCCCCGAACATGGCGTTCGCGTACCAGCCCGCCGGGGTCACCACCGAGTACTGCGCGCCGAGATTGGTGCGCACGCCGCCCTCGACGCGGTCGTAGCCGGAGAACTTGTCCCACTCGAACAGCGAGGTGTCGTCGAAGATCAGGCTCTGCGCGTCCTCGTTGGGCAGGCGGCCGATATGCGTCTCGCTCGGCCGCGCGATGACCTGGGCGATCGGCTCGATCGTGTGGACGCCGAGCGGCCCGAAATTGCTGACGAACGGATAGCGGTAATCGATGCCGACGGCCGGCATCACGCGACCGGAGAAATCGGCGTCCTGATGCGCGATGTTCTGCACCAGGGCGTTCTGGTAGCCGGACGTACGCGGGTCCACGAAGAATGCGTCGGTGCGCAGATACACGAACGGTGTGAAGACCTGTCCGACATCGTCGATGAAGGTGCGGCGCCAGGACAATTGGGCCGAGGCGCGGGTGTTAGTCCCGGCCAGGCCCCGGACGATGCACTTGCCCCGCTCGAAGGTCGTGCAGGTCTCATAGAGATTGTAGGTCTTGCCGTTGATGGACGGGCTCAGCAGGTAGCCGGTGGGGCTCTGCACCGCCTGGAAGTCGGTGGCCTGGCGCGTTAGGCTGGTGATGTTGGACTCGAACCGGACCTCGCCGCCCAAGGGCGCGGGCCCGTTGATGCGCTTGTCGTAATCGATCACCGGCGCGACGAATGGTTGTTCCTTCTGCCAATCGAAGCTCGACAGGCCCTTGAAGTAATAGCCGCGCGCCTCGAACCAGGAACGGTCGCCCTGGCCGATCAGATAGGCCGTGGAAACGGCCTCACGGAAGTAATCCGTGGTGATGCTCTGGTTGCGGATGCGGTAATTGTCCAAAAACCACTTGTCGGTGACGCCGACGACATCCCAGCCGGTGCGCCAACGGTCGTTGATATAGAATTGGCCCTTCGATTCCACCGATCCCCGGAAGTCGCGGTCGCCCGCCCCGAGGGGGCCGGGCAGGAAGGCGCTCGGGGTGGTCTGGAAGATGCCGGAGAGGCGCAGGTTGTACGAGCCCGTCTCCAGCCGATGGCGGAACTCGGCCTGGCCGAGGACGCCCTGGTTGCTCAGGAAGGCGGGCGAGAGCGTCAGGTCGTAGTTCGGCGCGAGGTTCACGAAGAATGGCGTCGCCACGCCCGAGCCGAGCGCCGTCGAGGTGAGAAAGCGCGGCGTCAGGAAGCCCGTCTTGCGCTTCACCGTCGGGTCGGCGGTCTCGAAATAGGGCAGATAGGCCACCGGGATACCGGCGATCTCGAGGGTCGATTCCTCGAATGCGACCGTGTGGGTCTCGTTGTTGTGGATGATCTTGGTGGCGCGGATCTGCCAGAGGGGCGGCGTCTCCGGATTGTTCTTGCACGGCTCGCAGGCCGTGTAGGTGCCGTATTCGAAGCTGGTGGTGTCGCCCTCGATCCGCTCGGCGCGGGGCGCCGAGAACCGCGTGCGCACGGGCTGACCGTGCAGCTCAACCGTCTGCTGCACGCGCAGCGCGTCGATGAAGCCGCTCTTGAAGTCGTCGGTGAGCTCCATCTTCTCGCCGGTGAGCACGGCGCCGCTGGCCTCGGTGAGCCGCACGTTGCCCTGCGCGTAGACGCGGCTGGCATTGCGGTCGTAGGTCACCCGGTCCGCCTGCAGGACGCGCGGGCCGTAATGCAGCTCGGCATTGCCGCGCGCCGTCACCGTGTTGCGATCGTTGTCGTAGATCAGCTCGGCGGCCTCCACGAGGAGACGATCGGCCGGCTTGTCGGCGGCCTTCGGGCCGGACGCCGATTTCGGCGGCGCACCAGCCTTGTGTGCTCCTTGGGCGAGCGCCCGCCCGCCCGGCACCGCGGGTGCGGCGGCCGTGAGGAGTGCCACGAGCCCCGTGGCCAACGCGATGTCGGCGACCTTACGCAACGCCAGTCCCAACTCCTGCCAAGGCCCTCGACCCTTCCCCACCACCGAGTCCGACATCAGCCGTCCTCCTGATAGAGAAGCGTGAGCGTACCGAGGAGACTCCCTACCACGGCGGGGAACCACGCCGCCACAGCCGGCGTCACGATTCCCGAGGCACCGAGGCCTTCCAGCACCTGTCGGGCGACGTACAGCACGAACCCCGCCGCGACGCCGCCCAGCACCAATCGGCCTACGCCACCAAAGCGGAAGAACCTTAAGGAAACGCTGGCCGCCACCAGGACCATGGCGAGGAAGAGGACGGGTCTGGCCATCAGCACATCGTACTGGAGGCGGTAGCGGGTGGAATCGAGGCCGGCTCGTTCGAAGCGCGCGATGGTCTCGGGGAGTTGCCAGAATGGCACGGATTCCGGGGGCGTGAAGCGCTGGCGCACCTGCGACGGCACCAGGGTCGAGGCGATCAG
>NZ_JAQGKL010000107.1 GCF_028290105.1 Methylobacterium sp.
CGGAACGTCCGGCTTGGCCGGGCGGGACACCATCACCACCGGCAGCCCGAGGCCCCGCGCGGCGGCCATCTTGCCGGCGGTGGCGTCCCCGCCCGAATTCTTGCTCACCAGCACCGCGATTTCGCGCTCGGCCAGGAACGCGGCCTCGGCCGCCGCGTCGAAGGGGCCGCGCGCCTGGATCGCCGTGAGGCGCGGCACCGCGAGGTCGATGGGCTCGATGGCGCGCACGACGTAATCGTGCTGCGGCGCGGCGGCGAAGGCCGCGACCTCCTGTCGGCCGATCGTGAGGAAGACCCTGCGGGGGATCGGCCCCAGCGCCAGCGCGGCCGCCGCCATGTCGGGCACCGGAATCCAGCGGTCGCCGGCCTGTGGCACCCAGGCCGGACGGCGGATCGCCAGCAGGCGGGTGCCGGTCTCGGCGCAGGCGCGGGCCGCGTTGGCGCCAATGCGCGCCGCGAACGGATGGGTCGCGTCGATGACGATGTCGGTGCGCTCCCGCCTCAGCCACGCGGCCAGCCCCTCGGCGCCACCGAAGCCCCCGATGCGGGTCGGCACGGCCTGCGCCTTGGGCTCGCGCGTGCGGCCGGCGAGCGACAGGGTGATGGCGAAGCGTTCGCCATGCGCGAGAAGTCCGCGCACCAGGGCGCTCGCCTCGCCGGTGCCACCCAGGATCAGGATCCGCATGCGGCCCTTCTCGATGACCGGTGACGCCCTGTCCATGCCCTGGCTCACCATCGTGGGCATCGGCGAGGATGGCCGCGCGGGCCTCAACCCCGCCGCCTGCGCCGCCCTCGACGGGGCTGGCCTCGTCTATGGCGGCCGCCGCCACCTCGCCCTGGCCGGGCCGCTCGCCGCCGAGGCGCGGACCTGGCCGAGCCCGATCGCCGACGCCTATCCGGGGCTCCTGGCCAGGCGCGGCCAGCCCACCTGCATCCTCGCCACCGGGGACCCGTTCCATTACGGCATCGGCGCCGAGGTCGCCCGGCTGGTCCCCGCCGACGAGATGCGGGTGTATCCACACGTCTCCGCCTTCAGCCTCGCCTGCGCCCGCCTCGGCTGGGGGCTCGCGGAGACGGCTTGCCTGACGCTGCACGGCCGGGCGCTGCCCCGCCTCATCCCGCATCTTCAGCCCGGCGCCCGCCTCCTCGTCCTGACCTGGGACGGGACGACCCCGGGGCAGGTCGCGGCGCTCCTGCGCGAGCGCGGCCTCGGGGCCTCCCGCCTCACCGTGCTCGAGGCCATGGGCGGCCCGCGCGAGCGCCAGCGCAGCGCGATGGCCGACGGATTCGACCTCGCGGAGATTGACCCGCTGAACACCCTCGGCATCGAGGTGGTGGGCTCGCCGGAGGCGCAGGTCGTGCCCTTGAGCCCCGGCCTCGACGATGCCTGGTTCGAGAATGACGGGCAGCTCACCAAGGCCGACATCCGGGCCGTGACCATCGCCGCCCTGCGCCCGCGCGCCGGCCAGGTGCTGTGGGACATCGGCGCGGGGGCGGGCTCCATCTCCATCGAGTGGATGCTGCGCGGTCCCAGCCTGCGGGCCATCGCGGTCGAGGCCGATCCGGCCCGCGCCGCCCGCATCGCCCGCAACGCGAACCGACTCGGCGTGCCGGACCTGCGGGTGGTTGAGGGGCCGGCCCCCGCGGCGCTCGCCGGATTGCCCACGCCCGACACGATCTTCATCGGCGGCGGCGTCACCGTGCCGGGCGTGCTCGACACGGCGGTCGCGGCCCTGTGCCCCGGCGGGCGCCTCGTCGCCAACGTGGTCACGCTCGAGGGCGAGGCGGTGCTGCTCACCGCCTTCGCGGGCCGGGGCGGCAGCCTCAAGCGCCTCGCCGTGGCGCATGCCGACCCGGTCGGGCACCTGCACGGCTGGCGCGGGGCGATGCCGGTGACGCAATGGGCCTGGGTCAAGCGATGAGCGGGCGCGATGCCCCCGACATCGTCGCCGGCCTCGGCTTTCGCCACGCCACCCCGGCCGCCGAGATCGTCGCGCTGGTCGAGCGGGCCTTGAGCGAGGTGGCTGCGCCGCCGGCCCGCCTCGCCGGTCTCGCCACCGCCGCCGATCGGGCGGGCGAACCCGCGATCCGTGCCGTCGCGGAGCGGTTCGGCCGCCCGCTCACCGGGGTTTCCGAGGACGCGATGATCGCCGTGGATGCCCGCGTCGTCACCCGCTCGGCCCGGATCGCCGCCTCCCGCCGGGTCGGCTCGGTGGCGGAGGCCGCGGCCCTTGCCGCCGCCGGGGAGGGTGCGACGCTGCTGCTGCCCCGAATCGCCAGCTCGGGCGCCACCTGCGCCCTTGCGCTTCGCGCATAATCCGTCACGCACAGGCCCCATGACCGTTCACTTCATCGGCGCCGGCCCGGGCGCTCCCGACCTCATCACGGTACGCGGGCGCGACCTCATCGCCCGCTGCCCCGTCTGCCTGCACGCGGGCTCCCTGGTGGCGCCCGAGATCCTGGGCTGGTGCCCGCCCGGCGCGCGCATCGTCGACACCGCCCCCCTCGACCTCGACGGGATCGTGGCCGAATGCGTCAGCGCCCATGCGGCAGGCCAGGAGGTCGCGCGCCTGCACTCGGGCGACCTCTCGATCTGGAGCGCGCTCGCCGAGCAGACCCGCCGTCTGACGCAGGCGGGCATCCCCTTCACGGTGACGCCGGGGGTGCCGTCCTTCGCCGCCGCCGCCGCACTCCTGCGGTGCGAGCTCACCGTGCCGGGGCTGGCGCAATCCGTGGTGCTGACCCGCACCTCGGGACGCGCCAGCGCGATGCCGGAGCGCGAGACGCTCGCGGCCTTCGCCGCCACCGGGGCGACGCTCGCCCTCCATCTCTCGATCCACGTCATCGAGAAGGTGGTCGCCGAACTCACGCCCTTCTACGGGTCCGACGGCCCGGTGGCGGTGGTGTTCCGCGCGACCTGGCCCGACGAGCGGGTGCTCACCGGCACGCTGGCGACGATCGCGGAGCAGGTCACGCAGGCCGGGCTGGAGCGGACCGCCCTGATCCTGGTGGGCCCGGCCCTCGACCCGGCGGAGTTCCGCGAGAGCGCGCTCTATTCGCCCGATTACGATCGGCGCTTTCGCCCGACGCAGGCGAGCGTTCTGGCCGAACGCGCGGACGGAGAGCGCTCGTGAGCGTGCCCGGCCTCCTCGTCGCCGCCCCCCGCTCGAGTTCCGGCAAGACCACGGTGACCCTCGCGCTGATGCGGGCGCTGGCCCGGCGCGGTCTTTCCGTGCGCGGCGCCAAATGCGGGCCGGACTACATCGACCCGGCCTTCCACCGCGCCGCCACCGGCCATCCGAGCTTCAACCTCGACAGCTTCGCCATGCCCGAGCCGATGCTCGACGCGGTGGCGGCGCTGGCGGCCACGAACGCCGACCTCGTGGTCGCGGAGGGCTCCATGGGCCTGTTCGACGGCATCGTGGCCGCGGAGGGCCGCACCGGCGCCAATGCCGACATCGCCGCGCGCTATGGCTGGCCGGTGATCCTCGTCCTCGACGTCTCGGGCGCCGCGCAATCGGCCGCCGCCCTGGCGCTCGGCTGCCGGGCCTACGATCCGCGCATCCGCATCGCCGGGGTCGTCCTCAACAAGGTCGCGAGTCCGCGCCACCGCCGCCTGGTGGAGGCGGGCCTCAGCCGGATCGGCATGCCCGTGCTCGGCGCCCTCATGCGCGACGCCAGCCTCGTCCTGCCCGAGCGCCATCTCGGCCTCGTCCAGGCCCGCGAGACCAACGACCTCGAGGCCCGCCTCGACCGGCTGGCCGACCTCGCCGAGGCGGGACTCGACCTTGACGCGATCCTGGCGGCCGCCGCGGGCACGGCCCCCTCCCCCGGGCAAGGCCGTTTGGCCCCGCCCCCGGGCCAGCGCATCGCCATCGCGTCGGACGCGGCCTTCTCGTTCCTGTATCCGCATATGGAGGCGGGCTGGCGGTCGGCGGGCGCGGACCTCGTGGCCTTCTCGCCGTTGGCCGACGAGCCGCCACCCTCCGATTGCGATGCCTGCTGGCTTCCCGGCGGATACCCCGAACTGCATGCCGAGCGCTTGGCGCAGGCGCGCGGCTTCCTCGACGGTCTGCGGGCTTTCGCGCGCGACCGGCCGGTCCATGGCGAGTGCGGCGGCTACATGGTCCTGGGGGAGAGCCTGGAGGATGCCGCCGGGGTGACGCATCCCATGGCGGGCCTGCTGCCGGTGGCGACGTCCTACAAGGCGCGCCGCCTGCATCTCGGCTATCGGGTCGCGACGCTCCTGGCCGATGGCGTCCTCGGGCCGGCGGGCACGCGCCTCGTCGGACACGAGTTCCACTATGCGAGCGAGCGCAGCGCGGCCCCCACGGACGAGACCGGGCTCGCCGCCGTCACCGATGCGGAGGGCGTGCCCCTCGGCCTCGCCGGCCACCGGCGCGGGCAGACCACCGGCAGCTTCTTCCACCTCATCGGCTAGGGCTTTTGCATCGTCGCGTGTCCTTCGCGTCGTCGCAGGTCCTTCGCGTCGTCGCATGTCCTTTGCGCGCGGCGGCATCCACCGCACCGGAACATGCACCGGAGCCCCCTGCCTCCGGCCCGATGGCGTCGGGCTGGAAATGCACACGGGCCCCGGACGCCCTATTCGGCGGCGGCGGCCGATTTTGCCGCCTCGGCAACCTTGGCGGCTTCCGCCACCGCGGCGGCGTCGGTCAGCTTGGCGAGGTCCGCCGCCTTGGGCGACTCAGCCGGGGGCTTGCCCATCTTCGCGGCGGTCCGCACGATGGCGAGGACGTCGCGACGCAACTGGTCGTCCTCGATCAGCGCGTAGGCGCGCAGCAGCTCGATCGCCCCTTGAGCGCTGAGGAAGCCGAACACGTCGGATTGCGTTCCGCCGACCTCATCCTCTTCGAAGAAAGCCGAGACCGGCACTTCGAGGAGACGGGCGATCTCACGAAGGCGCCCGGCACCGACCCGGTTCTGGCCCTTCTCGTATTTCTGGACCTGCTGGAAGGTCACGCCCACGGCGGTGCCGAGGGCAGTCTGACTCAATCCACGCGCCTTGCGCAGGGCTGTGATCCTCAATCCGACGAGGCGATCGACGTCGGTGGTCTGCTTGGGCATCATCTCTCGGCTCAGTCCCTATAGAAAAGCTTCGCGCCAGCCCGGACCGGTCTCCGACGCGATTAGCTTTGAACGCTTTCGTACGAACTCGTGCAGGAATCCCTAAGTTCAATCGCTATGAAATCACGGCCTTCGATCGTCCATTCAGCAAGCCGTTACAAACTATCCTTGTCTGCCACCGAATGCCAACGAAGTTTTACTCCGTATCAGCATCGAACCTGCGTGTTCTGACAGCTTGACCACAAAGCCGGCAGGGATGGCAAGTCTGCCCGCGCGACCCGCCGCCCCGGCGATCGGACGCCGGCAACCGACATGCGGTCCATCCGGGCTGCCTTACGGGCCGAGGGGCGCTTTCGTTTCACCGGTTCGTGCGGGTTTGCAAGGGCGCGGACGATGCGCCGCGGCGCCGGTCTTTGGCAGGCGGCCGCCCCAGGTCTAGAACGTCGTGCGGGACGTCCCGAAACGCCGAAAAACCCAGGTGGATCATGTATATCGCGATGAATCGGTTCAAGGTCGTTAAGGACGCGACTCAAGACTTCGAGCAGGTCTGGCTCGGGCGCGACAGTCACCTCGGGGAGATGCCGGGCTTCGTCGAGTTCCACCTCCTGCGGGGCCCCGAGCACGAGGACCACGTCCTCTACGCCTCCCACACGATCTGGTCGTCGAAGGCCGATTTCGAGGCCTGGACCCGCTCCGAACAGTTCCGAAAAGCCCACGGTCGCGTGCCTTCGACGAAGCCGCTTTATCTCGGTCATCCACAGTTTGAGGGGTTTGAGACGATTCAGACCGTGGCACGCCCTGATTCGGAAGCGGTGGCCTGATTCGGCTCCACCCCGCACAGCCCGGCACGCCGTCCTCCGCATCGAGGCGCCGGTCGTGGGTTCGGCGAGCGTGACCGACGCGCCGCCGAACCCGAAATGAGCCGTTTCCGTCCAGATGGAACCGGGCCCCTCAGCGGGTGTCGAGGCGCGGCAGGAACGCCGCGCCGAGCCCGATCAGCGGCAGGTAGGACGACAGCAGATAGACGAACGCGATGCTGGTGTGGTCCGCGACCTCGCCGAGGATCGCCGCGCCGAGGCCGCCCATGCCGAAGGCGAAGCCGAAGAACAGGCCGCCGACGAGGCCGATCCGCCCCGGCAGCAGGTCCTGCGCGTAGACCAGGATCGCCGGCATGGCCGACGCCAGGATGGCGCCGATGGGAACCGTCAGCACCACCGTCCAGAACAGGTTGGCGTAGGGCAGGACCAGCGTGAAGGGCAGGACGCCGAGGATCGAGCCCCAGATCACGGGCTTGCGCCCGAAGCGGTCGCCGATGGGTCCGCCCAGGATCGTGCCGGCCGCCACCGATCCGAGGAACACGAACAGGAAGATCTGCGACTGCGCCACGGGGACCCCGAAGCGGTGGATGAGGTAGAACGTGTAGTATGACGAGAAGCTCGCCATGTAGAAATACTTGGAGAAGATCAGGCTGAGCAGGATCGCGATCGAGCCGACGATGCGCCCGCGCGACAGCGGCGCGCCGGTCCGGGTGCGAAGGCCGGGCGCGGGGCGCGCCATCCCGGCGAGCCGGGCACGGTACCAGCGTCCGACCTGGGCCAGCACCACGATTCCGCCCAGGGCCACCAGGGAGAACCAAGCCACGCTCGACTGCCCGTGCGGCACCACGATGAAGGCGGCGAGGAGCGGCCCCAGGGCGGTGCCGGCATTGCCGCCCACCTGGAACACCGATTGGGCCAGGCCGTAGCGCCCGCCGG
>NZ_JAQGKL010000123.1 GCF_028290105.1 Methylobacterium sp.
GGCCCCCGCCCGCGTCTACGTGGCGGTGAATCGGCAAGCGCCCGAGACGATCCGGGGCTGGGCGATCCCGGCCGCCACCGACATCGCCTTCGCGCTCGGCGTCCTGGCGCTGCTCGGCAAGCGGGTCCCCGTCTCCCTGAAGGTCTTCCTGACCGCGCTCGCCATCATCGACGACCTCGGCGTGGTTCTGATCATCGCCCTGTTCTACACCGCCGGCCTGTCGCTGCCGATGCTCGGCGGCGCGGCGCTGACACTGGCGGTCCTCACGGGCTTGAACCGGGCCGGCGTGAGCCGTCTCGCGCCTTACCTGATGGTGGGCGCGGTCCTCTGGGTCTTCGTGCTGAAATCCGGCGTGCACGCCACCGTGGCCGGCGTCCTCCTGGCCCTCGCCATTCCGTTGCGCCCCAGCATCGGCCGGCCCGACGACCCGGCCTCGCCGCTGCACCGGCTGGAACACGCGATCCAGCCCTGGTCGGCCTACCTGATCCTACCGATCTTCGGCTTCGCCAACGCGGGCGTCTCGCTGGCGGGCGTCGGGCCGGGCCTGCTGCTCGAACCCGTCACCCTCGGCGTCGCCCTGGGCCTCGTCCTGGGCAAGCAGGCCGGCGTGTTCGGACTCGTGCTGGCGGCGGTGAAGCTCGGTCTGGCACAGCGGCCGGCGGGCGCCGGCTGGGCGCAGATCTACGGCGTCTCGCTGCTGTGCGGGGTCGGCTTCACCATGAGCCTCTTCATCGGCCTCCTGGCCTTTGCCGACACGCCCGCGCTGGAGACCGAGACCAAGATCGGCGTGCTCGTCGGATCGGTCGTCTGCATGCTGGCGGGCGCGCTGGTCCTGCTGGTGGCGCCGCCCCATCAGGCCGACGCGCGAGAGCACGGCCGCTGAGACGGTGCAACGCGTCGCGAATTCGCTGCGGCGGACGAGGAAAGGGATGGCTGTCGTGCAGGTTCGACCGCTCGCGGTCGTCATCGAAGCGTGGGGGATGGCTTCGGAGTGGAATGGTGGGCGCGACAGGGATCGAACCTGTGACCCTTCGCGTGTGAAGCGAATGCTCTCCCGCTGAGCTACGCACCCGGACCGAGGGCCTTCTAGGGCTATGGGCGCGGCGGCGTCAAGGGTCGATCCGCATGCTCCGCGCGCGGGGTCCCGAGCCGGAGAAGGATCGCCACCGGCACGAGGCCGACGGCGACGATGAGCAGGGCCGCCACGGTGCCGTCCTCGTAGGTGCCGCGCGCGGCCTCGCCGTAGAGGTGGGTCGCGAGCGTCTCCACGTTGAGGGGGCGCAGCAGCAGCGTGGCGGGCAGTTCCTTGACGCAATCGACGAAGACGAGGAGCGCGCCGCTGAGAAGGGCCGGCCAGACCAGGGGAAGCTGGACCCGCCTCAGGGTCGCGCCCGGGCCGTGCCCGAGCATCCGTCCGGCATCGGGCAGGCTGCGGGGCACGCGCCCGAGGCCGGCCTCGCAGGTGCCGATGCTGACGGCGAGGAAGCGCACGAGATAGGCGGTGACGAGGGCGCTGCCGGTGCCGAGGCCGATCAGCGCCGGGGCAATGCCGAGGACGTGCGTCGTGCCCGCCGACAGGGCGGAATCGGCGAGCGCCAGGGGGCCGAGGAGACCGATGGCGAGGATCGCGCCCGGCAGCGCGTAGCCGAGGCTCGCGACCTGGATCAGCGCCCGCCCCCACCGGCGCGAGACGAGGCCCGGCCCCGCCGCGACCACGAGGCCGAGGGCGGCCGCGATCACGGTCGCGGCGCCCGCATAGAGCAGCGTGTGGCCGATCTCCGCGAAGATCGTCTCGGGCAAGCCGCTGCGCAGCAGCCGCCGGATGGCGGAATGGGCGAGATAGCTCGCGGGGATCGCGAAGCCGATGGCGACCGGCACCCATCCGAGGGCGAGCGCGCCCCAGGCGCGAAGACCCGTGAGCCGCTGCCGAGCCATGCGCCTCGGGCGCTGGGCCGTGCCGGCAAAGCCGCGGTCGGCCCGCGCCCAGCGCTCCAGGGCGACCAGGGCGACGACGATGACCAGCATGACGAGGGCGATCTGCGCCGCGCCCGCGAGGTCCGACCGGTTGACCCAGGTGGCGTAGACCTGGACCGTGAGGGTCCGGACCCCGAGGAATTCCGCCGCGCCGATGTCGTTCAGGGCCTCCATCAGCGCAAGGCTCGCCCCCGCCACGATGGCCGGACGGGCCATCGGCAGGGCGATGCGGAAGAAGGTGGCGGAGGGCGAGCGCCCGAGCATCCGGGCCGCCTCGATGAGGTTGGCGGCCTGCATCAGGAACAGCGCCCGGGTCGGCAGGTAGACGTAGGGGTAGAGCACGAAGCCGAGGAGCAGGATGCAGCCGGGCAGCGAGCGCAGCTCCGGCAGCACGAGGTCGCGCGGGCGGGCGACGCCGAGGAGGTCGCGCAGGGTCGTCTGCACCGGTCCGATCGGGTGCATCAGGTCGAGATACGCGAAGGCGACGATGTAGGTCGGCACCGCCATCGGCAGCAGCAGCCCCGCCTCGAGGAATCGCCGGCCGGGAAACTCGTAGGCCGCGACGAGCCAGGCCGCGCCGGCTCCGATCACGATCACCAGGGCGCCGACCCCGGCGAGCAGCAGGCCCGTGTCGCGCAACGCCTGCGGCAGCACGTGGGCGACGAGGTGGGGCCAGAGCGCCCCCGCCCCCTCAGTCCCCGCCCCCTGCCCCGCCGCCAGCATGAGGGCGACGACCGGACTGAGAACCAGGGCGGCGAGCGCCAGCCCGCCCAGGCCCCAGACCAGGGCGGACGACCGGGCGGGATGGGGGATGGCGGGGGCGGCCCCGCTCATGCCGGTCTCAAGGCCCGTTCCGGGAAGCCGTCCCCACATCGCGGTTCAATTGTCGAAGCCGACCTTGTCGAGGAGGAGGCTCGCCGCCTTGCGGTTGCGGGCGATCTCGACGAGGGGCACGGTATCGACATTCAGGGGTCCGAGGGCCGTCAGCAGCGGGTCGGTCGGCGCGCCGGCCTTCACCGGGTACTCGTAATCCGCCTTGGCGTAGAGCGCCTGCGCCTCGTCGGAGACGAGGTATTCGAGGAGCTTGACCGCCTCGTCGCGGTTCGGCGCCGTCTTCGAGACCGCCGCACCGGAAATGTTCACGTGCGTGCCGCCGCTCTCGAAGGTCGGCATCACGACCTTGATGCCGTCGCCCCATCTCTGCTGCTCGGGGCCGCCGCGTCCGGAGCGCATGAGGCCGACATAGTACGAATTGCCGAGGCCGATCTCGCAGGTATCGGCGAGGATGTCGCGGGCCACGTCCCGGTCGCCGCCGGCGGGCTTGCGCGCGAGGTTGGCCTTGACCGCGCGCAGCCAGCCCTCCGTCTTCTCGGGGCCGTGCTTGACGAGGTGATGGGCGATCAG
>NZ_JAQGKL010000132.1 GCF_028290105.1 Methylobacterium sp.
ATGAAGGAGATCTCCTTGGCGAGCATCGCCTGCTGGCGCTCGAACTGTGCCTGCTGCTGCTTTTCCGCGAGCGCGCGCTGCTGCTCGTAGAACTCGTAATTGCCGCCATAGGTGGTCAGCCCGCCGCCGTCGATCTCGACCACCTTGTTGATGATGCGGTTGATGAACTCGCGGTCATGCGAGGTCATCAGCAGCGCGCCCTCGTAGCCCTTGAGGAAAGCCTCCAGCCAGATCAGGCTCTCGAGGTCGAGGTGGTTGCTCGGCTCGTCGAGGAGCATGACGTCGGGGTTCATCAGGAGGATGCGGGCGAGCGCCACGCGCATCTTCCAGCCCCCCGAGAGCTTGCCGACGTCGCCGTCCATCATCTCCTGCGAGAAGCTCAGGCCCGCCAGCACCTCGTAGGCACGGCCCTCCAGCGCGTAGCCGTCGAGTTCCTCGAAGCGCGCCTGGACCTCGCCGTAGCGCTCGATCAAGGCCTCCATCTCGTCCATCCGATCCGGGTCGGCCAGCGCCAGTTCGACTTGCTTCAGCTCCGCCCCGATCTCGCTCACCGGCCCGGCGCCGTTCATCACCTCCGAGACGACGCTGCGGCCGGACATCTCGCCGACATCCTGGCTGAAATACCCGATGGTGATGCCGCGATCGGCGGCGACCTGACCTTCGTCGGGCTGCTCCTCGCCGGTGATCATCCGGAACAGGGTGGTCTTGCCGGCGCCGTTCGGGCCGACGAGGCCGACCTTCTCGCCCTTCTGGAGGGCAGCCGACGCCTCGATGAAGACGATCTGGCGGCCGTTCTGCTTGCCGATTTTTTCGAGGCGGATCATGGGGTCACGGAGGTTCGGACGGGTCCTGGGGCCATACGGCATGGCGGGGCCGAGCGGTAGTGCAGCGCGGCACCGCCCGGATTCCGTCGCCGTCGATGGTTCTCCGGTAACGGCCGCGCTAATCTCCACTCCACAACCTCGCGAACGGACGCCACCGCCGCCCCATGATCCACACCGGCTACAATCCGGCGCTCGTCGCCCTGTCCGTCTCCATCGCGGTCTTCGCGTCCTACACGGCGCTCGACCTCGGCAGCCGCATTGGCCGGGTCACCTCCGGCCCGCGCTGGGGATGGATCGCCGGGGCGGCCGCCGCGATGGGCGGCGGCATCTGGTCGATGCACTTCGTCGGCATGCTCGCCTTCGAGATGGGGATGCCGGCGGCCTACGATGTCGGCACGACCGTCCTGTCGCTCGCCCTCGCCATCGGCTTCACCGGCGCGGCCTTCGCCTGGATCGGCCGCCGGGGCGCCTCCACGCGCGACCTCCTGGTCGCCGGCCCGGTGATGGGGCTCGGGGTCGCGGCGATGCACTACACCGGCATGGCGGCGATGCAGGTGCCGGGCAACCTCGCCTATCATTGGCCGGTGGTCGCGGCGTCCGTCATCATCGCGGTGACGGCGGCGACCACCGCGCTCTGGTTGACCTTTCGTCAGAACAGCGTTTGGCAGAAGCTGATCGCGGCCTGCGTCATGGGAATCGCGGTCGCCGGGATGCATTACACCGGCATGGCGGCGGCGACCTTCACGCCCGGGGAGGGCGGAGCGCATGCGGCGCACGCGGCCGAACTCAGCCACGCCCAGCAGAACCTCGCCCTGGCGGTCTCGGGCGCGACCTTCCTGATCCTGTTCCTGGCGATGCTCGCCTCGTCCTTCGACCAGCAGCGGATCCAGCGGGATCTGCGCGCCAGCGAGGCGCGCTTCCGGGCCGCCATCCAGGCCGTGAGCGGCGTGCTGTGGACCAACGACGCCAACGGACGCATGGTCGGCGAGCAGCCCGGCTGGAGCGCCATCACGGGCCAGACCCGGGCGGAATACGAGGGCTACGGCTGGGCCAAGGCCGTGCATCCCGACGACGCGCAGGCGAGCATCGACGCCTGGAACGAGACCGTGCGGGAGCGCCGGACCTTCGTGCACGAGCACCGCGTGCGCTCCGCAGATGGCGGCTGGCGCCACTACGCCATCCGCGCCGTTCCGATCCTCGATGCGCACGGCGCGATCCAGGAATGGGTCGGCGTGCACACCGACATCACCGCGCAGCGCCAGGCCGAGGACGAGCTTCGCGAATCGAACGAGGAGATCCAGCGCTACGCCTACATCGTAAGCCACGATCTGCGTGCGCCGCTGGTCAACGTGATGGGATTCACCAGCGAATTGGAGGCGACCCGCGACGACGTGCGCGCGGCCCTGCAGACCCATCCGCAGGGAGAGCGGATCGACGCGGACCTCGCCGAGGCGCTCGGCTTCATCAAGGCGGCCGTGACCCGGATGGAAAGCCTGATCGCGGCGATCCTCAAGCTGTCGCGCGAGGGCCGGCGCAGCTTCACGCCCGAGCGCCTCGACATGACGGCCCTGATGCAGCGCATCGCCGACGCGCAGCGCCACCAGACCGGGCAGGCCGGCGCCGAAGTCGTCGTCGCCCCCGACCTCCCGGTGATCTCCGCCGACCGCCTCGCCGTCGAGCAGGTCTTCGGCAACCTCATCGACAATGCGGTGAAGTATCTCGACCCCGCGCGCGCCGGGCGCATCGAGATCGCCGCCACGAGCCTCGGTGGCGGCGGCGTCCGGTTCAGCGTCGCCGACAACGGCCGGGGCATCGCCGCGCGGGACCACGCCCGGGTCTTCGAACTGTTCCGCCGCTCGGGCGCGCAGGACAAGCCGGGGGAGGGCATCGGGCTCGCCCACGTCAAGGCACTGGTGCGCTCGCTCGGTGGACGCATCGAGGTCGCATCGGAACTTGGGGTTGGTACAACCTTCAGCGTGACGCTGCCGCGCGGGACCGCTACAGGTCTTGGGCAGGACGGGCCGCCGATGCGGCTCGCCGCGGAATAAGACTGACCGCGGGATAAGATCGGGGTGCCAGCGTGAACGCCGTCGAAATCGTCATGATCGAGGACGATGAGGGCCATGCGCGCCTGATCGAGCGCAACATCCGGCGCGCGGGCGTGAACAACACCATCCTGCCCTTCCGGGACGGGACGACGGCGCTGGACTACCTGCTCGGATCGGACGGGACGGGGGAGGTCAGCGCCAAGCGCCACCTCCTGATCCTGCTCGACCTGAACCTGCCGGACATGACCGGCATCGACATCCTGGAGAAGGTGAAGGCGAACGCGCACACCAAGCGCTCGCCCGTGGTCGTCCTCACCACCACCGACGACCAGCGTGAGATCCAGCGCTGCTACGACCTCGGCGCCAACGTCTACATCACCAAGCCGGTGAACTACGAAGGCTTCGCCAACGCGATCCGGCAGCTCGGCCTGTTCTTCTCGGTGATGCAGGTGCCCGAGAATTCATGAGCGCGCCCGTCGCCCCGGGCCGCGGCCGCGTCCTCTACGTCGACGACGACCCGGGTCTCGGCCGGCTGGTGCAGCGCGCGCTCCAGGCCCGGGGCTACGTCGTCGAGGTGGTCCCCGACGGGGATGCCGGGCTGGCGCGCCTGGCGTCGGGCGGCATCGACGTGGTCGCCCTCGACCATCACATGCCCGGCCAGACCGGCCTCGACCTCCTCCCCGCCATCCGCGCGCTGCCCGAGGCCCCGCCGGTGGTCTACGTCACGGGCTCGGAGGACAGCCGCGTCGCGGTCGCCGCCCTGAAGGCGGGCGCGGTCGACTACGTCTGGAAGGACCTCCAGGGCCAGTTCCGCGAGCTCCTCGGCGAGGCCATCGACACGGCGTTGCGCCAGGAGGCCCTGCGGCGGGACAAGGAGCGGGCGGAGCGCGAGGTCCGCGAGGCGCGCGACCGGGCCGAGATCATGCTGCGCGAGGTCAACCACCGGGTCGCCAATTCCCTGGCTCTGGTCGCGGCCCTCACGCACATGCAGACGAACGCGGTCACCGACCCCGCCGCCAAGGCGGCTCTGCAGGAGATGCAGGCGCGGATCTCGGCCATCGCCGGCATCCACCGGCGCCTCTACACCTCGGACGACGTCGAGGCGGTGGACCTCGACGCCTATCTGGCGAGCCTCGTGGAGGAGTTGCAGGCGGCCATGAAGGCGGCGGGCCGCGACCACGCCATCCGGCTGCGCGCCGAGCCCGTGCGGCTCGCCACCGACAAGGCGGTCTCGGTGGGCGTCGTCGTCACCGAACTCGTGACCAACGCGTACAAGTACGCCTATCCGCCCGAAGTGCCCGGCGAAATCCGCGTGTCGGTCGCCCTCGATGGCGCCGAAGGCGTCACGCTCACGGTGGAGGACGACGGCATCGGCTGGACCGGGGAGGGCCAGCCCCGCGGCACCGGCCTCGGTTCGCGCATCATCCGCGCGATGGCGACGAACCTGCGCTCCGCCCTGGTCTACGCCCATGGCCGGGCCGGAACCCGCGCGACGCTGTCGTTCCAGAACTGACGCCGCTCAGAGCATCGCGCCGGCGTTCATGATCCCGTCCGGGTCGAGGCTGCGCTTCAGGGTCTCGATCAGGCGCAGGCGCTCGGAATCCGCGTAGCGCACCAGTAGGTCGCGCTTGAAGCGGCCGATCCCGTACTCGGCGCTGAAGCTGCCCCCCAGCGCGATCGCGGCGGCGTAGAGTTCATGGGCAAAGCCCGCCTCGATCTCGCGGGTGAAGTCGAGCCGGTCGCGGCCCTTCGGCACGACGAGGTTGTAGTGCAGGTTGCCGTCGCCGACATGGCCGTAGACGGAGAGGCGCACCGCGGGCAGTTGCTCGGCGAGGAGCGCCGCGCCACGATCCAGGAACGCCGTGAGCTGGGAAATCGGCACCGCGATGTCGTGCTTGACCGAGCCGCCCGCGTGCTTCTCGCCCTCGGGGATGGTCTCGCGCACGGCCCAGAAGGCACGGCGCTGCGTCTCCGACTGTGCCAGCACCGCGTCGGTGACCCAGCCCGCCTCCATCAACTGCTCCAGGCAGCCCATCAGCACCTCGTCGAGGGGGATGCGGGCGGAAGACGCCGTGAGTTCGAGGAGGACGGCGCCGCCCGGGCCCGCATTCAGCCCGGTCCCGGTACCGCGCATCTCGGCGACGAGGGCGAGGGAGGAGGCCGAGATCAGCTCGAAGGTCGAGGCGAGGTCGGAGGTTTCGCGCCTGACCATCGCGGCCATCTCGGGGATCGGCGCGCCCGCGCCGAGTTCGAGCCAGGCCGTGGCGCGCTGCCCTTGCGCCGGCCAGAGCTCGAGCACAACGCCGGTGATGATGCCGAGCGTCCCCTCGGCGCCGATGAAGAGCTGCTTGAGGTCGTAGCCGATGTTGTTCTTGCGCAGGGTGCGCATGTCGGAGAACAGCGTCCCGTCCGGCAGCACCACTTCGAGCCCCAGCACGAGGTCACGGGCCATGCCGTAGCGCAGCACCTGCAGGCCACCCGCATTGGTGCCGAGATTGCCGCCGAGCCGGCAGCTTCCCTCCGCCCCGAGGCTGAGGGGCAGGAACAGGCCCTCGGCCTCCGCCGCCTTCTGCGCGTCCGCCAGGATCGACCCGGCATCGCACGCCAGGGTGAAGTTGAGCGGATCGACGGCGCGGATGCGCGTCATGCGCTCCAGGCTGACGACGAGTTGGCGCCGCCCCGGCTCCGGAGTCGCCCCGCCGACATAGCCGGTGTTGCCGCCCTGGGGCACGAGGCCGAAGCCCTGTGTGCGGGCGAGGCACACGATCGCCTGGACGTCCTCGACGGTGCGCGGACGCAGGACCGCCGGGGTCTCACCCTGCATCAGCTCCCGGTGATCCCGCGTGTAGCGCGTCGTCATCTCGGGCGTGGTCAGGACGCCGCTCTCGCCGAGCAGGGCCTGGAACGGGGCAAGGGCGTCGCGGTCCGGCATGGGTCAGGGCTCTTCGTTCCGGGGGCGTCAGGTCTGGCCGTCTGGACCGGACCATGTCGCGACACGCCCGCGAAGGGAAGCGCCCGCCCGTCAGGCCTGCCCGGCGAGCAAGCCCGGAACCGCGCCGAGGAGATCGCGCGTGTAGGCGTGTTCGGGCGCGCGAAACAACGCGGCGGTGGGGCGCATCTCCACGATGGCGCCGCGATGCATCACCGCGATGCGGTCGCAGATCTTGGCCGCCACCCGCAGGTCGTGGGTGATGAACAGCATCGCGAGGTTCAGGCGCTGCTTGAGGTCCTCCAACAGGTCGAGCACCTGGGCCTGGACCGAGACGTCGAGGGCGGAGACCGCCTCGTCGGCCACCAGCACGTCGGGCTCCATCGCGAGGGCCCGGGCGATGCCGATGCGCTGCCGCTGGCCGCCCGAGAAGGCGTTGGGGTAGCGCTCCGCGGCACTCGGCGAGAGCCCGACGAGGTCGAGGAGGTCGCGCGCCCGGGCCCGGGCCTCGCGGGCCGGCGTGCCGTGCGCGATCGGCCCGGCGGTGATGATCTGCTCGACGGTGCGGCGCGGGTTGAGCGAAGCGAAGGGGTCCTGGAAGATCATCTGGATGCGCCGGCGCTCGTCGCGCAGGGCGCGCGGCCCGAGCGCCGTGTAATCGAGGGCACCGAGGCGCACGGTGCCCCGGTCGGGCTCGATCAGCCGGATGGCGAGGCGCGCGGTGGTGGACTTGCCGGAGCCGGATTCGCCGACCAGGCCGAGCGTCTCGCCGCGCCGGACCTCGAAGGCCACCTGCTTCACCGCGTCGACCACGCGGGGCTTCCCGAAAAGGCCGCCCCGCGTGGTGTAGGTCTTGGTCAGGCCGATGGCCGAGAGGGCGATCGGCGCGGAGTCGCGCGCGGCCCGCACGGGGGGCACCAGGCTCGGCACCGCCGCCAGCAGCGCCTGCGTGTAGGGGTGTTGGGCATTCTTCAGGACCTGCGTCGCGCTGCCCTGTTCCACCAGCTTGCCTCGCTGAAGCACCGCCACGTGGTCGGCGATGTCGGCCACCACGCCGAAATCGTGGGTGATGAACAGCACGCTCATGCCCCGGCGCCGCTGCAGATCGCGGACGAGCTTGAGGATCTGCGCCTGGGTCGTGACGTCGAGGGCCGTCGTCGGCTCGTCGGCCACCAGGATCGAGGGTTCCAGTGCCAGCGCCATGGCGATCATGGCCCGTTGGCGCTGGCCGCCGGAGAGCTGGTGCGGATAGGCGCGAACGATCTGCTCGGGGTCGGGGAGGCCGACCTCGGTCGCAAGGGCGACGGCGCGGGCCCTGCGCTCGAGCTTCGTCAGGAGGCCGTGCGCCTCGAACATCTCGGCGATCTGGTCGCCGATGCGCATCACCGGGTTCAGGGCCGTCATCGGCTCCTGAAACACCATGGCGATGCGGCGGCCACGCAAGCTGCGCCAGCCGCGCTCGTCGAGCGCGAGGAGGTCCTGTCCCTCGAACAGGATCTGCCCGGCCACCGGCTTCAGCGCGCGCGGCAACAGGCCGGTGAGCGCGTAGGCGCTCATCGACTTGCCGGAGCCGGATTCGCCGACCACGCAGAGGATCTTGCCCGGCATCAGGTCGAGGGAAAGGTCCTCCACCGCATGGGGCCGGTCCGAGCCCTTCGGCAGCGCCAGGGTCAGGTTCCGGATCTGGACGACGGGCGCGCTCATGCTCAGGCCTCCGCGGCTTTGCGCCGGGCCAGGACCGCCGGGCCGGTCTCGGCGAGATCCCAGAACAGGCCCGCCATCAGCATCAGGGCCTCGCGCGAGGGCGGCCCGAGCAGGTGCTCGTCGGGGCCGTGCTGGAGGCAGGCCGGATAGGAATGGGGCACCCAGAGCGTGGGCAGGCCGAGGATTTCCGAGAAGGCGTCGTTGGGGAGCGAGCCGCCGAGATTCGGCAGTAGGGCCGGGCGCTTGCCGGTGCTCGCCGCGATGGAGGCGAGTGCCCAGTCCACCCAGGGATCCTCGACGGGGAGGCGGGTCGCCCGGAACACCTCCGTGCGGGCGGCGCGGACCTCCACCATGGGATAGCCCTGCGAGTCGAGATGGGCGCGCAACGCCGGCAGGATCCCCTCCCAATCGGTGCCGACGACGAAGCGCAGTTGCAGCGTCGCCTTGGCGGTGGGCGGCACGGCGTTGAGCGGGCCGTCCGGGTCTCCGGTCTTGAAGGCCAGCACCTCGAGGGTGTTCCAGCCGAAGACGCGCTCGGCGGCGCTGAGCCCCGGCTCGCCCCAATCGGCGTCGATGGCGGGCGCGGTCGGGTCGCTGCCGACGGTGATGTCGGCCAGCGCCGCGCGCACGGTCTCGGGGATCGGCGGCGGACGCAGGGCCTCGACGAGGATCGTGCCGCGCCCGTCGACGAGGGACGCGATGGCGTTGGCCAGCACCGTGCCGGAGTTGCGCAGGAGGCCGCCCCAGTTGCCGGAATGGTGGCTGCCTTCGCGCAGGTTCAGCAGCATCTCGAAGGTGTAGCCGCCGCGCGAGCCGAGGAAGACGGTCGGACGCTCGGCACTGACGCGCGGCCCGTCGGAGGCGATGAGCACGTCGGCCTTCAGGGCCTCGCGTTCCGCCCGGCAGATTTCGCGAAGGCCCGGCGAGCCCGATTCCTCGCCCATCTCGATCAGCAGCTTGGTGTTGAAGCCGAGATGCCCGTCGCGGGCGCGCAACACGGCCTCCAGCGCGCCGAGATTAAGGATGTGCTGGCCTTTGTTGTCGGCGGTGCCGCGCCCGTACCAGCGATCGCCCTCGATGGTGATCGCATAAGGAGCGAGGCCATCGCGCCACTGCTCGGGGTAGCCGCGCACGGTGTCGCCGTGTCCGTAGATCAGGACGGTGGGCAGGTCGCCGCCTTCGTGACGCTCGGCGATCAGGAAGGGGCCGTGGACGCCGTCCGGATTGTCGAGGATGCGGCTCGTGAAGCCGAGCGGCGCGATCAGCGGCACCAGGAAGTCGCCGAGGTAGGCGCGCAGCTTCGGCACCTGTCCGTCGGCCTGGCTCTCGGTGGGGCGGGCGACGGCATCCTGCAGGACGCCGAGGAAGCCGCCGTCATCGTAGTGGCGCGCGGCAAGCGCGATCGCATCGTGTCGGGACATGGATCCACTCTGGCTCGGGTGAGGGTGGGGCAGGGCGCTCAGCGCCGTCCCTCGGGGGCGGTGACGTCGCGGATGCCGTCGCCGAGAAGGTTGATCGCGAGAACCAGGACCAGCAGGGCGACGCCCGGGATGGTGATGACCCAGGGCTGGAAGAACATGTACGGCTTGCCCTCCGCGATCATCAGGCCCCAGGACGGCAGGGGCGGCTGCACGCCGAGCCCGAGGAAGGACAGGGCGGCCTCCAGCAGGATGGCGTGGGCCATCTCGAGCGTCGCCACCACGATCAGCGCGTTGAGGATGTTGGGCAGAACCTCCTGGAACAGGATGCGGACGGGCGAGAAGCCCGTGGCGCGGGCCGCCGCGATGAAGTCCTGGTCGCGGATCTGCCGGGTGGCGGCGCGGGTGACCACGGCGAAGCGGTCCCAGAGCAGGAAGCCGAGCACCAGCACCACCACCTTGAGCGAACCACCCACGAGGGACGCCATGGCGAGCGCCACCAGCACCACCGGCATGGCGAGGCGCGTCGTCACGATGTAGCTCACCAGCGCGTCGACCCGGCCGCCGAAATAGCCGGCGCAGATGCCGAGCGTCGTCCCGATGATGCCCGAGATGGCGGCGGCGGCGACTCCGATGAGCAGCGAGATCTGGCTGCCGTAGATCAGGCGGCTCAGGTAGTCGCGCCCGAGCTTGTCGGTACCGAGCACGTGCTCCCAGGTGCCTTTCGCCTGCCAGATCGGCGGGATCAGGCGGCGCGAGACGTCCTGCGCGTAGGGATCGTGCGGGGCGATCAGCGGCGCGGCGAGCGCGGCCAGCAGGATGACTCCGAGGATGCCGGCGCCGATCAGGAAGCCGCCGTGGTGCAGGCCGCGCCGCAGGGCCAGCACGGTGGGCGAGCGCGCGGTGGCGAGCGCCTGCGGCTCGGGCGCCAAGACCACCGGCGCATCGGGCATGCCGGCCGCGAGGGGGGAGGCGGAGGGCTGGAGTGTCATTGGCGCAGCCGGGGATCGAGGAAGGCGTTGAGAAGGTCGGCCGCCAGCGTCAGGGCGATGTAGATCATCGCCAGGACCAGCACGATCGCCTGCACCACGGGGAAGTCGTTGCGGGCGATGGATTCCCAGGCGAGTTGCCCGAGCCCCTGGAGCGAGAACACCGCCTCGATGACGATAGAGCCGCCGAGCATGAACCCGAACTGGACGGCGGCCAGCGCGATCACCGGGATCACGGCGTTGCGCAACGCGTGCCGGATCAGGATCTTGCGCGGGGGGAGCCCCTTGGCCCGCGCGGTCCGCACGTAGTCGGAGGCCAGCACCTCCAGCATGCCGTTGCGGGTCAGGCGCATCACCGCCGGCATGGCGTAGTAGCCGAGCGCGACCGCCGGCAGCACGAAGTGCTTCCAGGTCGTGTTGCCGGAGACCGGCAGCCAGCGCAGGTTGACCGAGAAGATCATGATCAGGGTCAGGCCGAACCAGAAACTCGGCATCGCCTGTCCCAGCACCGAGATCGAGAGTGCGGCCCGGTCGATCCAGGTGTCGCGCTTGACCGCCGCCAGCACGCCGAGCGGGATCGCCACGAACAGCGCGACGGCTAGGGCCACCACGCCGAGGAACAGCGTGATCGGCAGGCGCGCGGCCAGGAGGTCGATGACGCTCTCGCGAAAGTAGAACGAGTTGCCGAAATCCAGCCGGATCGCGCGGCCCGCCCAGGCCAGGAACTGCGCCAGCATCGGCTGGTTCAGCCCGTACTGGACCCGGATCGCCTCCACCTGCACGGAGGTCGCCTCAGGCCCCGCGATGGCGGTGGCGAGATCGCCCGAGAGGTGCAGCAGCATGAAGCTCGCCACCGACACTGTCACGGCGACCGCGATCGCCACCAGACATCGTTGCAGCATGAACCTGAGCATGGCCGGGTCCCCTCGGTTGGTGGATTCGCGCGCTCGGCGGTGACGGCCCCGGCTACTTCTTCCATTCGGCCGCGTAGAAACGCGGCAGTTCGTCCGGCTGCGCCGTGAAGGTGAGGTCCTGCGTGAACGCGTAGTTCGTGGAGTAGGAGAACATCGGCAGGGCGTAGGCCTGGCCCGCGATGCGCTTCAAGGCCTCCGAATACTTCGCCTTGCGCAGGGACGGATCGGTGGCGCCATCGCCGGCCTGGAGGCCCGCGATGGTCTCGGGATCCTTGGTCAGGTCCTCGTCGCCGCCCCGGAAGTACACCCCGGTGAAAGCCGAGACGTCGAGGACCGAAAACGAGCCCCAGGTCTGGAAGGCGATCGAGACCTTGCCGCCGCGGATGAGGTCGCGCAGTGCCGCGTAGCGCAGGTAGTTCAGGCGCGCCTTGATGCCGACCGCGCGCAGGTAACCGATGACCGCCTCGGCGTAGTCGCGCTCGCGATAAGCGCCGAGATCGATCTCGAACCCGTCCGGGTAGCCCGCCTCCTTCAGGAGCGCCTTGGCCTTGGCCGGATCGTAGGCGTAGCGCGGCACGCCCTCGTCGACGCAACCGAACTGGTCGATGAAGCAGGCCGCGTTCATGACGCGGCTTCCGCCGCGCACGAGGTTGTCGACCATGGCCTTTCGGTCGATGGCATAGGAGATCGCCTGGCGGACGCGGACGTCCTTCAGGGGCGAGTTCGCGGCGGCCCGGCCCAGGGTGTCGAATTGCAGGAACCCGACCCGCATGGTCTCGGCGCTGAGCACGGAGACGTTCGGCGCGGCCTTCAACTGGTCGGCCTGGTCGCTCGGCACGCGCCAGATCCAGTCGATGCCGCCGGTGACGAGCTCAGCCATGCGGCTGTCGGCATCGGGAATGACGCGGAATTCGAGCTTGCCGATCTTGGCCGCGCCGATCGGGCTGCCGGGCCAATACTTGGCGAAGCGCTCCATCTTCACGCCGCGCCCGTTCTCCACCGCCGTGATCCGGTAGGGCCCGGTTCCGATCGGGGCCTTGGCGAACCCGTCGAGGCCCACCTTCTTGAAGTAGGCGGCGGGGAAGATCGGCGTCGGTCCGGCGAGGTATTCCAGGGCCGCCGGGAAGGAACTCTTGAGGTGGATGCGCACGGTGCGGGCATCCACCACCTCGGTCGCCTTCATCCAGTCGACGTTCTGCTTCGTCACCGTGCGGGCGTCCGGTGTCAGCACGTAATTGAAGGTGAAGGCCACGTCCTCGGGCCCGAAGGCGTCGCCGTTGTGGAAGGTCACGCCCTCGCGGATGGTCAGTTCGAGGGTGACCGGGTCGACCCATTTCCAGGCGGTGGCCAGCATCGGCTGATACGCGCCGGTCTTCGGGTCGCGGTAGATCAGGGTATCCCAGACGTTGCGGGCCAGGATCACGCCCTCGCGGGCGCTGTTGTGATAGGGGCTGACGTTTTCCGGCTCGGTATCGGAGGCATAGACCAGGGTGTCGTTGGCCTTGCCGGCGAGCGCCGGAAGGCTCCCCGCCAGCGTGATGAGGGAGAGCGCGGCGCCCGCCACGCAGGTGTGTCTCGCCATGATCCAGAACCCTCTGCCTGCCTCAAGCTCCCCGGAAATACCGGGTGCCTGAAGCTGCCGCTTTTTTCGTCGTGCCATCGTGTTGTGCATTTCCCTTCGCAACAAGTAGAATTTCGCGAAGGGGGCCATGCCGTTTCGGCAAAGGAAGGCGTTGCGATGCAGACATCGGGGCTGCGCTACTTTCTGGCTGTCGCTCGCACCGGATCGATCGCGGCGGCCTCGGCCCACCTCAACGTAGCGGCGTCGGCGATCAGCCGCCAGATCGCGAATCTCGAGGCCGAACTCGGCTGCGTGCTGTTCGAGCGGCGGCCCCGGGGCATGGTCCCGAGCCCCGCCGGGGAATTGCTCGCCGCCCACGCGCATCAGGCCCTGATCCGGGCCGAGCAGGTCGCCGCCGAGATCCAGGAATTGCAGGGGCTGGCGCGCGGATTCATCCGGGTCGCCACCTCGGAGGGGTTCGCCCTCGATCTCCTGCCGAACGCCATCGCGGAATTTCACGCCCGCCACCCGGGCATTCGGTTCGAGGTGCAGATGCTGCCACCGGGCCAGGTCACGCAGGTGGTGGCCGCGGGTGACGCCGATATCGGCATCACCTTCGCGTTCGCGCCCTCGAGCCTGATCGCGGTCGCCTACGACAACATGGTGGAGATGGTGGCGCTGAGCGCCCCCGATCATCCCCTGGCGGGCAGGCCCTCGATCCAGCTCTCCGATCTCACAGCCTACCCGATCGCGGTGCCGACCCTCGACACCACCGCGCGCCGGGTCTTCGATGCCGCCTGCCAGGCGGAGGGGATCGCCATCGAGCCGACGCTGACGGCCAACATCCTGTCGGCGCTCCTGCCGTTCATCCGCCGCACGAAGGGCATTGCGCTGATGTCGGCCCTCTCGGTGCAGACGCCCGTGCGGCTGGGAGAACTCGTCTGCATTCCCGTGCGTTCGCGGGTCAGCCTGATGCGCGGCATCCAGGTCCAGGTGATGCGGGACCGCAAGCTCCCGCACGCGGTCCAGGCCTTCCTGCGACAGCTCATCGCCGCGCTGCCGCCGGTGGAACCCGGCGGCCTGTGAGGGATCAGCCGTTGCGGAAGGTGTAGCTGTAGCCGTTCAGGGCCGGCGCGCCGCCGAGATGCGCGTAGAGCACCCGCGACCCCTTGGGAAAGAAGCCCTTCTGCACGAGATCGATCATGCCCTGCATCGACTTCCCCTCGTAGACCGGGTCGGTGATCATGCCCTCGAGCCTGGCCGAGAGCCGGATTGCCTCGATGGTCTCCTTCGAGGGCACGCCGTAGACCGGGTAGGCGTAATCCTCGTTCAGCACGATGTCGTCGGGGCCGATCGCCGGTGCCCCGATCAGCGCGGCGGTGTTGCGGGCGATCTCCAGCACCTGGGCCTTCGTCTGCGCGGGCGTGCAGGACGCGTCGATGCCGATGACGTTGCGGGCGCGCCCGTCGGCGGCGAAACCCACCACCATGCCCGCATGGGTCGACCCGGTGACGGTGCAGACGACGATGTAGTCGAAATGCAGGCCCATCTCGGCTTCCTGCGCGCGGACCTCCTCGGCAAAACCCACGAAGCCGAGGCCGCCGAACTTGTGCACCGAGGCACCGGCCGGGATCGCGTAGGGCTTGCCGCCCTTGGCCTTCACGTCCTCCAGGGCGTTCGTCCAGCTCGCGCGGATGCCGATGTCGAAGCCTTCGTCCACGAGTTGCGTCTCGGCACCCATGATGCGCGACAGGAGGATGTTGCCGACCCGGTCGTAGACGGCGTCCTCGTGCGGAACCCAGGCCTCCTGGATCAGCCGGCACTTCATGCCGATCTTGGCGGCGACCGCCGCGACCATGCGGGTGTGATTGGACTGCACGCCGCCGATGGTGACCAGGGTGTCGGCCCCGCTCGCGATGGCGTCGGGCACGATGTATTCGAGCTTGCGCAGCTTGTTGCCGCCGTAAGCCAGTCCGGAATTGCAATCCTCGCGCTTGGCATAGATCAGCACGTCGCCGCCGAGATGGGCGGTGAGCCGCGGCAGGTGCTCGATTGGGGTCGGCCCGAAGGTGAGGGGGTAGCGCTCGAAGTTCGACAGCATGGTTCGACAATGTCCTTCGCGAAGAGCGCGAAAAAGCTAGCAAACGTCCGGCGAAAGGTGCTCTCGAAATGCGCGCATGAAACTTGCAATTCGCTGTCGCGGAAGCCGCGCGACGAACCGTCGTTGCGCGGCTGACGCCTGAAACGGAAGGATCGTTCGTGGACGCTGCGCTCGACCGGATGGACCTGAAGATTCTCCGCCTGCTTCAGGCGGACGGACGGATGGGCAATGCCGAGATCGCCAAGCGGGTGAACACCAGCGCAGCCACCTGCCACCGCCGCATCCAGCGCCTGTTCGACGAGGGCTATGTCCGGGGGGTGCGTGCCCTCATCGCGCCGGACAAGGTCGGGCGCGGCTCGCTCGTCATGGTCGGCGTGGTGCTCGACCGCTCGACACCGGAGAGTTTCGCGGCGTTCGAGGCGGCGGCACGCGCCATGCCGATGGTGCTCGACTGCCACCTGGTGGCCGGCGATTTCGACTACTTCCTCAAGATCCGCGTCTCCGATATGGCGGATTTCAACCGCCTGCACAGCGCCACGCTGATCGCCCTGCCGGGCGTGCGCCAGACCCGCACCTTCTTCGTGATGAAGGAGGTGGTCGACAATGCGCCCCTCGACCTGTGAATCCGAGATCCGAGAAGGAACCGCCCGCATGCCCGACCGCCTCGATGGGATTCCGGATGCCGTCCGCGCGGGCCGACCGACCGTGTGGCGCAACCCGCATCGGCGCCCGGCGGCCGAGATCCTGCCGGGGCTCACCTTCGGCCTCGCCGATGTCGCGGACGCCGAGGCGCGCTGGCGCCGCTTCGATCCCCTCCTGGCGCGCCTGTTTCCGGAATTGGAGACCGGGCGGATCGATTCCAGCCTGCTGGCGCTGCAGCCCGACGTGGCGGCTCACGTGGCGGGGGAGATGGGCGCCGCGATTTGGGTCAAGGCCGACCACGCCCTGCCGGTGACGGGCTGCATCAAGGCGCGCGGCGGCGTCTACGAGGTGTTGGTCTATGCCGAGACCCTGGCGCGGCGCGCGGGTTGGCTCGCGTCCGGCGCATCCTACGCAGGCCTCGCCGAGCCGGACCTGCGGCGGGCGTTCGGCGCCTACACCGTGGCGGTGGGCAGCACGGGCAATCTCGGCTTCAGCGTCGGCGTAATGGCGCGCACGCTCGGCTTTCAGGTCGAGGTCCACATGTCCCACGACGCCAAGGCCTGGAAGAAGGCGCGCCTGCGCGACATCGGCGCTCGGGTGGTCGAGCATGCGGGCGATTACGGCAGCGCGGTCGCGGCCGCCCGCGCCGCCTTTGCGGGGCGCGCGGACGCGCATTTCGTCGACGACGAGAGTTCGGTCGATCTCTTCCTCGGCTACGCTGCGGCGGCCTTCGACCTACAGCGCCAGCTGGAGGCCGCCCACATCACCGTCGATGTCCAACACCCGCTCCACGTCTACCTGCCCTGCGGCGTCGGCGGTGCGCCGGGGGGCGTGACGCTCGGCTTGAAGCTCCTCTACGGCGACGCGGTGCGCTGCATCTTCGTGGAGCCGGTGGCTGCCCCCTGCATGCTGGTGCAGCTCGCCGCCGGCCTGGACCAGCCCGTCAGCGTCTACGACATCGGCCTCGACAACCGCACGGCGGCCGACGGGCTCGCCGTCTCCCAGGCCTCGCTGCTCGTCGCCGGCACGGTGGGGGCGCTGATCGAGGCGGTGATCACCGTCGAGGATGCCGACCTGTTCCGGTGGCTGCGCGACCTCTGGGAACGGGCGGGCCTGCGCCTCGAGCCTTCTGCGGCGGCGGCCTTCGCCGCCGTCCGGCCAGCGCGCTCGAGCCTGCTCGAAGCGCGCGGCGGCACGCACGTGGTCTGGACGACCGGCGGCGCCCTGCTGCCCGAGGACGAGTTCCGGAAGGCCCTCGCGGCGGCGCCGGGCCGATAACCTGGGCCGAGAGCCTGTCGCCGTTCAGGTTTCGCGATGCCTGTACCAGTCCCAGACCAGCAAGAGCGGGACGGGGAGCACGATGGCGAAGAAGATCCAGTCGAACATCTGCGGCATGGTTGGACCATTCCGTTGCGTGGGAGACCTCAGGTGAAGGGAACCCCGGCGCCGAATGTTCCGCGCGCACCGGCCTCACGTCGCCTCGGGCAAGGTATCGGCGCCGAGGTTCAGTTGATGCGCGTTGCTCGATGGCGCGCTCCCAAGCCGGAACGCGGTCGGCGCGATTGCTTGACGAGGCGTTTTGGGTGGAGAGCGGTCATGTGGGCCGCCCATCATGACCGACTGCGTTACCTCTGCGGACAAACCTCACGGATTCGCGTTCCAACTAATCACGAAGGCGGAACAGTATGACGGACCTCGCGCGCAATAAGGCAAACGTAGTTGCGTTCTATCGGTTGATGTTCAACGACTGCCAGCCGCGCGAAGCGATCGACCGCTATGTCGGCGACGCGTACATCCAGCACAACCCGCATGTGGCCACCGGCAAGGACGGCTTCATCGCTTATTTCGAACGCATGGCGCGGGAGTGGCCGGGCAAATGGGTCGAGGTGAAGCGAGCGGTTGCCGAGGGCGATCTCGTCGTCCTGCATTGTTTGCAGCACTGGCCGGGCGACCACGACTACGCGGCCATGGATCTCTTCCGGCTCGACGGTCGTGGCAAGATCGTCGAGCATTGGGACGTGCTGCAAGTCCTGCCGGAGGATTCCGCCAACCCGAATGGGATGTTCTGAGCGGCGGGCGCCTCGCTCGAACACACCGGAGCCGAATGGGTCACCGATCTTCAAGGCCACGCCGATCGGATGTCGCCCCTAATCGTGCAACGAGGACAGGAACTGGCGCAGTTCCGGCGTCTTCGGGGACCCGAACAGGTCGGCCGGCGGGCCGATCTCGTGGACGAGCCCCTGGTGCATGAAGATGACCCGGTCGGCGACCTTGCGGGCAAAGCTCATCTCGTGGGTGACCATGAGAAGGGTCATGCCCTCGTCGGCGAGGGACTCGACCACGCGCAGGACCTCGCCGACGAGTTCCGGATCGAGGGCGCTGGTGATCTCGTCGCAGAGCATGATCGCCGGGTCCATGGCGAGCGCCCGGGCGATGGCGACCCGCTGCTGCTGGCCGCCCGAGAGCTTGTCGGGCAGGGCGTCGAACTTCTCGGCCAGGCCGACACGGGCGAGAAGCTGGCGCGCACGGGCCTCGTTCTCGGCCCCCGGCCGCTTCTTCACGAGGTGCGGGGCCAGCATCACGTTGCGGCCCACCGAGAGGTGGGGAAACAGGTTGAAGTTCTGGAAGATCATGCCGACGCCCTGGCGCAGGTCGCGCATGGCCTTGGCATTGTCGTGGAGGAGGTGCCGGCCGTCCACGATCAGCGATCCGTGCTGGAAGACCTCCAGGCCGTTGATGCAGCGCAGCAGCGTGCTCTTGCCCGAGCCGCTCCTGCCGATGATCGCGATCACCTCGCCGCGCATGACGTCGAGGTCGATGCCACGCAGCACCTCGTGCGTGCCGTAGGACTTGCGCAGCGCCGTGATCCGCAGGATCGGCGCGCCGACCTGCGTGTGCGGCGCACCCGAGGCGCCGCCCCCGGTCGCGGCATCGGGAACGGCGTTCATGCGAGCTTCCTTTCGAGGACCCTTGCGTAGAGGCTGATCGGGAAGCACAGGGCGAAGTACATCCCCGCCACGCAGGCATAGGTCAGCATCGGCTCGTAGGTGACGTTGGCGATCAT
>NZ_JAQGKL010000144.1 GCF_028290105.1 Methylobacterium sp.
TGGCTCGCCCAAGCCTTCAGGAGTGTCTCCTGCACGAGATCATCCGCGCGGGCTGAATTGGCAACGAGCGACATTGCAAAGGTGCGCAGTCCGGGCAGAGCTGCGAGCAGATCGTCACGAAACACGGACGCCGCATGCTTGTCCTGGGTGGCGAGCACCACGTCAAGCTGTGCGATCAGGTCGAGGAGCTTATGCGGCTGCTCCTCCATTGTGAGAGATGCATAGATGATCTGGAGCTGGCGGCCCAGATGGTCGCGCACGAGCTCGGGGAGAGGCGAACGACTTACCGTGGCAGTCAGATCTTTGGCAGCTATCTCGCTCATTTCGGGGCAAGTTACCCGCCCTTGGTGACCACTCATGTCGTGTCGCCTCGCTTCTTCGGCTCACCGACTAGCGCCCTCGGGAGCTTTCGGTAACCGCAGTCGGGAGGAGTTGGCATACCGATTCTGAATGGTACCTAACGCAACCTTGCACCGATGCTCGCCCCAAGTCGTGATTTGGCGGATCATGGCATCGGCCTAGGCGCAGGCACAGCCGCGAGACGTTGGGCGTCGGGCACATAGGCGTCGACGATCTCACTCTCGGTTGGATCGTCCAGGCGATCGAAAGACCGAATCATGATCGGATGCCGAAGATCAAATTCACTGAGGCCGACAACGCCAGGAGAATTCTGGAGGAAACACTAGCGTCGTCGGCACCGGTCCGATCCTGGGATCAAGATAGCCGGCATAAGCATGAACCACGTTCCGGCGGGTTGGTTTATTCCGGCCCACACACCAATCAGCGCCTGTATTTTCCAAAGCGCGTTTTGCTACCAGGGCGAGCAGACTGCGGAGATGATATTTGGGGCTGAAGATCAGTCGGCGCGGGTCAGCTTCCGCTTCAGAATGGAACCGATCTTCCGTATGCGGAATTATTCCTTCAACCAACAACTCCGGAGGAATTATCGTGAAGCTTTTCATCGTTGCTAGCGTCGCTTCTGTACTTGCGCTTACGGCCGGAACATCCTTTGCCGCGCCATGCAACACTGGAGCGTCCAAGGATAAGACGGCGACAGTTGATCCCGGAAGCAAGAACCTCGCTGGCGGTGAGCAACCTGCGTCGCCGGGCACGGTCGGTGCGATGAACAACGTTGGCGCCAACCAGGGGCTCGGTGAGAAGCAAGGTGCGAGCACCTCGGCGACCAAGGGGAACGAAGACCCTGCCAGCAAGAACTTGGCCGGCGGCCAGCAGCCTGCCGCACCCGGGACCGTGGGTGCCATGAACAACGCCGGTGCGAACCAAGCGGTCGGCAAGAAGGGCGATGATTGCTGATCGCCTAATAGGCGGGCAGCCTGCAACTTGAGGCTTTTGGCGTCAAACCCAGGACAGCAGCCCCGGCCGCTCCAAGCGGTCCGGGGCTGCGTGCGTTCGGTGATGGCACAGGCTTGGGTCGGACGCTGTTGACCCGGTCTACGTCGGGACCGGGCGCAAATGCGCCTGTCTGCGTCTTGGAGCCCAACCCTAGAAGTGGACATTTGCTTGGGCAGTGACCGTCGGCGGCTGGGCCTCGGCGAGATCAAGTCGACCGATCAGATGAGGCGCGCGCCGCCATCCACGTGGAGGGTTTCGCCGTTCATGAAGCCGTTGCTCATGAGGAAGACAACCGCCGCGCCGGCCTCAGTCGCCGTGCCGAGGCGGCGCTGAGGGAGCTTCTCGGTGAGCGCTGCGACGTAGGCATCGCGATGGGCGCCGAGCGTGCGAGCCAGGAGCGGGGTGTCTGTCGTGCCGGGCGAAAGCGTGTTTACGCGCACCGGCGCCAGTTCCAGCGCGAGGCCGCGCGCGAAGGCCTCCATCGCGGCGGAGGCGGCCGCCAGCACGGCCGTGCCCTGGGCGCTGGGGCGATCCGCCAACGCACCGGAGATGAAGGTTACAGAGCCATCAGAAGCGAGGCGGTCGCCGATCGTGCGCAGAATATGGACCGCCGCCCAGATCCGCTCATCGAATGCACGCTTCAGGTACTCGACCTCGGCCTCCAGGATCCTGCCGGCGACGAATGTTCCGGCCAGGAGAACGAGGTGATCGACGTGGGGGATGTCGGCTAGGGCTGTCGTGACGGTCTCGGCCCTGGTCACGTCGGCGGCGCGCCATCCGTCCAGCCCGTTCTCGGCCGCCACCTTCGCCGCGCCCTCGGGATTGAACCGGACGACGATAACCTTCGCGCCCGCAGCCTTCGCCTGAATCGCGGCCGCCAATCCGATCCCGGAGGTGCCACCGAAGATGACGATGGTTCGGTCCGTCAGCGTGGACGCGTTGGGTGAGGCGACTCGGTTCATCGTCATGGTCCCGGTCAGGGCGCTCTCGGGGCGCTCATGACCGGACGCTATTCATAGCGAACGAAGTTGATAATTCCGCTGTGAAGCGTTTCAGTTATGCCATGAAGGAACAGACTGGTCTCGACAGGCTCACGAGCCTTGTCGCGTTTGCTCGTGCGGGCTCACTGGGGAGCTACACCGCGGCGGGGCGCGCGCTTTCGATCTCGCCGTCGGCGGTGAGCAAGAGCGTTCAGCGCCTGGAGCAGCGTCTTGGCCTGCGCCTCTTTCATCGCACCACGCGCTCTTTGAAGCTCACCCAGGAGGGACACGACCTCCACGAGCGAGCCCTTCGTCTGCTGCGCGACGCCGAGGCAATCAAGCAGATCGCAGTGGCAGCCCGCTCGGAACCGGCCGGGACCCTGAAGATCACGGCCCCGCTGCCGATAGGGCTGCACCTGCTCGCCCCGGAGCTGCCGCGCTTCCGCGCACGCTATCCGAAGCTCCTGGTGGACCTACGCCTAGGCGACGATGTCGCAGACCTGATCGAAGGAGGCATCGACGTGGCGATCCGCGTCGGCGATCTCGGAGATAATCGTCTGATTGCCCGGACGCTGGCACCGCATCGTGTCTGCGCATTCGCATCCCCAGCCTACTTGGCCGAGCGCGGGAACCCACGACATCCGGACGAACTCGTCGGCCACGACTGCGTGAACTTCCGGTTCCAGAGCACGGGCCAAGCGCTGCGCTGGCCTTTCCGGGTCGGGGATCGCAAGGTTGAGATCGTGCCGAATGCCGGCATCATTATGGACAATAGCGATGCGGTCGCGGCCGCTCTCATCGCGGGCGGCGGCATCGGCATCTCACCGACTTATTTGGCGGCGCCGTTTGTCGAGCGCGGGGACCTTGTCCCGGTCCTGCACGACTATTCCGTGGATCGGCACGCGATAACCGCCCTCTGGCCGGAGAGCCGCCGAGGCAATCCGAACGTGAAAGCGTTTCTGGGCTTTCTCGCCGGGATCTTTCAGAAACCGACGCCTTGGGACGTGACTGTGGCCACTCATGCGAGCCGCACGACCAAGGACCGTGCTGACAGGCGACGGAAGCCCTATGACAACGGGATTCGGGGCTGACGAGTGGTCTCTGTCGGCCGAGGAGCACCCATTCGGCTTGAAGCGTCCGAACCCGGACTACGGCCGGTCGGCAATCCGATCGAGCCTCGTCATCGTGTCCTTCGAAAGCGACAGGTCCGCTGAAGCGAGGTTCTCCCGTAGATGCGCCAGCGACGATGTCCCGGGGATCAGCAGGATGTTGGGCGAACGGGCGAGCAGCCAGGCGAGCGCCACCTGCATGGGCGTCGCGCCGAGGCTCTCGGCAACGGCACTCAGGGTGCCCGACTGGAGCGGGCTGAAGCCGCCCAGCGGGAAGAACGGCACGAAGGCGATGCCGGTGGCCGCGAGTTCGTCGACGAGGGCGTCATCCGCCCGGTGCGCGAGATTGTACGCGTTCTGGACGCATACGATGTCCGCGACGCCCCGTCCCTCGACGACCTGACGGGCCGTTACGTTGCTGAGGCCGATCCGGCGCACCAGCCCCTGGCGCTGAAGCTCGGCGAGGGTGGCGAGCGGCGCCGCGATCGAGCCCTCGGCCGGTCCATGTACGTCGAACATGATGCGCAGGTTGACCACGTCGAGGGCCTCGACGCCGAGATGGCGCAGGTTGTCGTGGACGGCGCGCGTGAGGTCTTCGGGCGAAAAGGCCGGGTTCCACGATCCGTCTTCACCGCGCCGGGCGCCGATCTTGGTGACGATCACGAGGTCGTCCGGGTAGGGATGAAGCGCTTCGCGGATCAGCTGGTTGGTGACATGGGGGCCGTAGAAATCGCTGGTGTCGATGTGGTTCACCCCATGCGCCACCGCCTCGCGCAGGACCGCGATGGCTCCGGCCCGGTCCTTGGGCGGCCCGAACACACCCGGTCCCGCGAGCTGCATGGCGCCGTAGCCCAGGCGCCTTACGGTGCGATTCCCGAGCGCGCAGGTCCCGGCCTGTTCGATGTCGGTCATGGTTGTCTCTTCCGTGTCTCGCCGTCGTGATGAGGAAGGCTGTAGACCTGGGTCGATTGCGTGATAATCCGGCTCAGTGCGCACGGGCTGTGCGAGGAGACGAACAATGGCGGTCGATCTCGGGGGCCTGTCCGCGTTCGTCGCCGTGGCGCGCGCCGGCGGGTTTCGCGACGGCGCACGGGCGAGCGGCCTGAGCGCGTCCGGCCTCAGCGAAGCCGTCCGTCGATTGGAGACCCGGCTCGGTATCCGGCTGCTGAACCGCACCACACGCAGCGTCGTGCCGACCGAGGCGGGCCTGCGTCTGCTCGAACGGCTGACGCCGGCCCTGAGCGAGGTCGAGGCGGCACTGGACGTGGTGAACGGATTTCGCGACCGCCCGGCCGGCACGCTCCGGCTCAACGTGCCGGTTAGCGCGGCGCGACTGGTGCTGCCTCGGATCGTGCCGCCCTTCCTCGCGGCCTACCCGGACATCTGCCTCGACGTGGTCGCCGAGGACGGCTTCGTCGACGTGCTCGCGGCGGGATGCGATGCCGGCATCCGCTACGACGAACGGCTCGAACAGGACATGATCGCGGTCCCGATCGGTCCCCGCGTCCAGCGCTTCGCGACGGCCGCCGCCCCGGTCTACCTCGATCGCCACGGCCGCCCCGGGCATCCGCGCGATCTCTTGGACCACGCCTGCCTTCGCGGCCGCTTCGCGAGCGGATCGATGACGGCCTGGGAGTTCGAGCGTGACGGGGAGATCGTCCGGATCGAACCGACGGGCCCTCTCATCGTACGCGTCGGAGCCGCCACCGATCTCGCCGTGGATGCGGCCATCGCAGGCACCGGCGTCATCAGCCTGTTCGAGGACTGGCTGCGCCCGCACTTCGACAGCGGTGCTCTCGAGCCTGTCCTGGAACCCTGGTGGCAGGGCTTTCCGGGGCCCTTCCTCTATTATCCCGGTCGTCGCTACCTACCCGCGCCGCTTCGCGCCTTCGTCGACTTCATCGGTACGGCTCGTGGCGGTCCTTGATGCCATGACGAGAGGGGCGGCAAAGTTCGCGCCCCGAGGCGAGAGGCATGAGATCCCCGACCCGACCGGGAGCGATCCTGCAGGAACAGGCGCCTGACCGACGGCTGCTTCCAAAAACCCTCACAGGCCTGCGGGGTGGTGCGCGGTCACGAACCGTCGGCGCAGTGGCATGCAAGGGTGATCACTGTGCGAACCGCGTCCGCTCTCCGTGTCTCGGCCGTGAGCGAACCATCTCAGGCGACGGCCTTCATCGAGGCACCTGAGCGGCCCGCCTCGCTTCCCGGATCAGCTTCGGCTTTGGCCGCTTCAGATGCGTCTGCGACAGCCCTGGCCTCCTGGCTGATGACGGTCGCGAGCAACTGCGCACGCCTGGCCCAGACATCCCGCTCCTGCCGAAGTACCTCGGACTGCTCCTGCTGAAGCGCGAGGGCGATCCGCACATCGTCGAGTTCGTTGCGCAGATCGGTGGTGCGCTGACGCTCCTGCGAAAGAGCGCTACGCAACACGGTGAGTGCCAGGCCGGGCCCGGCTGTGTTGGTCGATGTGTGCTTCCCGTCCGGCGCGGGCGCGGCCGGGATCGCATGCGCTTCGTGCGATGCTTCCAGGACTTGGGCCTGCGAGGCTTGCGGGCCCTGCGAAGCTTGCGGGCCCTGCAGGGCTTGCCCGGGCTGCGGAAGCTCCGCGCGCACCCGCTCGACATCCAGGACAGGCGCGAGCGTGCCGGCGGCCATCGCCGGCGTCGGCAGGGCGCTCGCCACGGGCGGCAGGCCCTCTTCGTCCAGCACAAGGCCGTGCAGCATGGCAAACACCGCGTCGCCGTCGAGCCGCGACAGGTCGAACCCGCTCGCCGCCGCGATTCCCTCCCAGCGGGCACGACCCGGCGCGGACTGTCCGACGAAGGCCATCGACCAGTTCGCGAAGCTGCGCCGCTCGGCCGGGCCGCATTGCAGGACCGTCACGTCGCCGTGGCGGGGATCGCACTGGATGCGCTCGAAGGTGCTCTCGACGCCCTGCTGGGGGCCTTCCAGCACTTGCGCGAACGCGCCGGCGTTGAACATCAAGGCCCCGGTGACATCCACCGTGGCGTTGTTGCGCTGAGAGGCGATGAGGATCTGCGACACCGCCTCGGCGATCTCGGCGTCCGACCCCTGCAGGAGGTTCTTGCTGGCATAAACGAGGCGGTACAGGTCACGCACGGCGACAACTCCGGAGGGGCGGAAGCTCGGATCAGTAGGTGGGACGATCGGCCGAGAGGAACGTCAGGACCTCTGCGGCGGGGACCGGCTTGCTGATGAGGTAGCCCTGCACGTCGGTGCAGCCCTCCGCCCGGATGCGCGCCATCTGGTCGGCGGTCTCGACGCCCTCCGCGACGGTCGTCATGCCGAGGCTCCTGCCGAGGCCCGCGATCGCCCGGATGATCGCCTCGCCGTCGCGCTTGCCGGAGAGGTCGCTGACGAACGACCGGTCGATCTTGATCTTGTCGAAGGGAAACGAGCGCAGGTAGCTCAGGGACGAGTAGCCGGTGCCGAAATCGTCCATCGACACGCGCACGCCGAGTTCCCTCAGGCGATGCAGAGTCTGCAGGGTCTTGTCGTTCTCCTGCAGGAGAACGCCTTCGGTGATCTCGACCTCCAGGCGCGTCGCGGGCAGCCCCGAGGCGGCCAGCGCCGACATCACCATCTCGACGAGGCGCTCGCTCTTGAACTGCGCCGGCGAGACGTTCACGGCGACGGAGATGGGGGCCGGCCAAGTCATGGCATCGCGGCACGCCTGGCGCATGACCCACTCGCCGATCGGCACGATGAGGCCGATTTCCTCGGCGAGCGGGATGAAATCGAGGGGCGAGACCATGCCGCGCGTAGGATGCTGCCAGCGGATGAGCGCTTCGCAGCCCACCAGACGATTGCCGTCCAACTGCATCTGCGGCTGGTAGTGCAGCTGGAACTCCCGCCGGGCGAGGGCCTGGCGCAT
>NZ_JAQGKL010000198.1 GCF_028290105.1 Methylobacterium sp.
ACGACCATGAGGGCCGGGTCGGATGCGGTGATCCAAGCGGCGAGCCGCCCCATGCGCGCCCGGACATTGTCCGCTCCCAACGGCGCATAGTGCAGAGCGTGCGGTCGCTCGGCCGCCCCGTCCCGCCCGTCGAAGGCCGAGAGCAGGCGGTCGTCGGGCAGGTCGAGGAGCGGGACGGTGGCATCGCGCGTGTCGATCTCAGCAAGCGTCCCGATCAGGGTCACCGGCCGGTCGAGGGCCTTCGCGATGAGGCGGGCTCGCTGCCAATGGCCGGCCCCTTGATGGTGGACGTAGTAGCCGATCGGCCGCCGCGTCATGCGACCCGCGCCATCCGCGCCTCGACGAGCATCGCGTGCAGGCCGGCCAGGGCCTCGTCGAGGGGCACCGCCACGGCCGTTGGGATTCCCTCGCCGATCCGCTCCTCCACCCGCTCGACCAGGGCGATGGCGTTCGGGCATCGAGCCGGCGCGATGGCGGCGATGTCGGCCGGTGCGAGGCCGAGTGCTTCCAAGCCCGCTTCCGGGCCGGAGCGATGCGAGAACGCGGCGGCGACCGAACGGCGACGCTCGATCAGCGCGCGCCAGTGCCGGGCCGGAGGCAGGTCGTAAGTCTCTGCACCGACGGCGACGCGGGCGCGCCGGCTCATCTCCGTGGCCATGCCGCCCTGGACGCGGCCGATCCCCCGGTCCGAGACGGCGACGGACACATGGGGACAATGCCGCACCCGCCCGCCGTGCCAGCGCACGCGCGAGACCAGGGCGTTGTCCTCGCCGCAGGCCAGCATCGGCAACCCGCCGACCTGACGATAGAGGTCGGCCCGCAGCCCGAGGCTTGCGGCAACGTGGTCGCCGTGGCGCGGCGCCGGGTCGTGGGCCGGGGGATCGAGTGCCTCCTCCAACGCGCGCACGGCCGACCAGTATTCCTCGATCCGCCGATGCAGGGCATGCAGGTTTGGGTCGTCCTGACGCTCGTCACCCTGCAGGACCAGGCGTCCGCCGACGAGTTCGGCCCCGCGCAGGGCGCGCAGGTTGGCCTGGACCCAATCGCTCGGCACGATCGCATCGGCATCGGTGCTGAGCAGGACAGCGTCCACGACGCCGTCCCGGATCAGCCAATCCGCCCCCGCATCGAGCGCCCGGCGCCGGGCGGTGCCCACATGGGCGTCCGGCGGCGCGATGGCCGCTTCCATGATGCGCAGGTCGAGGTTCGGGACCTCGCCCCTCCGCGCCATCGTCCGCAGGGTGGTGGCGGTGGCGTCGGTGCAGTTGTTGGCGAACACGACCACGCGCAGGCGCGCCCCGTCCCCGGTCCCTTCCTGACGGTCGAGGGATCGGATCAGGCGCGGGAGCGCTTCCACCTCGTTGCGAGCCGGGACGCAGATTGCGGCCCGGCCGAGGGACAGGTCCCGCTCAGGCATTGCTGACACGCGCGACGACGCGCGCCGCGGCGGCCCGCTGCAACTCGGTGTCGTAGAGGTCCTCGTAGCGCGCGGTCATGGTCGCGGCATCGAACAGGTGCTCGGCCCGGCGCCTGCAATCGGCGCGGTCGAGCCGAAGGGCGCGCGTTACCGCCCGCCCGAGATCGGCCACGTCGTCGGCCTCCGCCAGCACGCCCGAGCAGACGTCGAGGATATCGGGAATGGCGCCCCGGCGGAAAGCGGCGACGGGGATGCCGCAGGCCAGGAACTCGGCCAGGACGAGGCCGAACGGCTCCTCCCAGCGCGGCGTGCAGAGGGCGACATGCGCCTCGGCCACACGGCGGGCGAGGTCGTCGTGCCCGAGATGGCCGAGATAGGTGATGTCGTCGCCGAGGCGGGGGGCGATCTCATCGTCCCAATAGGCGGGATTCGAGCGCGGACCGGCGAATTTGAGCGGCAGACCCGCGGCTCGGGCCGCGTCGATGGCGAGGTGGGGGCCCTTCTCGGGAACCAGTCGTCCCATCCAGATCGCATGCGGCTCGCCCATCGGCGTCGCGGAATACTGGAATGCGCTGAGATCGATGCCGTTGCCGATGACGACGGGCTCGCCGATCAGTTCCTGCCATTCGCGCGCCAGGGACGGCGACACGGCGGCGAAGGTCATGTCCCGTGCCCGGGCGCGGACGCCGCGGACGAAGGGCTCGAACGGCGGCGTGTGCAGCGCGGTGACCATCGGCACCGCGAGTTCGCCCGCCCGAAGCAGCGGCAGGAAGTGCAGGCTGTTGTTGTGGACGACGTCGTAGTCCCCGGCCGCGACCGCATCCATGATCCGCGCATAGGCGCCGTTCTCGGCGGCATCGATCCGGGCCTCGGAGACGTCGTCGAAGGCGCAACCCGTGGGCGCACAGACCGGCACGAGGCCGAACGGCCCGTGCGATCCCTCGGACGCGTACAGCGTGACCGAATGCCCGCGAGCCTGAAGCGCGGATGCGAGCAGATGCGTGTGCATCTCCAAGCCTCCCGAGAACGGCTGGGCGATCGGGAACTTGAGATGCGCGATGATGGCGATCTTCACGGGATGCGGATCACGACGGTTCGAGGAGGGAAGGCACCGGGCATCGAGATCCGGACCTGTAGACGTCGCTCCTTATCGGGGGATCGACGCCAACATCTGGCCATCGCGATCCACAACACAACGTGAACAAATGAGAAGGAAGCCGCCGCTGGTGTACCACGGACGCGCGCTTCGCCGTGGCGGAGGGGCGGCCATGGTCCCGGGCCGATTCCAAGCTCCAGACGCTCGCCGAACGTCAGCAGCGTGGCATCCGCGACGTGCGCATGCGCTCGGCACGAGTCCAGCGAGGCCAAAACCGAAATTTCGACGGACAAGAAAATTTAGAAACCGTTCTTGCTTTGCGACACCTGCACATGCACCGGTGATTGTAAGGGCAATTCGGTATCAAGCATCACTATAGGAGTGTTTTCAGGTTTATAGATATTCTAAATTGGCGCAGTGCAAAAACCCACGTCGGTTTCTGCTTGTTGCTGCTGATTGATTTGCCGCACGGCGACCGCCGCATTCGATAAACGAGTTGTTTTCAAATTGAGTCCATAAACCCTGGGGGGCAAGGGACCGAAGCGACATGGGGCAAGGGGCCATCTACCTGCTGACGGACCGTCCCGACCGGAGTGCCGCCCTCGAAACGTTGATCAAAGGCATCGGACGCTGTGAGGTCGTCGCCAGCGGCGAGGATCCAGCCGCCGGCGTGTCACCGCAGGCCATCGTGTCCGACCTCACGCTCAGCCGTCGCGAGTCGGTGAGCCGCCTGCGGGCCTTCGTACCGCGTGGGAAGGCCACCGAGATTCCCCTGGTCTGCCTGTTGCGCTCGACCTCCGACCAGGACCTTCGAATTGCGCGCGATCTCGGCGCGACGGTCTGCTTTCCGGCCTACACCGCCCCCCACATCGTCGTGCAGGCCCTGATCGACCAGATCGCCGCCGTGGAGCCGGATCCAAGGGTCCAGCCCGTCGTGCAGGGTGTCAGCCAAGCGACGCAGGTATTGACCGGCCTCTTCGACAACGTCCGGGACGGTGGAACGGTCTCGTTGCCGCAGATCAATGCCGGACTCGACCCGATCCTCTCGGCGGTGCGCGAAGGCGGCCTGACCCGCTGGCTCGAAACCGTCTGGACCCACGACGACGCGACCTACCAGCACTGCTTGCTGGTGGCCGGCGTGGCGGCGCAGTTCGTGCTGCATCTCGGTTTCCGGACCGCGGATCGCGAGCACTTCGTGCGCGCTGCGCTGCTGCACGACGTCGGCAAGGCCCGGATCCCGCGCGAGATCCTGAACAAACCCGGCCGCCTCACCGCCGACGAGATGACGATCATGCGCACGCATCCCGTGATCGGCTACGAGATCCTGCGCGACAGCCAGTGCGATGCCGCCACCCTCGGCGCGGTCCGCCACCACCATGAGATGCTCGACGGGTCGGGCTATCCCGACGGTCTCGCGGGTGCCGAGATCAGCGACACGGTGCGGCTTCTGACGATCTGCGACATCTACGCGGCCCTGACCGAGCGGCGCTCCTACAAGCCCCCGATGCCCGCCCGCGAGGCCATGGTGATCCTGGAGAGTATGTCCGGCAAGCTCGAGATGACGCTGGTGCAGCGCTTCGGCGACGCGATGGTCGCCGCCTGAGGGCGAAGCAGACCGGCCGGCGCGGTGCGCCAACCGGTCTCTGAGGCTCTACTCCGCCGCGTCGAGGCGTGGACGCTCGACGGCCGTGCGCTCGCGCTTCACCAGTTCGGCGGTGAGGAAGGCCACTTCCAGGGCCTGCTCGGCGTTGAGGCGCGGGTCGCAGTAGGTGTGGTAGCGGTCGCGCAGATCCTCGGCCGTCAGAGCCCGGGCGCCGCCGGTGCACTCGGTGACGTCCTTGCCGGTCATCTCCAGGTGGATCCCGCCGGCCACCGTGCCCTCAGCCCGATGGACGCCGAAGAAGCCCTCGATCTCCTGCATCACGCGCTCGAACGGGCGGGTCTTGTAGCCGCCGGCCGAGATCGTGTTGCCGTGCATGGGATCGCACACCCAGACGACGTTGCGCCCCTCCCGCTTCACCGCCCGGATCAGAGCGGGCAGGTGTTCCCCGACCTTGTCGGCGCCGAAGCGGCAGATCAGCGTCAGCCGCCCGGCCTCGTTGGCCGGGTTGAGTTGGTCGACGAGCGTGATCAGGCCCTCGGGGGTCATCGAGGGACCGCACTTCAGGCCGATCGGGTTCTTGATCCCGCGTGCGTATTCCACGTGGGCGTGGTCGGGCTGGCGGGTGCGGTCACCGATCCAGAGCATGTGCCCGGAGGTCGCGTACCAGTCGCCGCTCGTCGAATCGACGCGGGTCAGCGCCTCCTCGTAGCCGAGCAGCAGGGCTTCGTGGCTGGTGTAGAAGTCCGTAGTGCGGACCTCCTGGTGCGTCTCTGGGTTGATGCCGATTGCCCGCATGAAGTCGAGGGTCTCGGTCATCCGCTCGGCGCAATCGGCGTAGCGCGAGGATTGCGGCGAATCCTTCACGAAGCCCAGCATCCAGCGGTGCGAGTTCTCGAGGTTGGCGTAGCCGCCGG
>NZ_JAQGKL010000205.1 GCF_028290105.1 Methylobacterium sp.
GCCATGGGCTCGGGCTTCATCATCTCGGCGGACGGCTACGTCGTCACCAACAATCACGTGGTCGACAAGGCCAAGTCGGTTCAGGTGACGCTCGACGACAACCGCACCCTCGACGCCAAGGTCATCGGCAAGGACCCCAAGACCGATCTGGCGCTCCTCAAGATCACCGAGGGCGGCACCTTCCCGTACGTCTCGCTCAGCAAGTCGGCCCCCCGCGTCGGTGACTGGGTGGTGGCCATCGGCAACCCGTTCGGCCTCGGCGGCACCGTCACCGCCGGCATCGTCTCGGCTCGCGGCCGCGACATCGGCGCCGGCCCCTACGACGACTTCCTGCAGATCGACGCTCCCATCAACAAGGGCAATTCCGGTGGTCCGACCTTCAATGTCGGCGGCGAGGTCGTGGGCGTGAACACCGCCATCGCCTCGCCCTCGGGCGGCAGCGTGGGCTTGGCCTTCGCGATTCCCGCCGAGACCGTACAGGCGGTGGTCGACCAGCTCCGGGCCGACGGCAAGGTGGCGCGCGGCTACCTCGGCGTGCAGGTCCAGCCCGTGACCAAGGACATCGCCGACGGCCTCGGCCTCGATAAGGCCAAGGGCGCCCTCGTCGATCACGCCGAAGCGGGCACGCCCGCCGCGAAAGCCGGCCTGAAGTCCGGCGACGTCATCGAATCGGTCAACGGCACCCCGATCAACGACGCCAAGGAACTCTCCCGCAAGATCGCCGGCATCAAGCCGGGCGCCAAGGTCGAGCTCACCTACCTGCGCGGCGGCAAGTCCGACACCGCCACGGTGGAACTCGGCGCCCTGCCGAACGACACCAAGGTGGCGAGCACCGAGCGTGGTTCGTCCACGAACGGCCAGCCGCGCCTGGGTCTCAGTCTCGCTCCGGCCTCCGAGGTCGGTGCCGGCTCCGAGGGCGTCGCGGTGATGGAGGTCGATCCGGACGGTCCGGCGGCGGCCAAGGGCATCGAGCAGGGCGACATCATCCTCGATGTCGCGGGTTCCAGCGTCTCGCAGCCCTCCGAGGTCGCCGAGCGGGTCCGCTCAGCCGAATCGAGTGGCCGCAAGGCGGTGCTGATGCGGGTCAAGAACGCCAAGGGCATCACCCGCTTCGTCGCTGTGGCCCTGAACAAGGCCGGCTGATCCGGGGCACACCCTCTCGATCCCCAGGCGGGCCGTGCCCAAGGGCGCGGCTCGTCGGATCACGCAACCCTGATCCGGGGAGATACGCGCGCAGGCGGGGTGACGCGAGGCGCACGAGACGTCATGGTGCGCCCCGCTTCGCCGCCCGCGCGGCCTCAACCGGACCCGACACACCATGACGACGATCGCCGACCGCAGCACGGCCGAACTCGCGGATCTGCGCGCACAGGCCAGGAGCGCCTACGAGGCCTTCAAGGCCCGCGGCCTCAAGCTCGATATGACGCGCGGCAAGCCGGCGCCCGAGCAGCTCGACCTCTCCTCCGGAATGCTCGCGCTGCCGGGCAATGGCGACTACACCACCGCCGCGGGCGAGGATGCCCGCAACTACGGCGGCCAGCAGGGCCTGCCCGAGCTGCGCGCCCTGTTCTCCCATCTCATCGACGCGCCGGCCGACCAGATCGTGGTCGGCGGCACCTCCAGCCTCGCCCTGATGCACGACACCATCGTGTGGGCCCTTCTGAAGGGCGTGCCGGGCTCCGAGCGGCCCTGGTCGAAGGAGGAGGCGCCGGTCTTCCTCTGCCCGGTGCCGGGCTACGACCGCCACTTCGCGCTCTGCGAGGAATTCGGCATCCGCATGATCCCGGTGCCGATGACGGGGCAAGGCCCCGACATGGACGTGGTCGAAGAACTGGTCGCGGATCCCGCCGTGAAGGGCATGTGGTGCGTGCCGAAATACGCCAACCCGTCGGGCGAGATCTTCTCCGACGAGACCGTCCGGCGCCTGGCCGCCATGAAGACCGGCGCCCCCGATTTCCGCCTGTTCTGGGACAACGCCTACTCGGTGCACCACCTGACGACCGACCGGCATCCGGTGCGTGACATCCTCGGCGCCTGCGCCGAGGCGGGCCACCCGAACCGGCCATTCCTGTTCGCCTCGACCTCGAAGATCACGCTGGCCGGCGCGGGCCTCGCGACCTTCGCGGGCTCGCCCGAGAACACGCGCTGGTTCCTGGCCCGGTCCTCCAAGCAGACCATCGGCCCCGACAAGCTCAACCAGTTGCGCCACGTGCGCTTCCTGCGCGACGCCGCCGGCCTCCAGGCCCACATGGATGCGCATCGCGAACTCATCGCGCCGAAATTCGCGGCCGTTCAGGAGGCCCTCGACCGGCATCTCGCCGGCACCGGCGCGGCGCACTGGACCCGGCCGGAGGGCGGCTACTTCATCACCGTCGAGGCCAGCGAGGGCACGGCCACCGAGGTGGTGCGCCTCGCCAAGGAAGCCGGCATCGCCCTGACCCCGGCGGGGGCGACCTCCCCCTACGGCCGCGATCCGCGCGACAGCGTTCTGCGCCTCGCGCCGACCTTTCCGAGCCTCGACGACGTGACGAAGGCGGCCGAGGGCATCGCCCTGTGCATCCTTCTTGCTTCCCTGGAGGCCGAGCATCAGGGGCGCGCGCGCACGGCGGCCTGACAGGACTGTCGCAATCCGGAAACGCGCGCGCCGGATGATGCGCCGCGAATTTGGGAGGCGACGGGATGGTGACCCTGGCGACATGGCGGCGGGCCGGCGCGATTTTCGTGGCCGCCCTCGCAATCCTCGGCGCGATGAGCCCCGCCGAGGCCAAAGCGGCCTGGATCAAGTCGAACTGGGCCTCCGGGACCTTCGTGTATGCCGATCTCTGCACCCTGCCGGAGAGCGGGACGCGCGTCGGTCAGCGCATCATCCTGCGCCGTTCGCCCAACGGCGATGCACTCTCCTACGAGGGCGCGGACAAGTCCGAGCCCCTGGCGGCCGCCTCCATGACCGTCGACGACGCCACCAAGGCGATCACCTTCGCGGTGCAGACGGAGGCGGGTCCGCTCCGGTTCCAAGGCATCGCCGCCCCCGACACCCTGACCGGAACCCTCGAGGACGAGGCCGGCGCCCACTCGGTCCATTTGCCCCGGGTGCTGCGATCCCATGCCCACGAGGCTTGCCCGGGGGAGACCACGGGGTCGATCGGCCGGAGGCGATGAGCCTGGGACTCGTCGCCGGTCCGCGCTAGACCGGACCCATGATCCGTCCCGTTCACCTCTCGATCCTCCTCCTGCCCCTGCTCCTGGGTCCGCTTTCGCCCGCCCGGGCCGCGGATGCCTGTGATGCCCTGACGGCGCGGATGATTCGCGCCACCGGCGCATCGCTGGCCGGGCGCACCGGGACCCTTGCGGTCTTCCGCGCGGCCGATGCCGAGCGCATGAGCCTGACCTGCGGGAAGCCGCCCCGGATGGTCTTTTCCGCCCTGGCGCGGGAGCCGGCCTACCCGTTCTACGCCTTGATCGGACAGGCGGCGCAGGCCCTCACCGGAGCGAAGGCCGAGGCGGTGGAGGCGCTTGCCCTGGCCCTGCACCAGGAGGCCCTGCTCACCGGCAGCCCGCGCCAGGGCGTGGCCGGGCGGGCGGCGCTGCGCTGCGAGACCGCGCCCGATGCGGACCCCTTCGCGACGCCGCGCACTCGCTGCATCCTGATCCCCGATCCGAAGCTCGTTCTCCGCCGCCGGGCCGGCCTTTTCGCGGACGCCCGGGCGGGCTAGACCGGCCCCATGTCCGAGATCTCCTCCGCCCCCCCCGTCGTCTCCGCCGGTCCGGTCGCTTTCGCCAATCATCTGCCCTTCGCGCTCATCGCCGGCCCGTGCCAGCTCGAGAGCCGCGACCATGCCATCGAGATCGCCGACGCCCTGAAGGGGATGACCGATCGGCTCGGGATCGGCCTCGTGTTCAAGGGCTCCTTCGACAAGGCGAACCGGACCTCCGGTTCCACCGCGCGCGGCCTCGGGCTCGAAGGCGCCCTGCCGATCTTCGCCGAGATCAAGGACCGATTCGGCCTGCCCGTGCTGACGGACGTGCATGAGGCGGCGCAATGCGCCCCGGCGGCCGAGGTGATCGACGTGCTTCAGATCCCGGCCTTCCTCTGCCGGCAGACGGATCTCCTGCTCGCCGCCGCCGCCACCGGCCGGGTGGTGAACGTGAAGAAGGGCCAGTTCCTCGCCCCCTGGGACATGGCGCACGTGGCCGCCAAGGTGACGGGCGCGGGCAATCCCAACGTGCTGGTGACCGAGCGCGGCGCCTCGTTCGGCTACAACACCCTGGTGTCGGACATGCGCAGCCTGCCGATCATGGCGCGGGTGACGCACGGCGCGCCCGTGGTGTTCGATGCCACCCACTCGGTGCAGCAGCCGGGCGGGCAGGGCGCCACCTCCGGCGGGCAGCGTGAATTCGTGGCCGTGCTCGCCCGCGCCGCCGTGGCGGTGGGGGTCGCCGGCCTGTTCATCGAGACCCATCCCGACCCGGATCGCGCGCCGTCCGACGGGCCCAACATGGTCCACTTGAAGGACATGCCGGCCCTGCTCTCCGAGCTCCAGGCCTTCGATCGCCTGGCCAAGGCGCGGCCGGCGAGCGCATAGCGACGGTCCGCTCCGAAGACGGGGCCGGCTCGCCCAATTATCGGGCGAGCTATGAGGCTTGGAATGCTGGCCGGTCATTCACCAAGACTGGTGATACCGCCTCGATTCCGGAGGATATGGAGTCGTCAGGGAACGATCGAGCCAGCTTGACGTTGGAGTGATCAATACGTTCTCGAACGCTGCAGGATTCCATGCGCAAGCTTGCCCTCATCTCCGCCCTGACCCTTTCGCTGGGCGGCCTCGCCGCGGCGACTTCGGCCGAGGCTGGCCCGCGAGGTTACGGTTACGGCCATGGCGGCTACGGTCACGGTCATGCCTATGGTGGCCGTGGCTACGGTCGCGGTGGATACGCCTATGGCGGTCGTCGCCGCGGGATCGGGACCGGCGCCGCCGTCGGTCTGGGCATCGCTGGTCTGGCCGCCGGTGCGATCGCCGCCGGTGCGGCCCGCGACGCCTATTATCGCGATGGCTACGCTCGTCCCGCCTATGGCTACGGTGCGCCGGCCTACGGTTACGGCTACTGATCTATTCCGGTTTGACTGGGAAGACGAAGGGCGGTCGGCGCATGCCGGCCGCCCTTTTCCGTCTTGGCCCTGGGTTCGTCAGCGCGCCCGGTATGGCGGGACGCCGGGATCGGGCAGCCAGACGGATTTCAGTGGCTCCCCGGTCTGCCAGAAGACATCGATGGGAATACCTCCGCGCGGGTACCAGAAGCCGCCGATGCGCAGGTAGCGAGGCGCCAGCAATTCGGTCAGCCTCAGGCCGATGCCCACGGTGCAATCCTCGTGGAAGGCACCGTGGTTGCGGAAGGCCGTGAGGTAGAGCTTCAGCGACTTGGATTCGACGAGCCACTGATCGGGCACATAGTCGATCACCAGGATCGCGAAATCGGGCTGCCCTGTCACCGGGCAGAGCGAGGTGAATTCCGGAACCGTGAAGCGGGCGAGGTAATCGGTGCCCGGATGGGGATTCGGCACCCGGTCGAGCCGGGCCTCCTCGGGGCTGGCGGGCAGGGGGCTCATCTGCCCGAGTTGCAGGCCCTCGGGGCCCTGATGCTGTTGCGTCATGAACGGAATCTTTCGGTGTCGACGCTGAAAATGCCGGCGCCGGCGACGGGTGTGTTGCGAAAAACCATCAAATCGGCGCCGGAATGGCGACGGTGAGTGGCAGGCGCGAGGTCCGCGTGCCATATGGGGACCATGAGCGACGAAAACACAGCTACCTATCCCTACACCCTGGAGATCCAGCCGCCCAAGGCCCCGGGCAGTCCTTACCAATGGGCGATCCGCCGGAAGGGGAAGCTGATCCAGCGCTCCGACCGCAATCACCCGACCGAGGCCAAGGCGCGGGAGAACGGCATGGCGCAGATCGAACTGCTCCTGTCGGGCGCGGGCGACCGCTAGTCCAGTCGGATCAGACCGTCCTGTCCCTCGCGGGACAGGCGATATTCCGAGCCTCCGGCGACGGCAGGCTGCGCAGGGCGCTTGCCGGACGCGAAGCGTTGGCGGATAAGCCTCGGCGGGATCGTCCCATCCCGAATCCGGCCGTTTGCGGCCATCCCGGGACGAGCCCGGCCTCCCGCGCGGGGCCTCGACAAGCCGTAACGTCCGGAAGGCGCCTGCATGACCGCGATCACCAACATCGCCGCCCGTGAGATCCTCGACAGCCGAGGCAACCCGACCATCGAGGTTGATGTGCTGCTCGAGGACGGCTCCTTCGGACGCGCGGCCGTTCCGTCGGGTGCCTCCACCGGCGCCCACGAAGCGATGGAGCTTCGCGACGGCGACAAGGGCCGCTACGGCGGCAAGGGCGTGCGCAAGGCGGTCAACGCCGTGCAGTCCGACATCCTCGATGCCATCGGCGGCATGGATGCCGAGGACCAGATCGCCATCGACGAGGCGATGATCGAGCTCGACGGCACCCCGAACAAGAGCCGGCTCGGTGCCAACGCCATTCTCGGCGTCTCACTGGCGGTCGCCAAGGCGGCGGCCGAGACCGCCGGCCTGCCGCTCTACCGCTACATCGGCGGCACGCAGGGCCGGGTGCTGCCCGTGCCGATGATGAACATCATCAACGGCGGCGCGCATGCCGACAACCCGATCGACTTCCAGGAATTCATGATCATGCCGGTGGGCGCCTCGTCGCTCGCCGAGGCCGTGCGCATGGGCGCCGAGGTCTTTCACACCCTGAAGGGCGCCCTCAAGAAGGCCGGCCACAACACTAACGTGGGCGACGAGGGGGGATTTGCCCCAAACTTGCCCTCGGCCGAGGCCGCCCTCGACTTCGTGATGGAATCGATCGCCAAGGCGGGCTTCAAGCCCGGCACCGACATGGTGCTGGCCCTCGACTGCGCCGCCACGGAGTTCTTCAAGGACGGCGCCTACCATTACGAGGGCGAGGGCCAGACCCGCGATATCGAGGCACAGGTCGCCTACCTCGCGGGCCTCGTCGACGCCTATCCGATCCTGTCCATCGAGGACGGCATGTCGGAGGACGATTGGGGAGGGTGGAAGCTCCTCACCGACCGCGTCGGCGACCGCTGCCAGCTCGTGGGCGACGACCTGTTCGTCACCAACGTGACGCGCCTGTCGCGCGGCATTGCCGAGCAGACCGCCAACTCCATCCTGGTCAAGGTCAACCAGATCGGCTCGCTCACCGAGACGCTGGCCGCCGTCGATATGGCCCAGCGCGCGGGCTATACGGCGGTGATGTCGCACCGCTCCGGCGAGACCGAGGATTCGACCATCGCGGATCTGGCGGTCGCGACGAATTGCGGACAGATCAAGACCGGCTCGCTCGCGCGCTCGGACAGACTGGCCAAGTACAACCAGCTCATCCGCATCGAGGAGGGCCTCGGCTCGCAGGCTCTCTACGCCGGCCGCGGTGCCCTCAAGGCGCTCGCCCGCCGCTGACACGGGCCCGCACCTGAGTGGATTGGACACGGCCGCGAAGCGATTCGCGGCCGTGTCCCGTTGGGGCCGACGCCCTATCTCCGGCGGATGGCCGCTCATGCGAATGCGAACCCCGCGCTCACCGTCTATTACGACGGCGCCTGTCCCCTCTGCGCCGCCGAGATCCGCCTGTACCGACGCTCCTTGGGGGCCGGGCGGGTCGCCTGGGTGGATGTCGGTGCGGAAGGTCCGGCGGAGTTGGGAGCCGGGCTGACGCGCGCTGCCGCAAGGGCCCGCTTCCATGTCCGCCGGCCGGACGGCGCCCTGGTCTCGGGCGCGGCCGGGTTCGCCGCCCTCTGGGCCGTGCTGCCGCGCTGGCGCCTCCTCGCCCGCCTCACGAGGCTCCCGGGCGTGCTGGCGCTGGGGGAAATCGCCTACCGCCTGTTCCTGCCGCTGCGGCCCTGGATCGCCCGGCGGCTGCGGACCGGTGGACCACGCTGCGACGAGACTTGCGGATAAGTCTCTCGCGGGGGCAGGACACGACGGCCAAGCTCCCTCGCGCGAGACGCCGTCATGCGTAATCCCCTCCAGACTCTTCCCGTCCAGGCGTTCTGGCTGCGGCCCCGGCTCCTCGCCTCCGTCGGCCTCGCCCTCGTCCTCGCCCTGGTCCTGCCCTTCGGCGACCTGTCGGTGCGGCTGCTCATCGGCTGGTGCCTCGGGGTGCTGGTCTATTGCGGGCTCATCGTGGCGAAGGCGGCGCGCCAATCGCAGGAATCCCTGCGGGCCGAGGCCACCCGCCTCGACGACAGCGCGCTCGCGGTCTCGCTGTTCGCGATCCTGGCGGCGGCGGCGAGCTTCGGTGCCGTGGCGATGCTGGTGCTCGGCGGCAACGGCAGCGAGGCCTACCGCGTGAGCCACCTCGCGCTCGCGGCCGCCACCATGATCTGCGCCTGGCTCTTTGTGCAGGTGGTGTTCACGGTGCATTACGCGCACCTCTATTACGGTACGGAAGCCGACGCCTCGCGCGGCGGGCTCGACTTCAACGGCGACGAGAACCCGGATTTCTGGGACTTCTTCTACTTCTCGGTGACGATCGGGGCGACCTCGCAGACCTCGGACACCGACATCACCAGCAAGGCGATGCGCCGGGTCGTCACCGTGCAGACGGTCTACGCCTACTTCTTCAACACCAGCGTGCTGGCGCTCGCGATCAACATGGCGGCCGGCGTCGCCCAGCACTGAGGGGGTGCGTCGCCGGATGGCCCACGGCGAGACCGGCCGGGTGAACGGGTAGATGCAAGCCACCGGGTAGGCTAGGGCTGCGCCGAGGGCCGCGACGCGCGTCGAGTCCCGTGGTGTCGCGGGCGGCGATCGGCAGCCCGGCGGCCATCGGCACGATCGGGGCCGCAATCCGCGATCGCGGGACGTCGAAGGTGCGGGTGAATGGTGCCCGGGCGTGTCCGCTGGAGAACCGACATGACGCCTGAGGCGGACCCGGCCGACGCGCGCGCGGACGCCTTGCTGGCGCATATTGAGGCCTTGGCGGGCGCTCCCTTCGTGGCGGGCGACGAGGCCCGGGACCTCAGGGGTCTGTCGCTCGGGCGGGACGCCCTGAGCGCGCGGCTCGGCGAGGGAGCCGAGCCCCCTGCCTGGTGGGATGCCAAGCAGTCGGGCCTCGCGCTCGCCGGGGCTGACCTCACCGACGCGCACCTGGAGGATGCGGATCTCTCGGGCGCTAACCTCGCGGGCGCGACGCTTTCCGGCGTGCTCGGCCGCTCCGCGCGCTTTGCCGGGGCCACGGTGGAGGAGGCGAACTTCGCG
>NZ_JAQGKL010000216.1 GCF_028290105.1 Methylobacterium sp.
TCGAGCCGGCCCTGATCGCCGCCAACTCGCAGAACAACCCCGACATCGTGCAGACCGAGCAGCGCATCGCCGAGGTCGCCGAGCGTCTGCGCGCGGAAGCGAGGGCGCGGGCGGCACAGCCCGCGCAGACCTTTCGCCCCGTCGGACAGGACGGCCCCGTAGCCGCCCAGCCCGCCGCCCCGTCGCCCATCCAGGCGGCCCCGGTCCAGGCCGCGCCGCTCCAGGCTCCGCAGCCCCTGCGCGCGCCCGAGCCGGTCGCCCTGGCGTCCGAGCCCATGCGGATCGAGCTGCCGCAGGCCCCGGTGATGCGCGACGAGGTCATGCTGACTCAGACGCAGCCGCGTGCCGCCATGGCGTACGAGCCCGCGCCGATGCCGGCACCCGAGCCCGTGCTTCAGCACGCCGCCGGTCCCTTCGTGCCGCCGCGTCCGGCGGTGGCTGTCGCCCGCGCGCCGCGCATGCCGCAGATCCAGGACCTGCCGCTCCCCGCCCAGGCCCAGCTTCGGGCCCGCGAGGAACAGCCGGCGGAGCCGGCCGGTGACTCCAAGCGGATGACGCTGCTGCGCCGTCTCGCGACGGTCGGTTTCGGCGGACGCCGTGAGGAAGTCGAGGCCGCGCCGCTCCCGCCGATGCGGGCTCCCGTCGCTCCGACGCCCCAGGCCGCCGCGCCGGCGGACTACGCCAAGCGTGCGCCCGTCATGCAGGCCGCGCCGGCTTACCGGCCGGCCCAGGGCAACCTCGATCCGCAGGGCCGCGTCGCCCCGCAATCCCGGATGATGGACGACGACCAGCTCGAAATCCCCGCCTTCCTGCGCCGTCAGGCCAACTGAGACCGGGCTTCGAGCCAACCCCTACCCACAGGCTGAGATATTTCAGCCACAGGCCCGGAGCCCCACGGCTCCGGGCTATACCTATTATTAAACCATTGCATGCCAAGCGTTTTTGGATTCGTGTGACGAAACCGCGGCTGTAACACTGCGTAAGAATCCGTGATTTGGCCTCGCTTTGAGGCGCGGCTATACGAATTTTGGAACGACAAGGCGCGGCGGTTCTCGACCGTCAAGCGCCGGCAGGGGCTTCAAGCAGCGGACGGATCGCCAGGGCTGAATGCGCATCCCCAGGGGATGGGCACGCCCGATCACGGCCGAGGGCTATGGAATGCGAACGAACCAACAGACCACACTCAAAGCCCCCGCGACCCTGAGCGGCATCGGCGTTCATTCCGGAAACCCGGTCGAGATCACGCTGCATCCGGCGCCCGCCAACCATGGCATCGCCTTCCTCCGCACCGGAATGTCCACCGGCAACGACCGGCTCATCAAGGCCCACCACGCCTGCGTCTCCGCCACCGAGCTCTGCACCGTGATCGGTGATGTCGAGAGCGGCGCGGTCGCCACCATCGAGCACCTGATGTCGGCGCTCTACGGCCTCGGGATCGACAACGTCCTCGTCGAGATCGACGGCCCCGAGATGCCCATCCTCGACGGCAGCGCCCTTCCTTACGTTCAGGCGATCGACGCCGTCGGGATCGCGAATTGCGGCGCCGCCCGCCGCTGGATCAAGGTCCTGCGCTCCGTCCGCATCGAGGTCGGCCGCGCCTTCGCCGAGCTTCGCCCCATCGACCGGGGCTTCCGCCTCGACGTCGAGATCGATTTCGAGAACCCGGTGATCGGCCGCAGCCGCAAGGCGATGGACCTCACCCCCGCCGCCTACCGCCGCGAGATCGCGGGCGCCCGCACCTTCGGCATGATGCGGGACGTGGAGCGCTACTGGAAGGCGGGCTTCGCCCTCGGCGCCTCCCTCGAGAACACCGTGGCGGTGGGCGAGACGGCGGTCGTGAACCCCGAGGGCCTTCGTTACGCGGACGAGTTCGTCCGCCATAAATTCCTCGACGCGGTGGGTGATCTGGCCCTGGCCGGCCTGCCCCTCCAGGGTGGCTACCGCTCCTATTGCGGCGGCCATCGCATGAATGTCGGCGTCCTCACCGCCCTGTTCTCCGACCGCGCCAACTACGCCATCGTCGAGGCCCCCGGCACCCGCCGCGAGACGAGCCTGACCGAGTTCGGCGCCAGCCTCGGCATCGCGGCCTTCGTCGGCGATCTGTAGCGCCACCGACACACCCTTCCTTTTCTATCGAGGGCGTTGCCCGCCCGCCGCTTTCACGCCCAAATCGCGCTCCACGGTGAATCGAGCGTGAAAACGGGCGTCCGTCCGGTGTGCAACGCACCTGGATCGTGGCATGAGGCCGTCAGCCACGCGACCGACCTTTGTGATGGCTTGACGACGCGCGTCCGGAAACGGACCCGTCTGTTGGGGGAAAGACCGGAATGCGCCTTACTCATCCCAGAAGCGGTGCGATGGCGGCCGTGCTCGTGACCCTGTGCGGCCTCGGTCTCGGCGGCTGCGACGCGCTCGATTCGATCAATCCCTTCGCCGAGAAGTACAAGCCCGAAGTCATCCCGGACGTTCCCGCCGACAAGCTCTACAGCGAGGGCTTGGCGCGGATGGAGGACAAGGACTACGAGGGCGCCTCGAAGAAGTTCGGCGAACTCGACAAGGCCTACAGCTACTCCGACTGGTCGCGCAAAGCGCTGCTGATGACCGCCTACTCGAACTACGAGGGCGCCAAGTACGACGACGCCATCAACGCCTCGAAGCGCTACCTGCAGCGCCACCCGGCGAGCAAGGACGCGGCCTACGCCCAGTACCTGATGGCGATGTCGCATTATAAGCAGATTCCCGACGTGACCCGCGACCAGGACCGCTCCGAGAAGGCGCTGGCCGGTCTGCAGGAGCTCGTCCAGAAGTATCCGACCTCCGAATACGCCGTCGACGCCAAGGCCAAGATCCAGATCACCCGCGACCAGCTCGCCGGCAAGGAGATGGAAGTCGGCCGCTTCTACCTGGAGCGTCGCAACTTCCCCGCCGCGATCAACCGCTTCCGCGACGTCGTGAGCAAGTACCAGACGACCCGCCACGCGGAAGAGGCCCTGGAGCGCCTGACCGAGGCCTACATGGCGCTCGGCCTGACGCAGGAGGCGCAGACCGCCGCCGCCGTGCTCGGTCACAACTTCCCCGACAGCCCCTGGTACAAGGATGCGCATGCGCTCCTGCAGAACGGGGGCCTGGAGCCGCGCGAGGAGAAGACCTCGTGGCTCAGCAAGGTCTATCGCGGCGTCATCGGCCGCACCGCCGAGGCGCAGTAAGTCCGCGCCGACGGTTTCGCCATCGTCCGAGTGCCGCATTGCCGCTCCCGATCGGGGGCGGCATCTTTTTGCGTGAAGCCGAGGGCGCTTGGTCCTAAACACAGCGCCAGCGTTCACAACGGGACCCCATACGCGGCATGCTGAGCCAGCTCGCGATCCGCGACATCGTCCTCATCGACAAGCTCGTCCTGAACTTCCGTGAGGGCCTCAGCGTCCTGACCGGCGAGACGGGCGCGGGCAAGTCGATCCTGCTCGACGCCTTCGCGCTGGCGCTCGGCGGGCGCGGCGACGGCCGGCTGGTCCGCCACGGGGAGGGCCAGGGCGCCGTCACCGCCGTGTTCGACGTGCCCCTCGACCATCCCGCCCGGGCGCTCGCGGCGCAAGCCGAGATCGACACCGAGGGCGACCTGATCCTGCGCCGCGTGCAGATGGCCGACGGGCGCACCCGCGCCTTCGTCAACGACCAGGCGGTCGGCGTGCAGGCGTTGCGCGCCATCGGCGCGGCGCTGGTCGAGATCCACGGGCAGCACGACGACCGGGCGCTCGCCGATCCCACCACCCACAGGGCCATCCTGGATGCCTTCGGGGGCCTTCAGGAGCCGCTCGCCCAGGTCGCCGAGGTCGCCCGCCGCGTGAAGGCCGCGCGCAGCGCCCTGGCCGTACATCGCGCCCGGGTGGAGGCCGCCGCCAAGGAGGCCGACTTCCTGCGTCACGCCGTCGGTGAACTCGAGACCCTGGCGCCGGAGCCCGGCGAGGAGACGAGTCTCGCCGAGCGCCGCACGGTGATGCAGCAGAGCGAGAAGGTCGCGCGCGAGCTCAACGAGGCGATCGAGGCCTCGGGCGGCGGCATCGTCTCCCACCTCTCCGCCGCCCTGCGCAAGCTCGAACGGCGGGCCGCGCAGCTGCCGGCCCTGGTCGAGCCCTGCGTCGCGGCCCTCGACGCGGCTCTCACCGCCCTCGACGAGGCCCACACCGTCCTCGACGTGGCGTTGCGCGAGGCCGAATTCGATCCACGCGAACTGGAGCGGGTGGAAGAGCGATTGTTCGCCCTGCGGGCCGCTTCGCGCAAGTTTCAGGTGCCGGTCGACGATCTCGCCGCCCTGCGTGAGCGCTACGTGGCGGACGTCGCGGCGATCGATGCCGGCGAGGAGGCTTTGGCCGGCCTCCAGGCGACGCTGACCCAGGCGGAGGCCGCCTACGCCAAAGCCGCGGCCAAGCTCAGCGAGGGGCGCAAGCGCGCGGCGAAAGCCCTCGATGCGGCGGTGAAGGCCGAATTGCCTCCGCTGAAGCTGGAGCGGGCCCGGTTCATCACCGAGATCGTCACGGATGCGGAATCCCGCGATCTCGCCGGCATGGACCGGGTCGAGTTCTGGGCCCAGACCAATCCGGGCACACGGCCTGGGCCGATGATGAAGGTGGCATCGGGGGGCGAGCTGTCCCGCTTCATGCTCGCCCTGAAGGTGGTGCTGGCCGACAAGGGCTCGGCGCCCACCCTGATCTTCGACGAGATCGACACTGGCGTCGGTGGCGCGGTGGCCGATGCCATCGGGGCCCGGCTCGGGCGCCTCTCCACCCGCGTCCAGGTGGTGGCCGTGACCCACGCGCCGCAGGTGGCGGCCCGGGCCGAGACCCACTTCCTCATCGCCAAGGATCCGGTCAAGGGCAGCGACCGCGTCGCCACCCGCGTCGCGTCCCTGGAGGCGACGGCGCGTCGCGAGGAGATCGCCCGCATGCTGGCGGGCGCCACGGTGACGGACGAGGCCCGTGCCGCCGCCGCCCGCCTGCTCCAGGCCGCCGACGCCTGAAGGCGAATAGTCCGTCCCTGTTTACCCCTTGTTAACCATGCCCGGTAACACTCGGGTAACGGCGAGTGCGCTCCGATTCGGCGCCGGCGTTGGATCGCTCGAACGAGGGACTGAGACGTTGGACCAGAGAGTTTACGAGCGCGAGAGTCGAAGCGAGACCGAGACCGCGTGCCAGCCGACCCTGCCGGACGATACCCGCTACCGGCTCGGGACCGCATTGCGGTCCATCTACGAAGAGATCTGCGACACCCAGCCGATCCCCGACAGTCAGATCGACCTGCTCCTGCGCCTGCGGCACAAGGAGCGGGATCGGCGGCGGATGGACTGAGACGGCCTCCGCCCGATCCGCGCTGAGATCCGATCGGTGCGGCGCCTGAGCGATGCCCCCATCGGCCGACCAAAGCAAGGCAGGTGTGTTTCGGTCGCCGCTGTCTACCAGCGCCGTGAGTTCGGCTGGCGTTTGTATTCCGCCGCCCGGATCTGAGTCAGGACGCGGTCCAGGCTGAGCAGCAGGGATTTCTCGTCGCTGCTGGCGCGATCGACGACGCCCTGGCCGGTTCCGAATTGCTGCTGCATCCGGGCCATGGACAATTGCCGCTCCAAATCTTCGCGCTGGGCGTGCAGATCCAGGAATGCCGCCTCGGCAGCGTCCGTCTGATTCGATGGCTCCGTCACGGCTCGTCACCTTCCCGCGCCGGTCAGGGACCGGCGACGGACCTCAACGCACGAAGCCGTGAAAGTGTGCCATTCAGCGAAAGCCGCCGATGCGCCGGTTCCGGTTGCGCTCCGCCGCCGGCTGATAGGCGATCTGCGCGTGCGTGGTGCAGTAGGGCAGGCCGGTGATCGAGCGGTCGCCGCAATAATGGAAGTCGGGAGAGGTCGGGTCGCCGATCGGCCAGCGGCACATCGATTCCCGCAGGTCCATGATGGTGACGCGGTTCGAGGCCTTCAGCGCCACCGGAACGGGCGCCGCCGGCTTGATCTCGACCGGCATCTCCACCATCGGGATACCATCCTCGATGGAGACGACCACGCCATCCGCCTCGCCCTCGCGAACGGCCCGGCGCGGCGCTGTGCCCGCCATTTCGGCGCCCTTGACCCGGCCCGAGAGGCCGAGGCGGTGGATCTTGCCGATGACGGCATTCCGCGTCACGCCGCCGAGCTGCGTGGCGATCTGGCTGGCGCTCAGGCCTTCTTCCCACAACCGACGCAGCAGATCGACGCGTTCGTCCGACCAGCTCGGGACCGTTTCCACCATCGCCCCCTCCGAAACCGTCCGCAGCCGCCCTGTTGTCATCGTCGCCCGCCTGCGCGGGACCGCCGTTCTGACATGGGACAGGGCCGTCGGATGATGGCCGAGCCGGCCCCCCGGCCGTCGACTGGCCGAACCGTACAGGAGGCAGCGACGCGGAAGCAAGAGCGCGCCAAAGCGCCGCTCGGCGCGTGCGACACCTGTCCACCGGCAATGGCCACGCTCTGCGGCCGGGCTCGTCTCGCCGGATCGCCGGGGATGGGCTAGAGCCGGGGCCACCGGATCCCCGGCCCCGCTCGCGCTGCACGGTCGGGGCCACCAGATTGCGAGCCTCCATGACCGCCCTGCCGCCCATCGTCGTGTTCGATCTCGACGGGACCCTCGCCGAGACCGCAGGGGACCTCATCGGAACCCTGAATGCCATCCTGCTGCGCGAGGGGCTCCAGGCCCTGCCGCTGGAGCACGCTCGCGACATGATCGGGGCGGGCGCGAAGGCGCTGATCCAGCGCGGCTTCAGCGCCGTCGGCGAGCCCTTGAGCACGGAACGTCTGAACGGTCTGTTCGACGATTTCATCGCCCATTACGGCGACCACCTGTGCGACCGCTCGCACCTGTTTCCCGGCGTCCCCCAGGCGCTGGATGCCCTGCGTGCGCGGGGTTTCCTGCTCGCGGTCTGCACCAACAAGTACGAGGGACAGGCGGTGCGCCTGCTCGGGCTTCTGGGGATCGCCGACCGCTTCGCGACGATCTGCGGCCGCGAGACGTTTGCCTATTTCAAGCCCGACCCGCGCCACATCACCCTGACCATCGAACGGGCCGGCGGCGACCCCGCCCGGGCGGTGATGGTGGGCGATTCCCGCGCGGACATCGACGCGGCCAAGGCCGCCGGCATCCCGGTGGTGGCGGTGCCCTTCGGTTATACGGACGTGCCCGTGACCGAACTCGGCCCCGACCGCGTCATCGCGCATTTCGACGCCCTCGGCGGCGCGGTCGACGCGCTCGTTCCGGCGGCCTGAAATCCGGAACGAAGCCCCGAACGAAGAGGGCCGCCCCCGAACGGGCGGCCCTCCAACGGATCAA
>NZ_JAQGKL010000232.1 GCF_028290105.1 Methylobacterium sp.
CGCGGCGCTTGTCGGACGGAAATCCCGCTGGTATTGGCTGCGCCGCGCCCCGAGAGCTCGGCCGCCGCGGCCGAGTGAGACAGGATCTCCGGGCCCGGTGACCGAAGCGAACGGGGTGTTGACGATGCGGCCATGGCGGAATTGGTAGACGCGCTAGCTTGAGGTGCTAGTCCTGCAAGGGGTGGAGGTTCGAGTCCTCTTGGCCGCACCAACTCATTGGAGTTGGTGCCTTTATACCGGGGCTTCTGCGAGAGATCTGATCTCGAAGCCCGGTTGTTTTCGACGACACCGTAGATCGCAAGTTCTTGCTCAGTGCGCGGCTTCAGGTGCGTGATTGTTCCGCACTATGGAAGAAGCACCGCGCTGTCGATCCGTCTGATCACGCTTCGACGGGGCGGCCTTCACGGGCGCGCATTCGTCGCTCACGACATTCCGTCCTGCTTCGTCTAGGAACCAAACCGGCTCGAAAGGGTCAGCTGTCTCCCGCGAACCCGACCACTGGGATCGAGGTGGCACCTCCTGATGACGGGCGAATGAGCGATCTACTCGGTCGGTTCCAGGGCCGGGTTGGACGCGATCGCCGGGTCGGCCAGCGCAATCCCGATCTCGAAGAGAAGTAGGTCGATGAGGCGGCGCATCACGGGCGTTCCCACCTCGTCGATCATCGATCGCGCCGCGATGCAATGCGTCGCGAGGCGGTCCAGCGACGGGCCGGCGGAAGTGGGGGGCAGCGGCGGCATGATTTGTCTCCGGAGCAGGCTGACGCCGCGGGCGGCGCGAAGGCGGCGGGCCGCCCCTCAGGCGGCGAGATAGGGATAGGTCGGTGCGAGGACCGATCGGGCGTCGCCGCGCAGCTCGTGCAGGCGCGCGAGGGTGCGGGCATCGAACTCGGCGGTCGCCGCGATGATGTCCTCGCCGCCGATCGATTGCGGCAGGCCGAGGGGATGCGCCCGGAAGTGCAACTGCACCACGTGGAGCAGGTACAGGGTCGGCATCTGAAGAACGAGCCGGCGCACTCCGTTGGCCATGCCCCATTCGAGAATTCCGGCGAGCAGCGAGAGCGAGACGGGATTGATCGCCTTGCCCCGCGCCCGGTGCGAGCGGGCCACGGCCTGCCTCGTCCATTCCCAGGTGTCGGGCCCGCGCGGCAGGTCGCCTTCGCAGAGCTGAGGCAGCACCTCCGAGAGCAGGTGGGGCCGCGTGGTCGGCAGGAGACGGCTGTAGCCGATGACCCGGCCCTCCTCGATGGCGAGGACGTGGATCGCTTCGGGCGTATCGAACTGGTCGATCTCGCGCCCGTCCGGGCGGGCGAGGTCCATCCAGCGCTTTTCCTCGACGAACACCGCGTGCCGGAGGCGCCAGACCTGCTCCATTTCCGCGCGGTACTGGTACGCATTGGCGGGCGTCACGAAATGAATCATGTCGAAACCTCCGTTTCCGGATCGGTTCTGACAGTTCCGTGAGGACTAGAAACCTACGGAAAACCGTAGGCCGGCCGTGCGGGACTCGCGATCGGCGTGCGCAGGTCCTCGGCGCAGGCGCGTGGTACTGCGTCAGTGGATCAGGCCTCGCCGGAGCGCCACGGCGACGGCCTGGGTGCGGTTGGTGGTTCCGAGCTTGGTGCGCGCGGACCGGAGATGGAAATCGACGCCGTGGGTGGAAATGCCCATGACCTCGCCGATCTCCCAATCGGTCTTGCCTTCCGCCGCCCATTGCAGGGCTTCGCGCTCGCGCGGCGCGAGCCTGGCGGCCTCCGGCGACACCGTCTGGCCACGCAGCCGCAGGAGATGGCCGAAGGCGTAGGTGGCGACGAGGTGCAGCATCGGGCGGTCGGCGGGGTCCATCGCGAGGCGTTCGCCCGACAGGCTGAAGCCCGCCACGCCCCCGTCCAGGGTCATCAGCGGGATGGTGATCCCGTCCCGAAGCTGAAAGTCGCCAGCTTCGTTCATCACGCGTCGCGCCCCGGCATCGTCGGCAAAGCGCGGGCCGAGTTCGCGCCAGGCGAACGGCGCGGTGGTGAGCCCAAGGTGGCGCACGGTCGGGTCGTGGAAGGCGTAGCCGCGCGTCAGATAACGGCGTCCCCACGCGTCGGGGAAGGTGTTGACGAGGACGTGACCCTGCTGCTGGCGTGCCGGCGTGCCCCGCTGGGGAACGGTTCCCGCCATGACGTGGGCGATGCCGAGATCGGCGAATTCCGTCAGCAGAAGCCGAGCGACCTCGTCGGTGCTGGCGGTACGGTCGAGGGACCGGAGGAAGCCGAGGGTCTGATCCAGCGCTTTGCGGCTCATGCGGCATCTCACCCGGTTGCAACCGGAAAAGACAACATTTGTAACCCTAGATTGTCAAGGCGATGTTTCCTAACGGTTCTGCGGGTGTGATCTCTCGGCGACGATGCCGGATGGTCTGTCGCCGAGCATTCCGGATCGGCGCGGGCGCTCAGCCGAAGAGGTCGATTGTCGTGAAGCCGCGCGATGCCATCCGCTCTGCGAGCACGCGGCGGTGGCAGCCTTCGGGATCGCGCTCGAAGCAGAGCAGGCAGGTCGGCGCCCGGGCGGCCAGGGCGCAGAGTTCGTCGAGGGCGAGGCCGCCATCGGCCGTGTCGAGAACCTCCTCGCAGTAGATCCTGCGCATCAGGGCCGCGTCGTGGGCCCGCGCCGCCTGCCGCCCGGCTTTCGGCGTGCCGAGGGCCCTCACATGGGCGTAGCCGAGGTCGGCGTTCTCCAAGCTCGTGCGCAGGGCCGTCTTGGAGAAGCCGCGCTTGCGCGAGTTCGCCACCGCCCTGACATCCGCCAGGGTCGCGACGCCCGCATCCCTGAGCGCGACCAGGAGGCGCTCGGAATCGAGCCCTTCGTACCCGATGGTGAACAGCGTCTTCATCGCGTCTTCGCCTTCACGAAACGTTGAACATTGGCCGGCACTTAGATGATGAGTCCGGGCCGGCGCCAGCGTGGATGCCTGTGGCTTATGTGTCTGCGGCGACACGGCTTCCGGAAATCCGCCGCATTGCCGTCAAAGGTCTGTTAACCGCGCCCGGGGCATCCCTTAGCCATTGTGTAGCGCGTAAAGTGAGATGGGTCGGGCATCGATGTCGCTGAGGAACGGGACCGCCTCGATCAGCCAGGACGGGCACTCACTTCGCACGACCGTCGCGGCCTGGCTTCGCCGGAGCGCGGCCATCGCCGCCCTATCGGCGCTCGCCGCCTGCTCGGGCAGCACGGATTTCTACCCGACCAAGGGGGATGCCAAGCCGCATCCAGGTGTGGCGCGCGCCAAGCAGCATCCGATCCAGGGCATCGACATCTCGAAGTGGCAGGGCCCGATCGACTGGATGTCAGTCCGTTCGGCCGGAACCCAGTTCGCCTTCATCAAGGCCACCGAGGGCGGCGACCACGTCGATGAGCGCTTCCGCGCCAACTGGGACGGCGCCGCCCAGGCCGGCGTCCCGCGCGGGGCCTACCATTTCGTGTTCTGGTGCCGCTCGCCGCAGGATCAGATGGCCTGGTTCAAGAAGAACGTGCCCAACGACCCCACTGCCCTCCCCCCAGTCCTCGACGTGGAATGGAACGGCCACTCGCAGCTCTGCCCGAAGAAGCTGCCGAAGGCCCAGGCCCTGTCGATGATCCGCTACATGCTCGACGAGATGGAGCGCTACACCGGCAAGCGCCCGATCATCTACACCGACATCACCTTCCACAAGGACGTCCTCGAGGACGAGCTGCCGGACTATCCGCACTGGGTGCGCTCCACGGCCGCCGAGCCGGAGCAGCGCTACGCCAAGCGCAAGTGGATGCTGTGGCAGTTCACCTCGACGGGACGGGTGCCCGGCGTGCGTGGCGACGTCGATCGCAACGCCTTCTACGGCACGACCGCCGAATGGGCCTCGTTCCTGTCGACCGATTGCGATCCGCGGGAACACAGCACGCTCGCCGACCGGGGTCTCTGCACGGGCAAGTGAGCGGGGTTCTCGGATGGACGGGCCCGAGCCCGGCCGGTCCGGGGTTCAGGCCGTGGCGCGCATGACCGTGACGAGCACGGCGCCGTAATGGCAGGCGGTCGCGGCGAGCACGAAGGCGTGCCAGATTGCGTTCTGGTAGGGCAGGCTCCGCCAGACGTGGAAGATGACCCCGAGGGAATACAGCAAACCACCGGTCGCCAAGAGCCAGAGGGCATCGGGGGCGAGACGGCCGATCACCGCGTCGTAGGCGACGACACCGCTCCAGCCGAGGGTCAGGTAGAGGCCGATGGCCGCGCGGTCGTAGCGACCGGGCAGGATCAGCTTCAGGGCGATCCCGATGCCGGCGACCAGCCAGACCGTGCCGAGGAGGCCCCAGGCCGGGACGCCGTCCCCCACCAGCGCCACGAGGGGCGTGTAGGTGCCGGCGATCATGAGGTAGATCAGCGCGTGATCGAAGCGGCGCAGGAGCCACTTGCGACGCCCCACCGGCCACATGTTGTAGGTGGCGGAGACGCCGAGCATCGAGACGAGCCCGGCGGCGTAGATCGCCACGCCCGCGCGCTCGACCCAGGAGATCGGCGAGAGCGCGGCGATCACCACGATGCCGATGGCCCCGGCGACGCCGAGGACGACGCCGAGAACGTGAATCGTGCCGTCTGCCAGCATCTCGCGGCGTGTGTAGTTCCAGTTCACTCCCGCTGGGCGTCCGTCGTCCGCTAAAAGCATCGCCGACCTCCGGTCTAGACCTGAAGGCTACGCTTGAAACGCTTCTCGCGTTCCCTGCGAGAATTACCGACTTCAGGTCATCAACACTTATCTTTTGAGGGGGGATCAACCCGGAAGGATGTTCGGGTACCGGCTTACGATCGCCGCCGCCCAGGCGACGCCGAGCAGTCCCGAGAGTCCAACGATGAGGCGCCAGGTGTGGCGCTCCCGCGAAGGCGGCAGGGTACCCACCGCTTTGGGTGCGGCTTCGGCCCGCGCCGTGTCCTTCGTCGAGGTCTGGACGTGTTCGCCGTGTAGGTCCTGCATGCAGGCTCGATCCTCTCGCGTTTCGCTGTGCCAGCATCCGAAGCGCTTCGCTTCGACGACGCTCAATCCGAAGAGCGAGTGGAACGTGCCGAGACGCCGACGGTTCGCTGCACTGCGATCACCATGTGGCGATGCGCACATGCCGCATCTCGGCATCACGCCGTCCGGCTGGACAGGATCTCGAAACCGAAGGGTGCAGACGGCGTCCCGAAGGTTCGCGCGGACGGCGCGGCCCGGCTCGTGCGGGCATGGACGGTGGCCATCGTCAGGACCGCCATCGCGAAGACCTGGTGTGCGAGGGCCGCCCAGAGCGGCACGGCGAGGAGGAGCGTCGCGATACCGAGACAGGCCTGGGCCAGCACGATGCCGGCAACCCCGGTGGCACGCCGGGCCATCCCCGTGCCTGGGCGGGTGCGGCGCGCGTCGACCGCATGCAGCAGCGCGACCGCCAGGAGGAGGTAGGCGGTCAGGCGGTGGTTGAATTGGACCAGGGTGAGATTGTCGACGAAGTTCTCGATCCAGGGAGAAACCGCGAAGAGTTCCGAGCCCGGCGGCACCAGCATGCCGTTCATGGTGGGCCAGGTGTTGTAGACGAGGCCTGCCTTCGATCCGGCGACGAGGCCGCCGAGGAAGATCTGCGCCAGCACGAGACCCATGATCGCCAGCGCTGTCCCGCGCAGGCGTCCCGGTTCGGCCTCCGTGGGGGGCGCGGCGCGAAGCCCGGCGGCCAGCCAGACGAGGCCCGCGAGGATCAGGCTCGCGGTGGTGAGATGCAGGGCCAGCTTGAGCGGCGCCACCGCGACCATGCCCGGCTGCAGGCCGGAGGCGACCATGATCCAGCCGATCGCGCCCTGCATGCCGCCGAGGATGCCGAGGCCGAGGAGCCCGAGTCCGAGGCGCCGTGTGAGCGCGCCGCGCCACCAGAACCAGACGAGCGGAAGGAAGAAGGCGAGGCCGACGATGCGCCCGAGCAGGCGGTGGCCCCATTCCCAGGCGTACAGCACCTTGAAGTCCGAGAGCCCCATGCCCTGGTTCAGGATGCGGTATTGCGGCGTGTCCCTGTACTTGTCGAACTCCGCCACCCAGGCCTGTGCCGAGAGCGGCGGAACCGCGCCCGTCACGGGGCGCCACTCGGTGATCGAGAGGCCGGAGCCGGTCAAGCGGGTGGCGCCGCCAACCGCCACCATCGCGACGACGAGGGCGGCCAGGAGGTAGAGCCACACCCGCACGCCGCGCTGTCCATTGGCTGGCATCGCGGCCGCCTCACCCGCTCTCGTCACGTCGGACCTCACATCCCATCCCTGCGCCGCGCCTGCGGGATCCGGTCAACGGCTCCGCGCTCCGGATTTCGGAGTCAGCAGGGTGCATCCAAGATGAGACGCGAGTTAGGCGAGGTAGGCGCTCCCCGCAACGCTCTCCGACGACGCACCGGCGGCGGGCACCGGCTGGGCCGCCAATTCACGCTCGCGGTTGATCGACAGCAACGCGAGGGTCGCCACGACGAGCCACGGTCCCGCGATCCCGATGAAGAAGGTCATGCTTGCGCCTCTCCTGCGCACCTTGCGCAGGCTCGATGATAGGCGACCGTGGCCGGTCCGCAAGCGGCTCCGACCGGTCATTGCCTCACGATGTGACCCGTCATGCGAGTGCCTGAACGAGGTTCCAGGAGAGGCCCGCCAGGACCAGGGCGCCGAGGCAGCGCCGCCACGGATTCACCCCGCGCAGGAGTTCGTCCATGGCCCAGTAGGTCAGGGCCAGCGCGCCCAGGAGGCGAAGGACCGACCCGAGGCTCCCCGCTGGCGCGAACAGCCAGTCGACGGCCGCGCATACGCCGAAGATCAGCAGCGGCGGGTTCGGCCATTGGCCAATGGTGATCGCCCCGGTCCGGCGGTCGCGGAAGAACCAGTCGAGGGCGCGGCGCGCGGTGCTCAGGTCGGGGTACCCGACTCGGCCTTGCGCAGGGGCGCGCAGATCTGCGGCGAGGCCTTGTCGAGGTGCTCGCAGGCATTGCGCAGGTACCAGGCTCGCAATTCGGGCTGCGAGGGGGCGACGTACATCGCCACGAGGACAAACGCGATGGCGCCGACGATGATCAGGGTGAGAAGGCTGCGCATGGGGCGACTCCGAGAAACCGTCCCATCCCGCCCGTCGCCGGCGGGGATGCCGGCCGCCTCGCTGCCAAAAAAACAGCCCGCGCGCCGGTCTCGGCATGCAGGCTGATTTGAGCTTGGGAGGATCGAGAGGCTGTTGAGACCTGCCTGACAACGGCTCCGTACCGCAGAGGTTCCCGAGCGGACCGCAGGTGATCCGCGTCAGGCCGGCTCGAAGAGCGGGACGATCCGCATGCCGGGCACCAGGACGAGGCCCTTGTCGGTGATCCGGATCTCCGGAATGACCGAGAGGGGAATGAGGTTGAAGCCCATATAGGGGATGGTGCAGCCCGCCCGCGTCCAGGCCTCCTTCAGCACCCGCACCTCCTCGGCCACTACGCTCACGCGCTTGTCCGAGATGAGCCCCGCCACCGGCAGCGGCACCAGGGCGATGACGGCGCCGTCCTCGACCACGCAGACGCCTCCCTGGATCGCGGTGAGCGCGTCGAGCGCCACCCGCATGTCGGCTTCGTCGAGGCCGGCGACGATGACGTTGTGCGAATCGTGCCCCACGCTGCTCGCCACCGCCCCGCGCTTCAGGCCGAAGGCGCGCAGCAGGCCGTGGGCGACGTTCCCTGCCCGGCCGTGCCGTTCGATCACGGTGACGAAGCAGAGGTCGTTCTCGGACAGCGTCGCGCCCCAGTCGGGGCCCGGGTCCAGGGCGACGATCTCGTGGGTGAGTTCGATGCCCGGCAGTGTCGTGCGGATCGCGTTGATCCGGCAGGGCGCTTTCGGCAAATCGGGGATGAGGGCGGGCAGCGGGTTCGGCAGGTGCATGGTGGCATAGGCCGGCGCCGGGTAGCGGTAGGGCCGCGACAGGGCCTCTTCCAGCACCGGCGTGATCGCTCGGTTCTCGACCACGGATACGCCCCCGTACCAAGTGGATTGCGGTACCAGATCGTCGTCGAGGAGAACGAGGTCGGCGCGGCGCCCGCCGCCGAAGCCGCCGATCTCGCCGTCGAGGCCGTAGCGGGTCGCGGGATGGAGCGACCCCATCGACCAGGCCTGGACCTTCGGGATGCCCATGCGCACCGCCTCGCGCACCACCCAGTCGAGGCCGAAGGCGAGGAGGTCCTGCGCGTCGCGGTCGTCGGTGCAGACGCAGACGCGCTTGGCCGCCGCCCCGTAGTCGAGGATCGTCCCGATGGCTTTCGGCAGGCTGTGCCAGGGCGTGGTCGGCGGGCCGCCGCGCAGGTAGATCCAGATTCCGGCCTCCAGGAGGTCGTCGGCAATGTCGCGGTCGATGGCCTCGTGGGTGTCGGTGACGCCGCTGGCCGCATAGGCCGCCACGAAGTCGCGTCCGTAGATGTGCCCGGAGACGGGGCGCCCGCGCTCCAGCGAGGCCTGGATGATGGCGTGCGCACGCGGGTCGCCCTCGCAGACCGCGACGAAATCCATCTTCTCGCCGAGCCCGATCGCCTCGGGCCAGGTGTCGAACAGCGCTCCGATCTTGGCCGCGTCGAGGTCGCCGCCGGCGGTCTCCAGGTCCGGCGAGGTCGCCGGCACGGTGCTGGGCACCGTCAGGTAGATGTTCAGGGGCGCCGCCCGGGCATCCTCCAGCATCCAGGCGATGCCGTCCCGGTCGAGCACGTTGCCGATCTCGTGGCTGTCGCAGACGATGGTGGTGGTGCCGTTCAGGAGTGCGGCCTCCGCATAGGCGCAGGCCGTGACCATGCTGCTCTCGATATGCAGGTGCGGGTCGACGAGGCCGGGGGCGAGCAGGCCGCCGCGCACGTCGTGGCGCCGCGCCCCGCCCTTGTAGGACCCGGCCGGCCGGACCGCCGCGATCCGCCCGCCGGCGATCCAGACCTCGCGGTCGGGCAGGATGCGCTCGGAATAGGTCGATAGCAGGCGCGCCCCGGTGATGACGAGATCGGGGTCGGCGCGCCCCGAGGCCACGGCCGCGAGGTGGCGCGTCATCCGGCTCAGGGGGTCGACGGAGAAGCGCGTCAGCGTTCGCGTGTCGGTCATGCGATCTCTCGATATTGAGCCCCGTCGCCGCGCGGCGCACGCATCGTGCCAGACCTCTGGGGCACGCGACAGACGGGGTTCGGGGCTCCGAAACGGGTTGCCAAAGACGCCGTCCGGTCCCATTTACAGCCCATGCCGATCGCGACGCATGTCGCTCGATCGGAGACGGCCACGATCGCTGGGCCAGGGTGACGCCGGATGTACGCGCACCCGCTACGCCCGCTCCCGTGGCCGTCGGCTTTTCCCCTGCCCGCCTTCCAGTTCGAGCACCGTCCCGTCATGGCCAAGCGTACGAAGTCGAAACCGCAGGAGCGTGGCTCCGTCCTGTTCGATGTCCTCTACGAGGACGAGTCCCGCGCCTCGAACCGGCGCGTTCCGATGGAGATCCTGGGCGGTCTCGACGGCGACGAGCCGGCTCGCCAACTCATCGAGGAGCAGGACCGCGCGATCTCGGAGAAGTCCGGGCGGCCGTTGCGTCCGATCCGCAGCCTCACGCGCTCGCCGCCGCGCGCGCCCAGCGCCACGGACGAGTAGCCCCTGCCCTGCCGCCCGGGCACTAGGGCTCAGGCCTTCGTCAGGAACTGAGCTTTCAGGACGAGGCCCTTGACCCGCTCGGCGTTGCCTTCGATCTCGTCCGGATCCTCGGTGAGGCGGATATTCTTGAACAGGGTGCCGCGCTTCAGGGTGGTGGAGGTGCCCTTCACCTTCAGTCCTTAGATCAGCGTCACCGCATCGCCGTCCCCGAGCTTGGTGCCGTTGGGATCCCGGGTCTCGTCCACAAACCGCGCCTCTCAGCTCTCGGGCGGCATGTGTGGGCGGCCCTCGTCGGCCAGCGTCCGGTCCACGGCCTCGATCGCGAGGAGGATACGGGTAAGATCCTCTGCGGCGGACGGGGCCGCGACGTCGCTGGCGCCGATGCGCCGAGCGAGCGCGCTGCGCTGACGGGCCAGGCTGGCTCGCGCCCGGTTCAGGTTTTCGATCTCGTCGGCCGTCATCGGGGACATCACCTTCCTGCATCGTGCGCCGGGATGCCCCGGATCGCCGCGTGAGCGATGCGGTGTTTGCGTGCCGGATGCAACACGCGCGGGCATCGCGCTCGCCGCAACGTGCGTTCCGACGTGCCGGATACGTCTCGCCCGTCAGAACAGCGCGCCCTGCGCATCCTCGTCGCTGGACCGGGGTTGCTCGGCGGCTGGGGCATTCCGTTCCGGGTCGCCCGGACGGGGCGTACCCACGGGTTCGATCAGGTCCGGCTCGTCGATGCGGGCGTTGTTGACCCGCGAACTCACCGGATCGAGGGTCAGCCATTCGTCCGGGCAGGGTCGGCACAGGCTTACCGCCGCGTCCGGTTCGACACCGCGCGTGTCGAGCCAGGGCTCGATCTGCTCCGGCGCGAGGATCGCCGGCATCCGGTCATGGACCGCCGCCATGGTGCCGTTGGCCCCCGTCGTGACGATGGCCGCCGTGTCGACCTCGGACCCGTCGGCGCCGAGCCAGTTCTCCCACAATCCGGCGAGCGCCATCGGGGCGCGATCGGCACGGCGGATCATGAAGGGCGTCTTCTTGGCGCTTTTGCCCGTCCCCTCGCGCCGCCACTCGTAGAAGCCGTCGGCCAGGAACACGCAGCGGCGATGCCGCAGGGCGCCGCGAAAGGTCGGCTTCTCCCGCAAGGTCTCGACCCGCGCGTTGATGACGAGGGGAAAGTCCTTCGGGTCCTTGACCCAGCTCGGCCACAGGCCCCAGCGCACCAGCCGGAACTGGCGCCGCCCCGCCTCCGCCAGGACGACCGGCACGGGCTGGGTCGGGGCCACATTGTAGCGCGGCGGAAAGTTCGGCACCTCCGGGTAGCCGTAGAAGGCCCGGAAGATCTCCGGGGCCTGCGCGATGAAGAAGCGTCCACACATGGCGGGACGATCGGCAAATCCGTCGCGCTGGGCAAGCCCCGGAGGGGAACGTCAGGCGGCGCGGACGTTGGCGAGGAAGCGGCCGACCTCGTGCCCGAGGTGATCCGACTGGCGCGAGAGATCCGAGGCCGAGGCCAGGACCTGGGCCGCCGCGGCCCCCGTCTCCTCGGCTGCGCCCGCGACGCCCGCGATGTTGGCGGTGACCTCGCCGGTGCCGGTGGCGGCCTGCGCCACGTTGCGCACGATCTCCTGCGTCGCCGCGCCCTGCTCCTCGACGGCCGCCGCGATGGAGGTCGCCACGGCGCTGATCTCACCGATACGCCCGCGGATCGCCGCGATGGCGCGCACGCTCTCGGCCGTGGCACCCTGGATGCGGGCGATCTGCGTGCCGATCTCGTCGGTGGCCCGCGCCGTCTGGCCCGCGAGTTCCTTGACCTCGGTGGCGACCACGGCAAAGCCCCGGCCGGCCTCGCCGGCCCGCGCCGCCTCGATGGTGGCATTGAGCGCCAGCAGGTTCGTCTGGCCGGCAATGGCCGAGATCAGCTTCACCACGTCGCCGATGCGCGCGGTCGCCCCGCTGAGCTCCTGAACCAGTTCGGCGGTGGCGCTCGCTTCGCGCACGGCGGCTCCGGCGAGTTCGGCCGAGCCCTGCACCTGCCTGCCGATTTCCTGGACGGAGGAGCCGAGTTCCTCGGCCGCCGCCGCCACCGTCTCCACGTTGCAGGCCGCCTCCTCGGCGGCCGCCGCCACGGAGACGGACTGGCTCGCCGTCTCGGTCGCGGTTCCGCTCATGGCCTGCGCGGTGGCCTGGAGTTCGCCCGCGGCCTTGCCGACGGAGGCGACGATGCCGCCGACGGCGCGCTCGAACCCCTCCGCCATCTCCCGCATCGCCTGGCGGCGCTGCGCCTCGGCGCCGGCCCGGGCCTGAGCCGTCTCCTCTTCCAGACGCTTCATCCGCAACAAGCCGTTCTTGAAGACCTGCACCGCGTCGGCGATGCGGCCAATTTCCGTGCCGGTGCTCTGGTGCGGGATCGCGACATCGAGGTCGCCCGCGGTCAGGCGGGTCATGGGCTCCACCACCGAGTCGATGCCGCGCGCGATGCTGCGCACGATCAGGGTCGCGAGCACCACCGCGAGGGAGACCGCGAGCGCGAGCGCCGCGAACGCGATGGTCTTCGTCTGTGCCGTCAGGGCCTTGCCGTCCGCCTCGGCGCGTTCGGCGCCGGCATCGTTGATCTCGATGAGCTTTTCCAGGGCCGTCGAGGCCCGCCGGCGCGGCTCGACGCCGTCCGAGAGGTAGAGCCCATAAGCCTCGCCCTTGCCGGCGACCCTGGAGGCGACGAGGATCCGGTCCGCAATGCCGAAGAAGCCGGTCACTTCGCGCCGGAACGTCTCGAAATGGCTCCGCTCCGCATCGGAGGTGATCATCCGCTCGTAGGCCTTCGACAGCGCACCGATCTGGTCGCGCCGTTTGCCCATGTCGGCTTCGATTCTGGTGAGATCCGCCGCATCCGTCGTCTGCGTCGCCCGCATCAGGCTCGTCGCGTAGCGCGCGAGCGCCACGTCGATCCGGCCACTCATCTGGACGCTGGGAAGCCAGTTGGTCTGCACGGCGGTGAGCAGCGTGTTCATCCGGTCGACGCCGGAAATCCCGAGCCAGCCGACGGCCAGGATGAACAGGGTCATGATCGAGAAACTGGCAACCAGTCGTGTGCGAATGGTTGTGGTCTTCAGCGACATCGGCGACTCCCCCCACACGTGTATCCGCGGACCGGAACACGCCGAGCGACGCGAGGTTACATCGGCATCCTTAACGAGAAGGATCGAATACGCGCTACAGCCATTTCTTCCAGCGAAAGAACACGTACGGAAGCACCGCCGCCACGACCATCATGACCACCGCCATGGGGTATCCCAGGCCCCAGTCGAGTTCCGGCATCGCCTTGAAGTTCATGCCGTAGATCGAGGCGATCAGGGTCGGCGGCATGAACACCACCGCCATTACCGAGAACAGCTTGAGGATGTTGTTCTGCTCGAGGTTCACGAGGCCGAGGGTGGCGTCGAGCAGGAACTGGATCTTCGAGGACAGGAAGGTGGCGTGCTCCTCCAGCGATTGCAGGTCGCGCAGCGTCGAACGCACGTCCTCGCGCAATTCGCGCGGGGCCTTGGCGGTGCGGTAGGTCGCCGAGAGCGCGAGCAGGATGCGCTCCATGGAGACGAGGCTCTCGCGCTGCTTGGAGATCAAATCGCCATGCCGCCCGAGGGCGCGCAGCGTGTCCTGCAGGGCGGTGTTGCGGGCGCCCGGATCCTCCTTCTCCTCGAAGATCTTGCCCGAGAGCCGGTCGATGCGCTCGCCCTGAAGCTGGAGCACGTCGGCGGCCCGGTCGATGACCGTCTCGATCAGGCCGGCCAGGATGGTCTCGCCGGAGGGCACGGCGGAGGGGCCGTTGCCCGTGGAGCGCCCGGCCCGCTGCGTGTACATCCGGAAGGCCTGCGGCTCCTCGTAGCGCACCGTCACGAGGCGGTTGCCGCGCAGGATGAAGGTGATGCCCGCGAGCCCCGGCTCCTCGGCCTCGCTGACCTTGCTCAGCACGCGCCCCGTCATGTAGCGCGCCCCGTCCTCCACGTAGAGGAGTTCGGAGGGCTCGATGTCCTTCATCTCCTCGCGGGTCGGCACCGAGATGCCCATGAAGGCCTCGACCTTGAGGTCCTCCTCCCGGCTCGGGCGGATCATGTCGAGCCAGACGGTGTCGTCGGGGATCGCCTCCTGCAATTCGAGGGAACGGCGCTCGAGCAGGGTCTGCCCGGCGCCGGCGACCGGCTGATGGATGAAGATCACGCGTGACGTCTCAGGCGAAGGCCCCGGGAGGCGGTGTGCTCGCATCCGGCACGAAGAAGTCCGGCGCAAGAGGGATGCCGGGTGTGACGCGGTATTTTGAAAAGTCCGTGACACCCTGCTCGGCCAGGAACGTGTCGTCGATGAGGAAGCGTCCGGTGATCGCGCGGGCGGAGGAGCAGAACAGCGCGTGGGCCGCATCCGCCAGGATGTCGGGGGTGCGGCTCGCCTGCATCAGCGCGTCGCCGCCGAGCAGGTTCTTCACCGCCGCCGTGGCGATGGTGGTGCGCGGCCACAGGGCGTTGACGGCGATGCCCTGGCGCCGCAACTCGCCCGCCAGCCCGAGCACGCAGAGCGACATGCCGTATTTCGCGATGGAATAGGCCAGGTGCGGCGCGAACCACTTCTCGGCCATGTCGAGGGGGGGCGACAGCATCGCGATGTGCGGGTTCTCGGCCTTGGCCAGATGCGGGATCGCGTATTTGCTGACCATGTAGGTGCCGCGGGTGTTGATGGCGTGCATCAGGTCGAAGCGCTTCATCTCGGTGGCCGGCGTGCGGGTGAGCGAAATCGCACTGGCGTTGTTCACCACGATGTCGATGCCGCCGAAGGTGGCCGCCGTGGTCTCGATGGCGGCGGCGACGCTCTCCTCGTCGCGGACATCGACCAGGAGCGGCAGGGCTCGGCCCCCGGCCGCCTCGATGGCGGCGGCGGCGGTGTGGATCGTGCCTTCCAGCTTCGGGTGGGGCGTGTCGGTCTTGGCCGCGATGGCGACGTTGGCGCCGTCCCGCGCCGCTCGCAGGCCGATGGCGAGGCCGATGCCGCGCGAGGCCCCGGTGATGAAGAGGGTCTTGCCCTTGAGTGAACCGCCCATGCGTCAATCTCCCTCGGAATCGATTCGAAAGCGGGACGGCCGGGTGCCGTCCGCATCGGTGAAGCCGTATTCGGCGGCGAGATCGCCGGCATGCAGGATGCGCCCGGCGCGGGCCGCCACGCCGGGATCGGCCGCTAGGGCGGCGAGCGCCCGGCCGGCATAGAGCGGGCTCTCGGTGGCCCGGTCGGCGTGGCCGATGTCGATGGCGCGCTCGGTGCGCACGAAGCCGGGCGAGAGGCCGAGGGCGGTGACGCCGTGGGGGCCGAGTTCCCGCGCGCAGGCCAGGGCGAGCCGGTTCGTGGTGGCCTTGGTCAGGTCGTAGAAGATGTCGCCGAGATAGCCGTCCTCCGTGTCGAACGACACGAAGGCGAAGAGTCCGGACTTGGCCGAGACCATCGCTGGGGCGACGGCGCGGGCGAGCAGCAGGGCCGGATAGGGACCGCTCGCGAAGAAATCGGACAGCGGCTCGGCCGAGCGGCGCCAGAATGGCGTGCCCCAGGCTGCCCCGTCCGCGTAGCGCTCGCCGTCATAGCCCTCGTTGCCGCCCCAGACGCTCGACACGGCGACGTCGATGCGCCCGAACCGGCGCAGCGCCCAGTGGACGAGGATGTCCACGGCCCGCTCGCTGGTGTGGTCACAGAGATAATGATGGCCCTCGCCCCCGGCGGCATCGACGGCGCGGGCGGTGTCCTCGATGGTCTCGGGGCGGCCTTCGGTGCGCGGCCCCGTCTCGCTGGAGCGCGCGGTCACGATGACGGTGGCGCCGGCCTCGCCCAAGCCCCGGGCGATGCCGCGCCCGACTCCACGCGAGGCACCCGCCACGAGGCAGACCCTGCCCCGCAGGTCGGGTGGGACGCTCACGCGGGTTTGGCCCGGCCGAGGAAATGCGCGAAGGCGGCCTGGGCCTCCGGCGCCCGGAGGCGCTCCTCGAAGGCGACCGCCTCGGCCTCCAGGGCCGCCTCCATGGCTGCCTGATCGCCCCGGATCAGCGCGCGGGTGGCCTGCACGGCGCCGCGCGGCAGGCTGGCGAGGCGGGCCCCCTGCGCCAGGGCGTGCTCGAGCAGGAGGTCGGCCGGCATCACCGCGTTGACGAGGCCGAGGCCGAGCGCCTCGTCGGCATCGAAGGGCCGGCTGAGGAGCAGCATCTCGGTGGCCTTGAGGAGCCCGACCCGACGGGGCAGCAGGTAGGTGGAAGCCGCCTCCGGCACGAGGCCGAGTTCCACGAAGGGCATGCGGAAGCGCGCGGCGGGGCTCGCGTAGACGAGGTCGCAATGCAGGGTCAGCGTGGTGCCGATGCCGACCGCGATGCCGTCCACCGCCGCGATCATCGGCGTCCGCGTCCGGGCGAGTTGCCGGATGAACTGGAGGGCGGGTGCGTCGCTGAAGGGCTTTCGCGTGCCCGCGACGAAGTCGGCCAGATCGTTGCCGGCGCTGAAGGCTCCGGTCGCGCCCGCGAATACGATCGCGCCGATGACCTCCGACGCGTCGGCCTTCACCAGGGCGTCCCGCATGGCATCGTACATCGCGCCGGTGAGCGCGTTCTTCTTGTCCGGTCGGTCGATCCGTATCAGGCGGATGCCCTCGGGCGTGTCCGTGACCGCGATGTGCTCGCTCATGATCGCCTCGGCCCCCATCGGTTGCTTGAAATCCTCCGCCACGCGCAGCCGAGGACGTGGTTCAGCTTGCCAGGGCAAGGCCGGCATCGTCCGTGAAGTGCCCGCCCGCGATCACGCTCTCCTCCAGCCCGCCGGCGGCGACGAGCAGGTTGTCGGCGAAGAATCGGGCGAGCGCGATGCGGCCGCCCTGCGCCGGATCGGTGTCGCCGCTCTTCAGGGCCGCGTGGGCCGCGAGCGCGGCTTGCGCGAGGCAGGCCCCGCCCTGGACGAGACCGAACAGGCGCAGGTATGGCGTGGCGCCCGCCAGGGCGGTCTCGGGGCGATTGGAGGCAAGGGCGGAGAGCTGGAAGCTCGTCGCCCGGTCGAGGCTCTCGATGCCGGCGCGCAGGCGCGCGCCGATGCTGCCGAAGGCCGGATCGGTCTGCCTGACGAAGCCCTCCGCCACCGCGCGAAGGCTGGCGATCTGCGCCCGCACCGTGGCGCCGCCGTTCAGGGGCAACTTGCGCGCGACGAGGTCGATGGCCTGGATGCCGTTGGTGCCCTCGTAGATGCCGAGGATGCGGGCGTCACGCATGTGCTGGGCGGCGCCCGTTTCCTCGACGAAGCCCATGCCGCCATGGACCTGGACGCCGAGCGAGGTCACCTCGTTGGCGATGTCGGTGGAGAATGCCTTGGCCACGGGTGTTAGCAGCGAGGCCCGGTCATGGGCGGCCTGGCCTTCGGGCCCGCGCGCCGCGTCGAGGGCGGCGGCGGTGAGATAGCAGATGCCACGCGCCGCTTGGGTATAGGCTTTCATCGTCAGCAGCATGCGCTGCACGTCCGCATGCGCCAGGATCGGGCTCGTCTCGACGGCACCGGGCGCCTTGCCCTGGCGCCGGTCGCGGGCGTAGCCGAGCGCCTGCTGGGTGGCCCGCTCAGCGATGCCGACGCCCTGCAGGCCGACGTTGAGCCTCGCCGAGTTCATCATCGTGAACATGCACGTGAGACCGCGGTTCTCCTCGCCGATGAGCCAGCCGGTCGCTCCGCCCGAATCGCCGAAGGCCATCGAACAGGTCGGCGAACCGTGGATGCCGAGCTTGTGCTCGATGCCCGAGCAGCGCAGGTCGTTGCGGCGTCCATCCGGCAGCACCTTCGGCACCAGGAACAGCGAGATGCCGCGCGTGCCGGCGGGCGCGTCCTTCAGCCGGGCCAGGACGAGGTGGACGATGTTGTCGGTGAGATCGTGCTCGCCATAGGTGATGTAGATCTTGGAGCCGACGATCCGGTAGCTGCCGTCGCCGGCCGGCTCCGCGCGGCTGCGCAGGAGCGCCAGATCCGAACCCGCCTGAGGCTCGGTGAGGTTCATCGTGGCCGTCCACTCGCCCGAGACGAGTTTCCCGAGGTAGCGCGCCTTGAGATCGTCGGAGCCGTGCTGGGCCAAGGCTTCGATACCGCCCGCCGTGAGCAGCGGGCACAGGCCGAAGCTGAGGCTGGCCGCGTTCCACATCTCCGTGCAGGCGGCGTTGAGGACGAGGGGCAGTCCCTGGCCTCCATGATCCGGCTCGGCGCTGAGACCGTTCCAACCGCCCGCGATCCAGCTCCGGTAGGCCTCGCGCCAACCCGGTGGCGTCGTGATCGCGCCATCCTTCAGCGGCGTCCCGTGCCGGTCGCCGACGCGGTTGAGGGGCGCGATCACCGCGTCCGCGACCTTGCCGGCCTCCGCCAGGATCGCCTCGGCATCTTCGATCGCGAGATCGCGGTGGCGGCCAGCCGCGATCGCCGCATCGAGCCCCGCCACGTGGCGCAGGGCGAACAGCATGTCGGCGACCGGTGCGCGATAGCTCATGATGGGTCCTCCCGCGCCTTGATCGACGTCAGCGCTTGCCACCCGTGTTTGACGCATGGGCCGGCCCGGCGCTAGGCCGGGTCGCGCTCCGCTGCCGGGCGTTCGCGAAGATAGTTTAGATATGAACGATCTCGGGTCAATCCCCGATGGGGGCATCGGGCGGGACGTCACCCGTCGGCTGCGTAGCGATGCCGAGGGCGTCGCCGAAGCCGCGCGCCTGATCCGGTCGGGCCGCGTCGTCGGCTTTCCCACCGAGACGGTCTACGGCCTCGGGGCCGACGCCACGGATGCCGAGGCGGTGGCCCGGATCTTTGCCGCCAAGGAGCGCCCGCACTTCAATCCGCTCATCGCGCATCTGGCGGACCGCGAAGCGGCGCTGACCGAAGGCGTGTTCGATGACGCGGCTTCGCGTCTCGCAGGGGCCTTCTGGCCCGGACCGTTGACGCTTGTGGTTCCGGCGTCCTCGGGCTGCCAGGTCTGCGATCTGGCGCGCGCCGGCCTGCCGAGCGTCGCCCTGCGGGTTCCGGGCAACGCCCTCGCCCGGGACCTGCTCGCGCAAGTCGCCCGCCCGGTCGCGGCCCCATCGGCCAACCGGTCGGGGCGGGTCAGCCCGACCTGCGCCGATCATGTGGTCGGGGATCTCGCGGGCCGGATCGCTGCCGTTCTGGATGGGGGCGAGACGGCGGTGGGTGTCGAGTCGACCGTGGTGGCCTGCCTCGACGGTCGCGTGCGCCTGCTGCGGCCGGGTGGGATCACGCGGGCAGCCCTGGTCGACTGCCTCGGCTTCACACTCGCCGAGGCCGTCGAGACCGCGAGGCCCATCGGGCCGGGCCTGCTGGCGTCTCACTACGCGCCGCGTGCGCGCGTCCGCCTGGACGCCACTGCCGTGCGGGCGGGCGAGGCGGTGCTGTTGTTCGGCTCGGACGAGCCACAGGGCATGGAAGCCGCGCGTGCGCAGTTCAATCTCAGCCCGGCGGGCGATCTGACCGAGGCCGCGACGCAGCTGTTCTCGGCGCTCCGCCGGCTCGATGCGACGTGAGCCGAGACGATCGCAGTCTTGCCGATTCCTGAGACCGGTCTCGGCGAGGCGATCAACGACCGGCTGCGGCGGGCTGCGGCCCCGC
>NZ_JAQGKL010000242.1 GCF_028290105.1 Methylobacterium sp.
CTACCACACCTAAACCCTTGCACCTACACACTTGGTAGGATGGTAGGGGTATAAAGGCGTCTTGGACCGCTAGACGAAGGGTGCTGCGGCGGCGAGGGGTTCTATATGCGGCTTCCCTCCCGGGGGCAACGGGGATTCGCCGGCGAGTTTGTCGCTTGACGAAAGTGGCGGCGGTCGCTTTGTCGGGTTCTCCATCGGCACGCCTGCACTCTTCGCGGGCGGTCGGACAGCGGACCTGAGATTCATGACGACGCGACGCGACGGCCCGCCGGGCCCGAGGACGACGAAGCCCGGCTCTTCGCGAGGTCCGTTCCGGCGCGGGCCGGCGCAGACCCAGCGCGGGGCCGCGAGCGTGCCGGCGGCCTCCGGCGACCACGTGGTGCTGTATGGCTGGCACCCGGTGGCGCAGGCGCTGGCCAACGAAGGGCGCAAGCTCCATCGGCTCCTCGCCACCGAGAACGCCATGGCGCGTTTGACGGAGGAGATCGGGACCCTGCGGATCGACCCCGAACTCGTGCGCCCCAGCGCGATCAACGCGCTGCTCGGGCCGGACGCGGTCCATCAGGGCCTCTACCTCGAGGCCGATCCGCTGCCGGGACCGGACCTCGACGACCTCCCCGACGACGTGCTGCTGCTCGCCCTCGACCAGATCACCGATCCGCACAACGTCGGGGCCATCGTGCGCACGGCCGCCGCCTTCGGGGTGGCGGGCATCATCACCACCGCCCGGCATTCGCCCACCGCCACCGGCGTGCTCGCGAAATCCGCCTCCGGCGGCCTGGAGCACGTGCCCCTGATCGTGGTGCGCAATCTTTCGGACGCCCTCGTCGACCTCGGCAAGCGGGGTTTCACCCGGATCGGACTGGATTCCGATGCCGAAACCGCCCTCGACAGCATCGGCCCGAAGCGGCCGGCGGTGATCGTGCTCGGCGCCGAGGGCAAGGGCCTGCGCCAGCGCACCCGCGACAATTGCGACGTGCTGGCCCGGATCCCGTTCAGCGGCGAGATCCGCAGCATCAACGTCTCGAACGCCGCCGCCATCACCCTCTACGCCCTCAGCCCCCGGGGCTGAGGCGGGGCGCACCCGTCAGCGCCAGAACGGCTTCACGTCGAGGAGGTCGCCGTGCGCCTGGGCGGCGGCCTTCAGGAGCTTGCGGGCATCGGCCTCCGTGTCGCCGGCAGCGAGCCCGGCGGCGAACAGGGTCTCGCCGGGCACCGGCGGACGGTCCGGCGCGATGACGAGGCTGGCCAGCACCGAATGCGCGGTCGCCTGGTCGTTCAGGACGCCGAGGTGGTCCTGCAGGTCGGAGAGGGCCGAGACGAAGGCCTTGTGCCGCTTGTGCGCTTTCTTGTCCGCGTAGAGGCTCGCGAAGAACTCGGCCCCGTAGCGCAGCTTCTTCGCCTCGATCCGGACCTCGTGGCGTGCCTCCGGATCGAGCCGGTCGAGGTGGCGCCCGCGCTTGGCGATGCGCTTGCGCAGCCGGTCCAGCATCGCCTCGGCGAATTCCTGCGCCGGGCGGTCGCGCTCGGGGGCGTCGGGCAGCGTCCGCCACGGCCCCGTCTCCAGCCAGCCCGCGAGGTCGAGGATGAGGCTGCGCCAATCCTGCGATTCGAGGGTCGAGAGCACCGCGTCGTAGGCGCGGGTCCGCTCGGCCTCCAGGCGTTCGCGCAGGTCGTCGAGCCCGGGTTCGTCCGGGCGCCTGGCGATCTCCGCCGGCAGGGTCTCGGCCAGGAAGACGTCGAGGTTGCGGGCATGCCCGAACGGCTCGGTGATGCGCTTGATCTCCTCGCGCAGGTGCGCGGCGGCCGTATCCTTGGCGAGCACCGGCTTGAACAGCGTGAAGGCCGAGCGCAGGCGCCGCAGAGCCACGCGCAACTGGTGCAGAGCCTCCGGGTCGTGGTTGTGGAGGAACACGTCCTCGTTCAGGCGCAGGTGCCCGAGGCAGGCCTGTGCGATGGCCTGGAACGCCTCGCCGGCACTGCCCGGCTTCGCGAGGCGGACCGGCGGCGCCTTGCTCGGGCGCCGCAGGGTGCCGTCGATCAGGCTGAAGCCGCGCGCGCTCTTAGTGAGGGCACCCAGGCGCAGCGGAACGGTCTCGGCGAGCGCCTGCGCGAGGGTGAAGAGATCCTCGGGCTGGCCCGCCTTCAGTTCGAGCTCCAGTTCCCACAGGGGCGTGTCGCCATTGGGCGTCTCGATCCGGCCCTGGTCGAAGGCGACCTCGATGCGGGAGGCGCCGTAACCGACGATGCGGGCGCGGCGCTCGACCAGGGTGGCGAAGGCGGGGTGCAGGCTCGCGTCGGACACGCCCGCGAGGAGGGCCGGCACCGGCGTCTCGGCGAGCTGTGCGAGGTCCGGCTGATCGCCGCCGATGGGGCCCTCCCATTCCGGCCGGTCGAACAGGCCGACCCCCTTGGCCGACGCCTTGACCGTCTGGATGAAGCCATCGCCGTCGCGGCGGACGCGCAGGGTCAGGCCCGCCTTCCGCAGGTCTCCGGCGGCGGTGTCGAAATAGGTGGAGGTCAGGAAGGCTGAGCGCTCGGGCGCGGAATCCTGCAGGAACGGGTGACGGGCGAGTTCGGTGAAATCACCGCCCTCGCATTGCAGCTTCAGTTCGATTTCCCGCGGCGCGTCCATGTCTCGTCCTATCTCCGGCCCAGGTCCGCCAATGGACTGTTCCCGGGCCTTCCATCCGGGCACACGCCCAGCGTGGCGCAGTCGCTCCGCTTGGGATCGGCCGCCCGACCTACCCCTGTATGAAGCAGCGCCGGTGCCCCGGGCGACCGAAATCTTTTCGAATTTCGTTCGCGCACGGGGAGTTGTGGTGTAGCGGAGGGCACCGGCCGTGGGGCGGCCGGGTCTGGTGTCGTTGGGCGTGGTGATGAATCGGGACCGGCTCAGGGCCGATCGCCTCCTCGTCGAGGGGGGCCATTTCGAGAGCCGGGCTCGGGCGCAGGCCGCCATCGCCGCCGGGCTGGTTCGGGCCGACGACCGGCCGGTGACGCGCGCCTCGGACCTCCTCGACCGGAATGCCCGCATCACCGCGAGCGCGCCGCACCCCTTCGTCTCGCGCGGCGGCCTCAAGCTGGTGGCGGCCCTCGACGCCTTCGGCTTCGATCCGGATGGCCGGATCTGCCTCGATGTTGGCGCCTCGACGGGGGGGTTCACCGATGCCCTGCTGGCGCGCGGCGCGAGACAGGTCTATGCGGTGGATGTCGGGCGCGACCAGCTCCACGCCTCGCTCCGGGCCGACCCGCGCGTCACCAGCCTGGAAGGCCGCGACGTCCGCAGCCTGGATCGGGACACCATCGCGGATCCCCCGAGCCTCTGCGCGATCGACGTCAGCTTCATCTCCCTGCGCCTCGTCCTGCCGGCCATCCTGCCCCTGCTGGCGCCGGGAGCCGGGCTCGCGGCACTGATCAAGCCGCAATTCGAGGCGGGCCGCGAACGGGTCGGGCGAGGCGGGATCGTGCGCGACACGGCGATCCACGCGACCGTGTGCGACGAGATCCGCCGCTTCATCGAAGCCTCGGGGCTGCGCGTCCTCGGGCTGATACCGTCTCCCGTCACCGGCGGCGACGGCAACCGCGAGTTCCTGATCGGGGCTCGCCTGGATTCTCCATCATGACCGACACGACGACCGTAACCCTGGAGATCCGCCGCCTCGGCGCGCGCGGCGACGGCATGGCGGAGGACGGCACCGCCGTCGCCCTCGCGCTGCCGGGCGAGCGCGTGACCGTCCGGCGCGAGGGCGGCCGGGGGCACCTCGTGGCGATCGAGCGGCCCTCGCCCGATCGGGTCGCGCCCTTCTGTCCCTATTTCGGCACCTGCGGCGGCTGCGCGGTACAGCACCTGGCGGCGGAACCCTACGCTGCCTGGAAGCGCGGTCAGCTGGTCCAGGCGCTGTCGCAGGCGCATCTCGACGTGGCGCCCGAGCCGATGATCGACGCCCACGGGGAGGGGCGGCGGCGCCTAACCCTCCACGTGCGCGCGACGGAGGGCGGCGCCGAGGCCGGCCTGATGGCCGCGCGAAGTCACGAACTCGTGGCGATCGACCATTGTCCCATCACCGTGCCGATGCTGCATCGGGCACCACGCGTGGCCGAAGCCCTCAGCGCGCCCCTCGGGCACGGCCGCAAGCCCCTCGACGTGGCGTTCACCGCCACCGAGGCCGGGCTCGACGTGGACATCCGGGGACACGGCCCCGTGGCGGAAGGCGTACGCGCCGTCCTGGTGCGGCTGGCCTCCGAGCTCGACCTCGCCCGCCTCGCCCTGCACGGGGAGGTGCTGGTGGAACGCCGCGCGCCCGCCGTCACCACTTCGGACCTCCGCCTGGTGCCGCCGGCGGGCGGGTTCCTCCAGGCCACCGCAGCCGGCGAGGCTATCCTGGCCGAGGCCGTGGTTGCCGCCCTCGACAAGAAGACGAAGCGCGTGGTCGACCTGTTCTCCGGCAGCGGCCCGTTCAGCCTCGCCATGGCCCGGACCCGCGACGTGCATGCGGTGGAGGGCGACGCCGCCGCCCTCGCCAGTCTCGACCGGGCGGTTCGCGCGGTGCCGGGCCTGCGCCGGGTGACCACAGAGCGGCGCGACCTCTTCCGCCGGCCCCTGCTGCCGCTCGAACTCGACACGTACGATGCCGTGGTCTTAGACCCTCCGCGTGCCGGTGCAGGCGCACAGGCCGCCCGGATCGCGGAATCGAAGGTGGCGCTGGTCGTCGGGGTTGCCTGCGACGTCGGCACCTTCACGCGGGATGCCGCCACCCTGGTGGCCGGGGGCTACACCCTGGAGCGGGTCACGCCCGTCGATCAGTTCGCGTATTCCGGACATGTCGAGGTGGTCGGGGTCTTTCGGAAACCGCGTCCGGTGCGCAGGCGGCTCTGAGACGCCGCGCTCGACAAAACCCGGTTCGCCCTTAGGTGGAGCCGGATGCGCACGCTCCTCCTCGCCTTCGGGCTCCTCGGCCTCGTCACCCCCGCCGCCGCGGATTCCTGCGACGACCTGATCGACCGCGTGGTCGCGGGCACGCAGGCGAGCCTCGTGAAACGGACGGCGGATTTCGCCGAGCTGTCCGCCAGCGACGGTATCGGCATGACGCTGGCCTGCGGCGAGCTCTCGGCGGTGGGCGTGCAGTTTCGCGGCCCGGCCCTGCCCGCCGCTTATTTTCCGCTCTTCGGCCGCGCCGGTCATGCGACCACGGGCATTCCCGCCGATGTCATCGAGGCCGCCGGGGTCAAGGCACGCGACAGCGCCATGACCACACGTCACAGCAACGTCGATGCCGCTGCTGCCCTCGTGACCTGCACCGTCGTCAATTCGGCCGGCGGTCCGGTCACGGCCTGCGCGGTGATCGACAAGGACGATCGCCGCTGAAGCGGGTCAGGAGCGCATGGCGATCAGCATGTAGCCGGAATAGGCCAGGGCGGCGGCCATGAGCAGGTAGACGTTGGGTTCCATGACGCGGTTCTAGGTGCGGCGCACAAACGGGTCGAGCAGACCCCGTGCCGCTGCGGCATCCCGTTCGCTTCAGACCGTGTTAACCATGCTGGCCCGAACGTCACGATCCACTCACGATGCCACCGAGGAGCCGATGCACCGACCCCTCCGCCCTCGTCCGGCGCAATTTCTGGTCATCGCCGGGTGCCTCTCCGGCCTCGCGCCTGCTATCGGGTCGTTCACGGTGGTGCCCGCTCGGGCACAGGAGCCGCTGTTCCTGCGGATTCGCCCTGCGGGCGACTCGCCGGCTGGCCTCGGCGGCGCGGGTGTCTTCGACGAGGACACCGCCCGGGCCGCGAGGGCACGCAGCGAGGCCGTATGGCAGCGGGCCGAAGCGCGATCCCGGATCGCCATCGCGTCGGTCTGCACGGGGTGCCTCGCGGCGTCGCGTCCGACCGAACCCAGTCTCAGACCGACCCCGCCGCCTCCGGCTCTCCCGGAGCCGAACGGCGTCGTTCCCGTCGCGGCCGATACCCCAGCCGCTCCCATTCCGCCCCTCGCACAGGCAGACGCACCATGACGCAGTCTCATCCGACCAGCGGCGCCGTTCCGGACCCGGATTGCCCGGTCTCCCTCGATTTGCTCGGCCAGGTCTACCGGGCCGACGAGGACGACCTGCCCGAGATCCTCGCCGCCATGTCCACCACCACGCGGGCGCGCCTCGCCGTCTACCTCTACGGTAAGAGCCACATGCACCAGCTCGGCCTGCGCGTGGCGCGGGAATGCGAGCGCGAAGACCTCGTGCGGGTCGCCGACGAGATCGGCTCCGTGGTCTATGGTCAGTCCCGCTTGAAGCCGGCCCGCCCGGCGACGCCGAGCCCCGCCGCCGCGCCGCCCAAGAAGATCAGCCTCGGTGGTTCGGGCGCGAAGAAGATCAGTCTCGGCGGATCCGGCGCCAAGAACCGGCCGTTCGACTGATCGTCTGCCGCTGAAAAGCCACGGGTCTCCGACCCCGCTCCGACAAAGAATTGGAAAGTGACGCTGCATGTTCGGTTCGTGGTGGAAGCTCGGCATGGATGCGACCCTGCTCGCCATGGAGTCCCAGCAGGTGATCGGGATGCGGCTCGCCATGCTGTCCGCCGGCGGTACGGCGGCGCAGGCCGAGGCGCAGCGCATGGTCACCGAGAAGATCATGGCGGCCAACGAGGCCGCCCTGCTCATCGCGACAGGCGGCTCCACAGCCAGGGTCGTCGCGGGCTACCGCCGCAAGGTGCGGGCGAACGTCCGGCGCCTGTCGAAGCGGTAGCAAAGAACCCAAACGGCTCATTAACCGCCCCTTAACCATGCGCTTCCATCCTCGCCCCGAACGTCGGATCGCTGGGACGAGGAGCCTGTGATGACCTCTTTCGAACACCGGGTGCGGGAACGCGCCTATTACATCTGGGAAGACGAGGGCCGCCTGTTCGGCCAGGCCGAGAGCCATTGGCTGCGGGCCGAGACGGAACTCCAGGCACATGGGCTCGCTGAGCCGCATCGGGTTCAGGCCGCCGCACCCGCGCTGACGCTGGCAGCGAGCCCGGCCGAGGTTCTGGCTGAGACCCTGAAGGCCAAGCCCAGCCGGACCCGGGCCGTGACCGCGACGGTCGAAGCCAAGGCGAAGACGGCGAGTGCTGCGCCCAAGGCAGCGAAAGCCACGACCAAGTCCGTTGCGAAGTCCGCGCCGGCTGCCGAGGCCGCAGCGGCAAAGACGGCCTCGAAGAAGACGCCGGCGGTGAAGGCGACGAAGGTCGCCACGCGTCCCCGCGGCGCCGAAGCCGCCGCAACGGTTCACTGAGCAGACGCCGCAAAACCGCGCGCCCTGCGGTTCGGTCGTCATCCTCGACGCCCGGTCCGCGCAGAGTTCTGAAGCCCGCTTTCCCTGAAACAGGGAAGCGGGCTTTCGCGTTTGAAGCGACGTGACACGCGGCGCGGCGCATCGGAACGAAGCGGAACCTTGGCGGTTGTCGGCGTAACCCTGTTCCAGCGCGGCCCGGCTCGATGGCGGCGCCTGTCCCGCGAGGCCCCCATGAAGACGACCCTGTCCACTCTGCTCGCCCTCAGCCTGGCCGGCCTGCCCATCGGGGCGGTGGCGGGTACCGCCTCACAGCGCGGCGTGCCCGTGATCCTCGATGTGGATTCCACGGGCGGAGTCGGCGGGCGGGCACCCTGGAGCCGGAACTGGGAGTACGACTCGGGCAGCGACAACGACCGCCGTCCCGAGCTTCCCTATTATCAGCAGGGGCGTGGGCAACAGACGGGCGGCCCAGCCCGCAACCTGCTGCCCGACGACGGGTTTCACATCTCTCCGCGCTGACCGTAACTGAATGGGTCGATGATGGAACGGCCGGAGCCCCCGGCCGCTTGCCCGGTGAGGTGCCGGCGCTCTGTCCCGCACTGATTCAGGCGCGGGACGACATCATGGCCAAGACCATTCAGGCGGCGATCTTCGATATCGACGGCACGCTGCTCGACAGTGTCGACCTGCACGCCCAGGCCTGGGTGGACGCGTTCGCGCATTTCGGCGTGACGGTGTCGCACGCGGATGCGCGCAGCCAGATCGGAAAAGGCGGCGATCAACTGTTGCCGGTCTTCCTCGACGAGACGCGGGTCGAGCGCGACGGCAAGCGCATCGAGGCCTACCGATCGGACCTGTTCAAGCGGGAATACCTGCCGCGGGTCAAACCCTTCCCGGGCGTCCCCGCGCTGTTCCGGCATCTGCGCGGAGAGGGGCTGAAGGTGGCGCTCGCTTCGTCGGGCAAGGCGCCGGAGGTCGAGCACTACCAGGGCCTCCTCGGCGTCGAAGGGCTCGTGGATGTCGTGGTGAGTTCCGACGATGTCGAACGCTCGAAACCCTTCCCCGACATCTTCGCGGCCGCGCTCCAGAAGCTCGCACCGCTGGGGGCCGAGGCGGCGATCGTGATCGGCGACACGCCCTACGACGCCGAGGCCGCGACGCGAGCCGGCATTCGGACCATCGGCGTCCTGTGTGGCGGCTTTCCGGAAGCCAGCCTCAGCGACACCGGATGCATCGCCATCTACCGAGATCCGCAGGACCTCCTCGACGGCTATCCGGATTCGCCCCTCGCCCAGTAGCGAGGGCGTCTCCTTTCCGCGAGGGACGTGGCTATCCCCACATTTCTCGCATGAGCTCCGTTTGTTCCCGTCCGCAGGGCAGGATTGCGCGCCGGCTATGGATAGATGGCAAAAAACCCTGGCGCGGGACCGTTTCATGGCGTAGCGACCCCGCCGTGACTGCGCTTGATCATTTGACGGATTCGCGGACCATGCCCCAGCCGGCTCAATCGAACCTGAAATCCGAGCTGCCGGGCGAACACCCGCCCCTGCAGGTCCAGATCCACTCAGCGGTTGAGGATCGCACCACGCCGATCAGCCGCCTGCTCCGGCTGATGTCGGCCCTCGATGCGGATGCCACCGCGAACGAGAACCTCCGGCACGTGCTTCGGGCGCGGATCGGCGCACCGCTCAGCATCTGATTTTTCCTCGCCGCTCATTCGCTCAGAATTGAAGGCTGGGCGGAGCACAGTAGGCCTCGCCACGTTTCGGCGAGGCGAAGTCCCGGCGGGATTCCGGTCAGGGCCAGACCCAGGCGCAGAGCCCCTCGCCGGTGACGGTCAGGCACTCGAAGGGGGCACCGCCCACCATCGCCCGGTGCTCTGCCGTGCCGATGCGGTCCCTCTGGATGCGCCGGCAGCCCGGATGGCCGGGCAGTGCGGCCTCGGCCGTGGCGCGGTCGCCCGATCCCATCAGAACCCGCAGGTTCACGAGGGTATCGCAGGCGAGGACAGAAGAAGTCTCGGCCTTGAGCGTCTCGGCCTTGAGCGGCGCGCCCGTCGCGGCGACCAAGATCATGAGCGCGGCGACCCCGGCAATCCGGCAATCCATCCTCATCGACGTACCTTCTCCGGTGTTGCCGGTGCTTTCTCGGTGGTGCGCGCCTTGTCGCCCGGCTTCGCTTTCGGGGGGACTTCGCCGAGGTTCACGCTGCCGGCCAGGACCCAGTGGCAGACGGTGGTGGTCTTCAGCGACAGGCAGTCATAGGCATTGCCGTTCAGCGTCAGATGCTCCCGCAGGGCGGTCACCGCATCCCGGGCGAGCACGACGCAGCCGAGATGATCGGCCTGATCGTTTCCCAGCAAGGCCGCAGCAGCGACAGCATCCGTTTTGGTCTGTCGCATAAGCAGGCGAAGGTTGACCAGGGAGGCGCATCCGATCACCGGCGGCTGAGACGGTGCTGCGACAGCGGGCCCCACGCCTGCTCCGAGAAGCGCAGCGAAGGTGAGGAGACGTAGCGGGGACATCTAAGACCTCCGGCAGCTGGCGTAAGGCTCGGGTGGGACGCGCCCAGCGCTCCGCTCGGTGGACAGACAACATTCTGGCGATACGGAGATCTAGGACAGGCGGCAAGGGACGGGAATGGACGCCCGCTCGCGCGTGTCAAAGAGCGGCGCGGCGCAGCTGGGCGAAGCGTTTCACGGCGCGCTCGCGACGCAGGCGCGAGAGTCGGTCGATCCAGAAGATCCCGTCGAGTTGATCGATCTCGTGCTGCAGGCAGGCGGCGCGAAACCCGTCCGCTTCTTCCTCGCGCTCGGCTCCGGCGAGGTCTTGGAAACGCACCCTTACCCGCACGGCACGCTCGACCACGTCCATGATGCCGGGCATCGAAACGCTGCCCTCGCTCTGCGGCCCGCGCTCAAGCGATGCCCAGACGATCTCAGGATTCACGTAGGTCGTCGTCGGCTCGCCGGGCTCCATGCGCAGCAGCACCACGCGCAGCGGCCAGCCGATATGCGGCAGGGTCAGGCCCAGCGCGGACGCCGCCTGCATCACCGCCTCGAGTTCACCGACCGCCTCGCTGAGGGTTGCGTCGAAGCGCGTGACTGGCTCTGCGACGCGGCGCAGGCGCGGATCGGGGTAGATGAGGAGAGAGTCTGCGGACACCGGGATGTTCCGAGAGGGGAGGTCGGGGCTACGGAGGCGACATCAGCAGCGCCGCCCGAGCGAAGGGATCATGGCCCGCGCCTTGCGGGGCGCAGGGTTCACGGACACGAATCCGATACGGAGATGCAATGACCGATCGTCGTTTCGAAAACCAGCGCTCAGAGCTCCGAAGCGAGGCTGCGGCGTCGCCGATCCGGCGCGTGCGCGACTCCGGCGAGGTCATCCTGCTGACGCTGGTGAGTGTCCTCGGCCTGCTCTGGGCGATCGTGCTGGTGACCCACTTCCACGGTCCCTTGAGCAGCTTCGGACAATCGCTCTGGCTGACGCGCTGACGCTCAGTATTCCCATTCGGCACCGACGCCGACGGCGGTGCGGCCGTCGCTTCCGGCCTCGCCCTGGATCTTCACCCGGCGCGTGACGTCGTAATCCACGGTCGCTGCCGTGTCGGCGGGCTTCGCACCCGCCTTCACGCCGACGCTGAGCCGATCGCTGAGATAGCGCGAGGCGCCGAGCGCCGGTCCCCCGCTCGCCCCGGTGGAGACGTCGAGGCTGTCGAGCCCGAGGCCCTTGCGGGCCTGCTCGAACACGTCGACCCCGCCGGCACCACCCGAGAACTGGGCCACGGCCTGGGCCAGTTGCAGGGCCTGAAACGGCGACAGGCCGCCGGACGCCTTCTTGAACAGGAGGCGCGAGAGCACCTCGTCCTGCGGAAGGCTCGGATCCGAGGTGAGGAGGAAGCTCGGCTGATTGGCGGGCCCGCTGACCGCGATGCGGGCGGTGACCTCCGCCGCCTTCGTCTCGGCGATGAAGTCGAGGTCGGGCGTCGCGATCTCGCCGCCGAAGGTGAGGCGCCCGCGCGTGAAGTCGAGGCGTTGCCCGACGACGCTGAGGCGCCCGCGACGCATCTCGAAATCGCCGGTCGCCACGGGATCGCGCGACGAGCCGGTGAGGCGCAGGCTCCCGCCGAGCTCGGCATCGATGCCGCGCCCGCGCACGAAGATCCGGTTCGGGGCGTTCACCGCCACATCCAGCGTGGCGTCGAAGGGCGGAGCCGCCTTACGCCCCTTGCGGCCGAGGGCCGCGACCTTGGCGCGCCGATCCGCCCGCGCGTCGAGGCGCGCGCGAATGTCCGGCGGCGTGTTGATCCGCCGGATCTCGGGCAGGGGCTGCACGGTGGCGGGCAGGCGGTCCGGCACCGAGACGTCGACGGAGACGAGATCGACCCGCCCGGAGATCTTCGGGGTGCGGGCGAGCGGGCCGGTCAGGGCGAGATTGAGGCTCGCCGTCGCCGTCATGAGCGGGCTCGAGACGAGTTCGGCCCGCTCGGCGGAGATCCGCAGGCTGCCGGGAAAGCCGGCGGCCGGCTCCAGGGCGACACGGCCGTCCCCCCGCAGGGTGCCGCCGTTCCGGGTCAAGGCGGTCAGGCGCTCCACCACCAGGGTGTCGCCGCGCCCGGTGACGCGCCCCTCGATGTTGGTGAGGCGGATGCCCTGCAGGGGGTCGGTGAAGGAACCGCCCGAGAGGGTGGCGACGCCCTCGGCACGCGGCGCCGCCAAATTGCCGGTCACGCCCGCGTCGATGGCGATGCGCCCGGCGACGCGCTGTCCGCCGACGCTGAGAACACTGTTGGCGAGCGCCGCGTCGAGGGTCCCGCGCAGCTTCACCGCCAGCGCGCCGCCGGCCGCGACGGGGAGCGAGCCGCCGATCGTCATCTCGACGCCGCGCCCGGCCGAGACGCGGCCGTCGATCCCGGCGCGTCCCTCGCTCACGGTGCCGCTGGCCCGGGCCTCGATGGGTGGCAAACCGGCCTTGCGGGTCTCCGGCGTGACCAGGCGGGCGACGGTGAAGGCGTAGCGTCCTTCCGGCCGGTCTGACGACCCGCGCAGGTCGGCCTCGCCGTCCAGGGTGCCGGTGAGCGCAAGGCTCGGCGAGGCGATGCGGGCGAGCGCCAGGGGGAGGGCGCGGATGCCGAGCTTGAGGTCGAGGGACCGGCCAGCCCGGCCCGAAAGGCTGACGCGGCCGCTTCCGGCCGTCACCACGAGGTTGTCGATCACCGCCGTACCGCCGTCGAGGGTGACGCTGGCCGGACCCGCGAGGGCCAGCCGGTCGCCGCCGCGCGCGGCGGAGAACCGGGCCAGCTCGATGCGGGTGCGCTCGCCCGGAACGAGGCGGGCGGCCCCGTCGAGGTCGAAGCCGCGCGCCTTGGCCGACAGGGTGATGTCGCTGGCGTTCGGCGACCCCACGGCCACGAGGCGAATCGTGTCGAGACTCTCACCGGCCGCGACGAGCCGATCGGCGTTGATGCGCCCGTCGATCGACGGCCGGCCGAGGAGGTCGCGTCCGGTCAGATCCGCATCGAGGCGCGAGAGTCCGATGTCACCCGCGCGCAGGGACGCGCCCTTGGCCCGAACCGCCACGTCCTGCCGGCCGCCCTCGCGGGAGAAGGTGATGGCGGCCTCCAGGTTTCCGGCCATCGGCGTCAGGGCGAGGGGGGACAGATCGTCAAGATTGCCCGCCGCGAGGCTCAATGCGCCCTTCGTCAGCAGGGTCCGGGCGTCGATCGCCGCGCGGCCGTCGAGGGCGACCGAGCCGAGTTGGAAGGCGAGGCGGTCGAGGGCCCACTCGTCGCCGGCGAGGCGCGCGAGATGCGCGTCGCCGCGCAGGGCTTTCCCGCCGACGTCGCCGGACAGGCGCAAGCTGCCGTCGAGGGCACCGGTGATGTCCTTCAGGTCGGTCACGATCCGCAGGTCGCGCAGGGGCCGCCCGAGGGCGCGGGCTTCGCTCGTGGTCAGGGTCGCGGTGAGATCGGGTTTCTCCAGCGTGCCGGTGAGGCGGCCGTCGAGGAGGGCGCGGCCGGCGAGCTTGGGATCGAGCGTCGAGAGGTCCTTCAGGTCGACGACAAGCTTGGCGTCGGCGAGGCGCGCGGTAGCGCGACCCTCCAGGCGCCCGACGATCTCGGCACCCTCGAAGCGGGCCCCGTCGAAGGCGTAGCCGTCATAGACCTGCGAGAGCCGGCCGGTGAAGCGCGGCGCCGTGCCCAGCGTCCGGTCGAGGACCGGGAGAGAAAGGGCTAGGCCGCTGGTGCGTAGGTCCACATCCGCCGAGACCGCCTTGCGGGCCGGATCGCCGCTGAGCGCGGCGCGGGCGGTGAGCGCCCCGGCCAGGGGCCGGCCGGCGACCTCCGAGAAGGCCGCAAGGTCGGAGAGGGTCGCGTCGACCGTGCCGGTCAGGGTGTTCTGGCCGATCCGGCCCGCATAGGAGGCCCGGGCCGTCGGCGCGTCGAGATCGAGCCTGGTCACCTCGATGACATTGTCGGGCTGGAGCGTTCCCCGGAAGGTCAGGGCCGCACGCGCACCGATCGCCCGGCGCAGGGCCGGATCGGCGAGGCGCAGGCCTTCGACCTTGGCATCGGCGGAGATCGCGAAGCGGGCCGCGTTGGACTCCGCCCCCGAGGGCACCATCACCAGATTGGCGTCGATGCGCTCCAGGGCGCTGCCACCGGCGCGCAAGCCGGCCGCTTTGAGCACGCCATTGATGGCCGGGCGGGCGAGCGGGCCCTTCAGGCTTCCGTCGAAGGCGAGGCCGTCGAGTTCGGCATCCGCCGCCTTGGTCACCCCGCCCTCGGTGGGCACCGCGCGGGCGGAGACGAGGAAGTCGGCGACGCGGTCGGCGCCGAGCGTGCCGCGCGCTTCGAGGCGCGCCGTGTGGGAGGTGAGTTCGAGCCGGTCGATGCCGAAAGCGCCGCTATCGGCAAAACGTACGCCACCCTCGAGCTTGGTGGTGCCGGAGAAGATCGCCGCCGCCGGACCGGGCAGCAGCGCCTCAATACGCGAGGCGAGGTCGAGGGCGAGACGCCGCTCGGACCCGATGCGGGAGATCCGGGCGGAGCCCTTCGCGCCGAGGTCCGGCCCGGCATCAAGGTCGAGGCGCGCATTCCAGGCGTCCAGCGTGCCGCGCCCGTCGAGGTCGAGGTTGATCGGCGGCGTGCCGGGCAGGTTGGCCGCCTTCGAGAGCAGTCCTCCGGCGGGCTCGACCAGCGTGGTCTTCAGTTCCAGCGTCTCGCCCTTCGGCACGAACAGGAGGCGGGCGCCGAAGCGTCCCTCCGCGTCGAGGCGGCGCACGCTGAGATCGAGGTCGAGCCCTTCCGAAGGGGCGCCGAGCTTGGCGCGGCCACTGGCGGAAAGGCGCGCCGGCTGCCCGGCCAATGCCTCGCCGAGGACGAGTTCGGCGAGCTTGAAGGCCTGGATCTCGACCTTCACGGGCAGGTCGGGCAGGAGCGAGCCGTCGGGCTCGGGGGTCGCCGAAACCGGGGCGGGGAGGGGGCGGCGCAGGACTTCGAGGCGGCCGACCTCCAGGCTCTCGACCTCGAGGCGCCCGGAGAGCAAGGCGAGGCGGCGCCAGACCAGACGCGCCCGATCGAGTTTCAGCCAGACGCCGTTGGCGTCGCTGATCGCCACGTCGCGGATCGTGGCATCCGAGGACAGGGCGCCGTCGACGGCGCCGATGGCGACGCGGGAGCCCGGGGTGGAAAGGGCCTTCGAGAGGAGGCCGCCGAGCACGGTCTTCTCGCCCTCGTCGGCATGCGTCAGCGTCGCGCCGCCGAGCGGCAGGACGAGGACGCCTGCGAGGGCCAGAGCCGGGATCGCGCGGCGGATGCGCCGGGCGCGATCCCCCTGGCGGCCTCGGTCTCGAAGAAGTCCGGACGGCTCGAAAAACCCCATCAGAACGACTGTCCCAGGCTGATGTACAGGGCCACGGGGCGCTCGTGGTTGCCCTTGATGCGGTCCATCGGGAAGGCGACGTCGACGCGGAGCGGGCCGATACCCGTGTAGTAGCGTAGCCCCAGGCCGACCGCGTAGCGAATGCGCTCGTCGAAATCGGGCAGGCTGCCGGCGAAGGCCGTGCCGGCATCAATGAACGGCACCACGCCGATCGTGTCCGTGACCTTGATGCGCGCCTCGACGGAGGCCTCCAGCAGGCTGCGGCCGCCGATCGGGAGATTGAAGGGCCCGCGCGGCCCGAGGGTCCGGTAGGGGAAGCCGCGCACCGAACCGCCGCCACCGGCAAAGAACCGGATGTTGGCGGGGATGTCCTCGAGGTTGGCGCCGGAGATCGAGCCGAAACCGATGCGGCCGGCCAGGATGTAGCGGGCCTCGTCGTCGAAGGCGTAGTAGGTCGAGCCCTGCG
>NZ_JAQGKL010000221.1 GCF_028290105.1 Methylobacterium sp.
GCGGGCGCCTGCGCCAGGGCGGACCCGTTCAGGAGGAGGGCGGCCAACGGGGCGGCCAAGACGGCGAGGCGGCGGGACATGGCGGACGCTCCGAAGGTTCGGCGGGATCGGGAAATCGAAGGCGGGAAATCGCAGGCGGCGAGTTCGAAGGCGGCGAGTTCGAAGGAGGGGTGCCCTCAGACGATGCCGAGGCGGGTCACCACGGCCTGTCCGTCCCGCGCCTCGGCCAGGATGGCGCCGGTGGCCAGGCCGATGAACAGGCCATGCTCGACCACGCCCGGCACCGCCCAGAGGGCGGCCGAGAGCGCGTCCGGATCGGGAATGCGCCCGAGATGGGCATCGAGGATGTGGTGGCCGCCGTCGCTCACGAAGGGGGCGCCGTCCGATTGGCGCAGGACGAGTTCGCCCGTGCAGCCACACGCGGCCAGGGCCGCCGCGACGCCGCGCCGGGTGGCCCCGAGGCCGAAGGCGTTGACCTCGATCGGCAGCGGAAAGGCCCCGAGGGTCGCGACGCGCTTGGCGCCATCCGCGATCACCACCATGCGGTGGCTGGCGAACGCCACGATCTTCTCGCGCAGCAGGGCGCCGCCGCCGCCCTTCACCAGGCGCATCGCGTCGTCGATCTCGTCGGCGCCGTCGATGGTGAGGTCGAGTTCGGGCAAGGCCTCCAGCGTGGCGAGGCGGATGCCGGCGGCCTCGGCCGCGACCCGCGTCGCCTCCGAGGTCGGCACGCCGACGACGTCGAGCCCGGCCCGCACGCGCGCACCGAGGAGTTCGACGAAGACGTTGGCGGTGGAGCCGGTGCCGATCCCGAGGCGCATGCCGGGCGTGACGAGCCCGACGGCGACCTCCGCCGCGGCGCGGCGCAGATCCGGCCCGCTCACGCGCGGGCTCCGTCGCGCGGGACGGCGAGCGGGGAGGGAAGGGCGTTCGACATGGGACGGCTCGGGCGAGGGGGACCGGTGCGCGCAGGCGACCCGCGTGCCCCTAGCACGCCGGGCCGGCCCGTCCAACGCGTCGTCGGGATGGCGGCGACACCCGGCCCGGGATGTTTTCGCGGTGAGCGGGACCGCCTCAGGGCGCGGTGTCGGACAGCCACGCCACGACGTCCGCCGCGTTCCGGTCCGGCGGGAAGACGGGATAGAACACATGCGTGACCACGCCCGCGTCCAGCACGAGGGTGAAGCGCTTCAGGAGGATCATGCCCCCGGTCGTGAAGGTCGGCAGGTCCAGCGCCCGCGTCAGGGCCAGATCCGCGTCCGAGAGCAGGGCGAAGGGCAGGTGCAGCCGCCCGGCGGCCTCGGCCTGGTAGGCCGTGTCCTGGGTCGCGAGGCCGAATAGGTGCGAGACCCCGAGGGCCTTCAGTTCGGCGAAGTGGTCGCGAAAGGCGCAGGATTGCGGCGTGCAGCCCCGGGCACCCGGGATGCTGTTCCAGGCCTGCGTGGAGGGCACGTCCGCCTCGGCCGTGCGGGGATAGGCATACACCACCGTGCGCCCCGGCAGGGCGGACAGGTCGACCCGCGTGCCGTCCGTCGCCGGCAGGGCGATCGACGGAAGCCGGGCACCGGGGAGGTGCCGCGTGCTCCCGTCATCCTCGGGCGCCGGGATGGTGGACCAGTCCGGCGTGTTGACGCTGCCGCTCACGGCGTTCTCCCCGCGCTCGACACGTCCGGCGCGCCGGCACTGTGCCGGACGGGCGATCTCCTGGAAAGCGCGGCGCTACCCCCTTGCGTTCAGGGCCGTCCGCCCTGGGGCGGCGTGGCGCTGGGGACGGCGCGACCCGGCGCGGGGCCGGTGGCGGCCTCGTCGGCGCCCGGGCCCGACGGGTTCGCCTGGGCGGTGCAGACCACCGCCTCCTTCTGGAGCTGGACGTAGCAGATGCTCATCTCGCCCGTGCGGTAATTGACCCGGAACACCCCCGCCTCGCGGGTGTGGCGCGAGGCGACGAGGCCGTATTCGGACGGGGGCTGCGCGCTCGCGCCCTCGCCGGCGCCGTAGCAGACGGTGAGGCCGACGCTGCCCACCGCCCCCTCGCGCAGGCCGTACTGGCAGGAGGTGACCTCGCCCGTCACCTTGTCGACCCGGTAGACCCGGTTGAGGTCGATCTGGGGCGCCGGCACGAACTCGAAGGAGGTGGCCCGGGCCTGCCCGGCGAGCGCCAGGGCGAGACCGGTGGCGAGGCACCCGGCGAGGGTCGGCCGGAGCAGGATCGAACGGACGGTCGAACGCATGGTGGGCCTTCGTTGAGCGCGGCGCTTCGCGGGACGACGCTGTGGAATCGGATCGGGGGCAGCGCTAACGCGGCCTTGCGGCGCAACCGTGGCCCGCCGGAGCGTCGGCCGACACCGTCGCGGCGACATCGTGAACCGGCCGGAATTCGCATCGGCGCCCGCGAAATCCGGTCGCAATTCGCCTCCCGCCCGCCCGCGCGCGGTCAAGCCGCTGGCGTCGTTGCGCCAACATGCTAACGGGTTGGCCATGTTCGACGCCGTCGCCGCCCTGAACGACATCCTCGAAAACCTCGACCGCGACGCCCGAGAGGCGACGCGGCTTCGGGCCGTGCTGGTGCCGGAACTGCGACGGGTCATCGAACTCGGGCGCGCCGACGCCGAGGCGCGGCTCCTGGAGGAGCGCGACGGCATCGCCTGCGCCCGGCGCCTGAGCGGGCTCACCGACGCGGTGATCCGCACGATCCACGACGCGGTGGTCTGGCGGCTCTACCCCAACGACAACCCCTCCACCGGCGAGCAGCTCGCGGTGGTGGCCACAGGCGGCTACGGCCGGGGCACGATGGCACCGGGCTCGGACATCGATCTGCTGTTCCTGCTGCCCTACAAGCAGACGGCCTGGTCCGAGAGCGTCGTCGAGGCGATGCTCTACGTGCTCTGGGACCTCAAGCTGAAGGTCGGCCACGCCACCCGCTCGGTGGAGGAATGCCTGCGCGAGGGCCGCGCCGACATGACCATCCGCACCTCGCTCCTCGAGGCCCGCTACCTGTTCGGCACCCGCGCGCTGTTCGAGGAGCTCGTCACCCGCTTCGACACCGAACTGGTGATGGGGACGGCGCCCGAATTCGTCGAGGCCAAGCTGCGCGAGCGCGACGCGCGGGTCTCGAAGGCGGGCGCCTCGCGCTACCTCGTCGAGCCCAACGTCAAGGACGGCAAGGGGGGCCTGCGCGACCTCAACACCCTGTTCTGGATCGCCAAGTACACCTACCGGGTGCGAGACCAGAGCGAGCTGGTGGTGGCCGGCCTGTTCACCCCGGAGGAGTACCGGGTGTTCGAGCGCTGCGACGAGCTCCTGTGGCGCGTGCGCTGCCACATGCACTTCGTCACCGGCCGCTCGGAGGAGCGCCTTTCCTTCGGCCTGCAGCCGCGCATCGCCGAGCGCTTCGGCTACGAGCCGCGCGGCGGCCTCTCCGGCGTCGAGCGCTTCATGAAGGCGTATTTCCTCATCGCCAAGGAGGTCGGCGACCTCACCGCCATCGTCTGCGCGGCCCTGGAGGCGCGCCACGCTAAGCGCACGCCGGTGCTCGACCGCTGGATCGGGCGCTTCCGCGACCGCTTCCGCGCTACCGCCATCGAGGCGGAGGATTTCATCGACGATCACGGCCGCATCAACCTGCGCGACGCCGACGCCTTCACCCGCGATCCCGTCAACCTGATCCGGCTGTTCTGGCTCGCCGACCGGCACAACCTGCCGATCCACCCCGACGCCACCCGGGTGGCCAACCGCGCGTTGCGCCTGATCGGCCATTCCCTGCGGGCGGACGAGGAGGCCAACCGGCTCTTCCTCGAAATCCTGACCTCGAAGAACTCGCCCGAGACCATCCTGCGGCTGATGAACGAGGCCGGCGTGCTCGGCCGCTTCATCCCGGAATTCGGCCGCATCGTCGCGATGATGCAGTTCAACATGTACCACCACTTCACGGTGGACGAGCACCTGCTGCGCGCCATCGGCGTGCTCTCGGGCATCGAGTCGGGCCGCACGGAGGAGGAGCATCCGCTGGCCACCCGGCTCATCGACACGATCAGCCACCGGCGCGCCCTCTACGTCACGGTGCTCCTGCACGACATCGCCAAGGGGCGGCCCGAGGACCATTCCATCGCGGGCGCGGCCATCGCCGAGAAGCTCGGGCCGCGCTTCGGCCTCACCGCCGCCGAGACCGAGATGGTGGCCTGGCTCGTCGAGCACCACCTCCTGATGTCGATGACGGCCCAGAGCCGCGACCTCTCGGACCCCAAGACCATCGAGAAGTTCGCCGGCGTGGTCCAGACCCTGGAACGCCTGAAGCTCCTCACCATCCTGACGGTGGCCGACATCAAGGCGGTCGGCCCCGGGGTCTGGACCGCCTGGAAGGGCACGCTGATCCGCACCCTCTACGACGAGACCGAGGTGGTGCTCTCGGGCGGACATTCCGAGATCGCCCGCACCGACCGGGTCCGCCTGATCCAGATGGCCCTGCGCGAGCAGCTGAACGACTGGGACTCCGAACCCTTCGACGAATACGCGGCGCGCCACAACCAGGCCTACTGGCTGAAGGTCGACACCACGCGCCAGTTCAAGCACGCGGGTTTCGTCAGGACCTTGGTGGCGGAGGGGCGCACCGTGGCCACGGCGGCCGAGACCGACCCGGTCCGCGGCGTCACCGAACTGACGATCTACTCGCCGGATCACCCGCGCCTGCTCGCCATCGTCACCGGGGCCTGCGCGGCGTCGGGCGGCAACATCGTCGACGCGCAGATCTTCACCACCACGGACGGCTTCGCCCTCGATTCGATCTTCATCTCGCGCGCCTTCGACCGCGACGAGGACGAGCTGCGCCGGGCCGGCCGCATCACCAGCGCCATCGAGAAGGCACTGCGCGGCGAGATCCGCATCGCCGACCTCGTCGCCGACAGGCACCCGCCGAGCGGGCGCACGCCGACCTTCCTGGTGCCGCCCGACATGGCGATCGACAACGCCCTGTCGAGCCGCGAGACCGTGATCGAGATCACCGGCCTCGACCGGCCGGGCCTGCTCTACGAGCTGACCACGGCGCTGAGCCGCCTGAGCCTCAACATCACCTCGGCCCATGTGGCGACCTTCGGCGAGCGGGCCGTGGACGTGTTCTACGTGACCGACCTCACGGGCACCCGGGTGACGCAACCCGACCGGCAGGTGGCGATCCGCTCGGCGGTGATGGAGGTCTTCGCCAGCGACGTCGCGGCCATGCGGGCCGAGGGGCTCGACGCCCTGATCGACTCGCCGCCCCCGCGCGAGGCCTGAGACGGCCGGGCCCGGGTGAACCCGGCCACCCGACACGCGCTTGATTTCACGGCGGCCTCGCCTGATATCAGCGCCAACCCCGACACATCTTTTCTCGACGAAACACCATGATGGCGAACGACATGCACGATGAGCGGCGCGACCCGACCCAGGCGGTCGAGGAGACGGAAGGCGCGGCGCAGGGCCACGAAGCCGGCCCCGGCGAGGCCTCGCAGGCCGACACCCTGGCGCCCCTGCTGGCCGAGCGCGACGAGCTGAAGGACCGCGTCCTGCGCACGCTCGCCGAGATGGAGAATCTGCGCCGGCGCACCGAGCGCGAGGTCGCCGACGCCCGCGCCTACGCGGTGACGAACTTCGCCCGTGACCTCCTGAACTCCGCCGACAACATCCAGCGCGCCCTGGAGGCCATCCCGGAGGCGGATCGCGCCGGCGCGGACGGCGCCTTCAAGGCGCTGATCGACGGGATCGAGCTCACCGAGCGGGACCTCGCCAAGACCCTGGAGCGCCACGGCGTCAAGCTGATCGAGCCCAAGGGCCAGCGATTCGACCCCAACCGCCACCAGGCGATGTTCGAGGTGCCGGACCCCGAGGTTCCCACCGGCACGGTGGTCCAGGTCATGCAGTCCGGCTACATCATCGGCGACCGCGTCCTGCGCCCCGCGCTGGTCGGCGTCGCCAAGGGCGGCCCGAAGCCGAGCGCCGCTCCCGCCGACGCGGCCTGATTCAGCCCCGACACCGGCGCCGGAACGCTTGGTCGTTCTCGCCGGTGTCGAACCGGAACCACGCCCGGTCCGGCGCGGATCCCCTTTCATTTTCGGAGAGGGAGCAGGTCGCGTCCCCTTCCCGCTGAGGAAGGTCCGGGCCCGAAGCCGTCGACGATCGGAGCGGATCTGAAGCAGCCGGGCCGGGAGATCCGGCTCGGCTTTCGCGTCGCGAGCCTATCGCATCTGCACGCTGTCGACGATCTCGCGGAAGCGGGCCAGCACCCCCTCGCGCTTCTCGGCCCGGACCACGCCGACGGCGCGCAGGTAGCCGTCCGGGGCGAAGCGGATGGTCTGCGAGATGACCACCGGCGTGCTCGACGCCGCATCCACCGCCCGGGCCACGATCTCGTGCCAGTCGACGCCGTTCTGGCGGTAGCTCTGGGCCCGCTCGATCACGAAATCCTTCATCGTCTGGTTGGAATAGAGCGCCGCGCGCGCGAAGGCATCGCGCTGCTCGGTGGCCGGCGGCGGCTGCACGGCCTGGGCCAGCACCAGGATCGGCTGCTCGAGGCCGAGCATCTCGTCCTTGGTCCCCTGCGTCATCAGCACCGAGTTTCCGGCGAGCACCCGCACGGGCCGGAAGCCGGCATCGTTGCCGATGCGGAAGGGAAGGGCGGCGACCTGCTGCTCCAGAGTCAGGGCCGGCCGGATGTGGATGCCGGTCAGCAGGCGCTTCATGGTCTCCTCGGTCTCGGCATCGGGCGTCGCCTGCGCGATGATGATGCCCGTGACGGTGGGGTCGCCCACCAGCAGCATCCACTTCTTGATCGCGGGCGTGCCGGCGGATTCCACCGCCGGCTGCTCGCCGGTGAACAGCACCGCGTCGACGTCGCCCGCGACCTTGAGGGCCTGCCGGCTCGAGACGATGAAGCCCTGGGCCTTGAGGTTCTCGTCGGTGAAGTTGGTCTCGAGGTCGGCGAACGCGTTGGCGGGCAGTTCCACCACCGAGACCGTCGCCCCGCCCTCGACCCGCTCCAGGCCCGAGAAGCGCTTGGAGGAGACCATGTCCGAGGGCGGATCGAAGCCGAAACGCGAGCTCGGCGGGAACAGGGGCTCCGCCGCCAGGGCCGGACCGGCCAAACCGAGCGCGAGGGCCAGGATCGAGGCGGCGCGGGCGAAAGTTGGCAGACGAGGGGCGGGCAGACGAGGGGTACGCAGACGCATCGGGTCGGTTCTCCGCAAGGCCCCGGCCCCGGGCCGGTGAGGCTCGGCCGGCGTGGCGTCGGTGTTGGCTGACGCGATGGGTCGGCTCAACACCCCGCCGCTGTCAAGCGTCGCGGGGCCGCGTCACGCGGCGCAGGGTGAGGTTGCAGCGCCCCTCCGGCGGCAGGAAGCCCGCCGATGCCGGGGCCGGGCCGCCCTGCAGGAGGTCGGGCTCCTCGACGATCAGCCGGTCGACGCCGTGGTGGATCAGGCGGGCCGGCCCTCCGATCACGAGGGCGTCACCGGACCGCAGCCGCACCGAGCGGGTCGGGTCGCTGCGGGCGAGGCCCCCGTAGCGGAACAGGGCGGTGGCGCCGAGGGACAGCGAGACCACGGGGGCGTCGAGGGCCTCCTCGTCCCGGTCCTGGTGCAGGCCCATGCGGGCTTGCGCACCGTAGAGGTTGACCAGGCAGGCTTCCGGCGGCGCCGGGTAATCCGCGAGCGCGGCCCAGGCGGCGAGCGCCGTCGCGGGTATGGCCGGCCAGGGTGCGCCGCTCTCCGGGTGATGCGGCTGGTAGCGGTAGCCCGCCCGGTCGGAGACCCAGCCGAGGGCGCCGCAATTCGTCATCCGCACCGAGAACGGCTTGCCGGTGCGGGGCATGCGCGGCGTGTAGGCGGGGGCGAGGCCGAGCACCGCGTCGAGTTCGGCGCAGAGGCACGCCTGGGCCGCCGCGTCGAGATGGCCCGGGACGTGGATCAGGCCGGGCGCGAGGACGATCCCGGCCGGAATGCTCGACGACACGGAAAGCCGATCAGGCCTTGTGGTCGATGTCGTGCTCCAGCACCGCCTTGCTCTCCACCGTGGTGTCGGCTTTGAGCACGTAGACCAGGGGGATGCCGGTGGCGATCTCGAGGCTGGCGATGGTCTTCGTGGTCATGCCGTCGAGCACCATCACGAGGGCGCGCAGCGAATTGCCGTGGGCGGCGACCAGCACGCGCTCGCCCGCCATTACGCGGGGCAGGATCGTCTGGATGTAGTAGGGCAGTACGCGGGCGGCGGTGTCCTTTAGGCTCTCGCCGCCGGGGGGCGGAATGTCGTAGGAGCGGCGCCACTGGTGGACCTGGGCGTCGCCCCAGCGCTCGCGGGCATCGTCCTTGTTGAGGCCGGAGAGGTCGCCGTAATCGCGCTCGTTCAGGGCCTCGTTGCGGATCGTCTCGATTCCGGTGAGGTCCATCTCCTCCAGCATCAGCGCGCAGGTGCGCTGGGCCCGCTTGAGGTTCGAGGTGAAGGCGACGTCGAAGCCGTAGCCCTGCTCCTTGAGCCAGCGGCCGGCATTGCGGGCCTCCTCGACGCCGCGATCCGTCAGCTCCGGGTCACGCCAGCCCGTGAACAGCTTCTTGAGATTCCATTCGCTCTGGCCGTGGCGAGCGAGGACGAGAAGGCGCTCCATCGGGGGACGTTCCTGTTGTCGCGGGAGGGGTTGGGTCTTGCCACATGTTGCAACGCAGCGAAACCGTGTTGCGCGGGTTCATGCGCGTCTGTGACTGAACCGGGGATGACCCGGGTCGCCGGTCAGAGCCCGAGCACGTCGTCCATGCCGTAGAGGCCCGGCGGCTTGGCGAAGGCCCAGAGGGCGGCCCGGACCGCGCCCCGCGCGAAGATGGCCCGGTCCTCGGCGTGGTGGCTCACGGTGATGCGCTCGCCCGGTCCGGCGAAGACCACGCTGTGGTCGCCCACCACCGTGCCGCCGCGCAGGGCCGCGAACCCGATGTCGCCGGGGCGGCGGGCGCCCGTATGCCCGTCGCGGGTGGAGACCCGGGTGTCGGCGAGCG
>NZ_JAQGKL010000281.1 GCF_028290105.1 Methylobacterium sp.
GCGCGGGGCGTGGCCGCCAGCCGCACCCAGGCGGCGGCGCGCTCGGCCAGCGCCGCGATGCCCTCTGCGTGCGGCACGGCGCGACGCTGCGAATACCCCTCGGTCTCCGGGCCGTCCTCCTTGAACGAGATCGGGAAACCGGAGAGCCGTCCGTCGAATTCCGGCAGGGCCACCTGCATGGCGAGATCCGCCGCGCCCATGCCGCGCGCCGACGCCCCCCAGGCCTCGCGCGACGCGCCGATGCTGAAGGCCTGGAGCACGGGGCAATCGGCGGCGTCGAGGACGAAGCCCGCATCCTCCCGCGCCGAGAAGGCGGTGGCGGCGATGACAATGGCGGGTTTTTGCGCCGCGATCGCCGCGCGCAGGACGTCGCGCGCGGCGGGCTCCTTCAGGCTCGACACGGCGACCGCCAGCACGGCGAGTCCGCGCGCCTGGAGAGCGTCGGCGAGCGCCGCGATCGGCGCGGTGTCGCCGGACAGGACGCTGGAGCGGTAGACCACCAGCAGCGCCAGCGGCGCATGACCCGGTGTCGGCTGGAACGGCCGCCCTGCCGCGTGCGCGCGTTCCATCGCGACCGGGCCGCAGCCGGGGCAGCAGACGAAGCCGCGCGGCAGGGGGAGGGGAGGGTCGACCGGGCTTGTCCCCCCGATTTCGGCGGCGAGGCGCCCGAGCAGCCGGCGCAGGTTCTCGGGGCCCCCGGCGCGGAAGTAGGCGTCGAACTGCGGCGCGAGATCGGGCGCCGTCGAGAAGGCGTCGAGGCGCGCATCCGGCCGGTCGTCCCCCGGCAGCACCACGAGGACCACCCCGTGGGCGCGGGCGGCGAGGCTCGCGCGCTCGATGCCGTAGCGCCAGTAATCGAGCCCGCCGAGGCAGCGGATCACGACGATCCGCGCCTTGGCGATCACCGAATCCACGTAGAGGTCCACCGACATCGGGTGGCGCAGGCGGGCGAGCTTGGCGAGCCGCAGGCTCGGCGCGCCGGGCGCGTTTCCCGGATACGCCGCCGCATGGGCGCCGGCCATGCCGAACAGGTCGGAATCGGTGAACGACAGGAACACGATGTCGCCCGGCGCCTGACCGAGATCGACCGCGTCTTCGCCCTCGTCGAGGGAGACCGTATCGATGCGGATCAGGTGCATGCGGGACCTATCCCGCCAGCGCGGCGGCGACCGCGCCCTGATCGAAGCCCTTGAGGCCGATCACCACGAGGCGGCCGTCACGGGACTCGGTGCTCTTCCACGGCCGGTCGTAGTGGTGACTGACCCGGCTGCCGACACCCTGGACCACGAGGCGCATGGGCTTGCCCGTGACCTCGGCGAAACCCTTGATGCGCAGCACGCCCGCGGTCTCGGCGGCGCGGGCGACGCGGATCGCCAGATCCTCGGCGGTGGCGCTGGGGCGCACGGGGAGTGCCACCGAGTCGAAATCGTCGTGGTCGTGGTCCTCGCCGTCGCCGTGGTGCGAGGGGCGGGCGTCGAGGTCGTCCTCGGCCGCGGCCTCGATCCCCAGGATCACGCGCGGGTCGAGGCGTCCGTGCTCGGCCTCCACCATCTTCACGGGGCGGGGCAGGTGGGCCTGCACCTCGGCCCGGACCTTGGCGCGGCCGGCCTCGTCGAGGAGGTCGGCCTTGTTCATCACCACGAGGTCGGCGCAGAGGAGCTGGTCCTCGAACACCTCTTCGAGCGGATTGTCGTGGTCGACGCTCGTGTCCTCGGCGCGCTGCGCGGCCGAGGCCGCCGGATCGTCGGCGAAGAAGCCGGCGGCCACGGCGGGGCCGTCGATGACCGCGACGACGCCGTCCACCGTCACCCGCGAGCGGATCGCCGGCCACTGGAAGGCCTGCACGAGGGGTTTGGGCAGGGCGAGGCCGGAGGTCTCGATCAGGATGTGCTCGGGCGGCTCTGCCCGGTCGAGGAGCTTGTTCAGGGCCGGCACGAAATCGTCGGCCACCGTGCAGCAGATGCAGCCGTTGGCGAGCTCGACGATGTCCTCGTCCCCACAGCCCTCGATGCCGCAGGCGGCCAGGAACGAGCCGTCGAAGCCGATGTCGCCGAACTCGTTGACGATGATGGCGAGGCGCCGGCCGTTGGCGTTCTCCACGAGGTGGCGCACCAGGGTGGTCTTGCCGGCCCCGAGGAAGCCGGTGACGATGGTGCAGGGGATCTTGGCGACGAGGGTCATTCGGCGGCGTCCGGAAGGAGGGTCGCCGCGAGCGGCGGAAAAGGCGGGATGCGGGCGACGACGCCCGTGCGGAACTCGGGGGGGCGGGCCTTCCACGGCACGATCCCGTCCGGCGTCCCGGCATAGAGCCCGACGCCCTCCAGGATGGTGCGGGCGGAAGCGGCCGGGTCGAGGTCGCCGTAGACGTAGGTCCAGCGCCCCGCCGAGGCCACCGCGACGGTGCAGGGCCGCTTGCAGACCGAGAGGCACTCGACGCTCGCGACGGTGATACCCGGGTGATCGCCCGAATTCACCGCATCCTGCAGGGCGGCGAGCAGCTGCGCCCCGGCGCGGGGCTCGGAGGCGTCGCCGGCGGCGCGGCAGGTGGCGCAGACGTAGAGGGTGACGGGCGCGGTCTGGTTGGCGTCCGCGGGGTCAGCCAGGGGGTCACGCATGCGCAGTCCCGGTGGCGTCGACGCCGTTTTTGCCGAACAGGTTCCAGGCCCAGCCATAGGCCAGCCCGATCACCGCCCAGAATACGAAGGCGATGCCGAGCGAGCGGGCGGCGAATTGCGCGGCGTAGGCCGCCGGCAGGTTCGAGGCGGCGTGGCTCGTCACCGGTGCGCCCGCAAGATGGGGGGCGACGAGGAGCACGATGCCGCCCGCGATGGCGATCGGCGCCCGGCGGATCGCGATGAGGTAGAGGCCCATGCCGGTGGCCGCCGCCGTCATCACCCACCAGAACTGGCGCTCGGCGA
>NZ_JAQGKL010000308.1 GCF_028290105.1 Methylobacterium sp.
GCGCGCGCGCCAGCTTGAAGGTCTCGGCCATGATCTCGGGATCGCCGGCATGAAACCCGCAGGCGACGTTGGCGGAGGTGACGATGTCGAGCATGGCCGCGTCGTCGCCGCAGCGATAGGTGCCGTAGCCCTCCCCGAGATCGGCGTTCAGGTCGATGGTCGGCATCACGCACCCATCCGGTCGTTGGTCGGAAACATCCGGTCTTCGCGCGTGATCCTATCCGAAGACGCCATCGATCAGGTTGGTGCCGAGCAGGAATTCTGAGCTGAATTGCGTGCGCACGATGGGCTCGCGCGCGATCTCCGAAGCCAGGGCTATCGCCTCCGCCCGCCGGGCGGCCACCGCCTCCGCGATCCCGACGGCGGAAAAACGCAGGATCGTTCCTGGCTGGGCTTGGGCGAGGCGTCCGAGATCGGCGCCGATCACCGTGGCGATCTTCGGGTAGCCGCCGGTGGGCTGCCGGTCCGCCATCAGTACCAGGGGCTGGCCGGCGCCCGGAACCTGGATCGCCCCCATGGCGACCCCGTCCGAGACGATGTCGTGGTGGCGGGCCCGCAGGACCGGACCTTCGAGGAAACAGGCCATGCGGTCGCCCCGCGCGCCCACCCGCCAGGGGCCGGCGAGGAAGTTGGCGATCACGCAGGCCTCGAAGTAATCCTCCTGCGGCCCGAGGATGACCCGGATCGTCTGCGGCGGCCTGTGCATCCAGGGCATGCGAAGCCGCACCGGATCACCGATCGCGGCGCGCGGCTCGTCGACCGGCAGGGCATCACCCGCGCACAGCGCCCGCCCGTCGAGCCCCCCGAGGCCGGAGCGGGTGTGGGTCGCAGTGGAGCCGAGGACCGGCGGCGCGGCGATCCGGCCCGCCACCGCCAGGGTGGCCCAGGCTCCGGTCTCGCCCGCTCGAACGGTCAGGCACGCGCCCGGCCTCAGGGTCAGCGCCGCTGCGCAGAGGAGGGGGCGCCCGTCGAGATCGACCCGGAGGGCGCCACCGGCCAGGGCGATGTCGACGGGCTTGCCCTCGCTCGTCAGCGAGACGCCGCCTAGCGAAACCTCGACGGCGGTGGCATCGAGCCTGTTTTCGAGGGCCCGGTTGGCGCTGGCATGCGCAAGCGGATCCATCGGGCCGGCCGGCGTGATGCCGTAGCGCAGGAAACCGTGGCGCCCGCCATCCTGAAGCGTGACGCCGGCACCAGCCGAGAGGATGCGAAGCGTGGTTCGCGCCGGCATCAGCTGGAACGCCGCGCGACGGGCTCACCCTCAACGGCCCGGGCGTCGAGCGCCGCGAAGGTCGCCGCATCGATCGCCTCGAACCGCAGGCTGTCGCCCGGCTCGATGAGGAAGGTCTGCGACCGCGTCTCCGAATAGAGGCGTTCGGGCGTGCGTCCGATCACGAACCAGCCCGTGGGCATCGGAAAGGTCGCCACGGCCGCCAAGCCCCCGCCGATCAGGATGGCGTTGGCCGGATGGGGCGGGCGCGGGGTCTGCCGGCGCGCGATCGCGAGATCGTCGGGCAGGCCGCCGAGATAGGCGAAGCCCGGCGCGAAGCCGTACATGTAGACCCGGTACGCGGCAGCGCCGTGCCGTTCGGCGACCCGCGAGGCGGACAGGCCGGCCCACGCCGCCACCGCGTCGAGATCCTCGGCACAGGCCGGGTCGTAGCAGCAGGGTAGCGTCCACAAATGCCCGCTGCGCGCAGAGGCCGGCGCCGTGGCGATGCACTCCGAGACGATCCGGCAGAGATCCGCGCGGTCGAGCACGAGCGGATCATAGTGGATCATCAGCGAGCGGTAGGTGGGCACGGTCTCGCGCAGGCCGGGAATCGCCCTCTCCGACAAGGCTTGATCGAGGGCAAGCACCCGCGCGTTCAGTACCGGGTCGACGCTGCATCCGAACTCGACCACGAGCGCGGTCTCACCGGCATCGCGGAACCGGACGCCGTCGGTGTGTAATCCGTGGTCCGTCTGCATTGCGGTAAGACCCTAGCCCGTGCCCGCCGGTCATATCCGACGGGTGCCGGCCTGGCACTACTGGGTCACGGCACATGCGCCGCGACGCGCCACGCGACGCTCCAGAGGCCGGTTCGGCGATGGGCTCAGCGAGCGCCGGTGGCCTGACGCGTTGCCTTCTTCTGGCGATGGTAGGTGTTGATCGCCTGGGCGCATGCCGGCGAAAGCTTGCGGAGGTTCTGCCGGAAACAGGCCTCGACTTCCGGGCCGCCCGGCGCGTGCATGCTGCAATGCTCGAGATAATCGCCGGTGCAGGACAATTTCAGGAGTTCGCGGATCGGGGTGGGCTCGGCGGTAGCGGCCATCGGCACCAGGGCTGCGCCGAGAGCGAGAAGTGCGAAGCGGATATTGGACATGGTGACGACGATGCTTTCGTGGGGAAATCCTGAGGCCGTCGGACAACGCCGACATGACGCTTTCCGATGCATTCCATCGAGGCGTTGCATGCGCGTGTGATCTGAGCAAGCGGCTCAGCGGCTCAAGATTGGGGATTGATAGAAGATCCCGTTGGCCTCGTCGAAGATCTCGACAACCCAATTGCGCGTTGCATTGCAACTCGACGCAGCCGTTCGGCGGCAGGCACTGGCCAGTCGGTCGGCGATCTGCATGGCTTCGTCCAAGAGGGTCGTCTCCAGCGCCTCCGGTGCCTGCCAGATCATCGTATGCGTCGAGCGAATTTGCAGTCGAAACTCATACATCGGGCGAAATACACCGTTAACCAGCTCGTGCCATCCACTGAGTGCTGATGGTCTAGTGGGCCGGGGCGATCGCGACAAGGCCGCGAAGTTGCCTATCCGTCTTTTCCAGTTGCCCGTCTGTCCCATCGCGCTGTGTTCGTAACAGGATGGCATCATGCGAATCATCAGTGAAGCCGGATCTAGGCTGACTGAAGGTCGAATTCAATTCTGACAAAATCTGATAATTAATAATTATAATATGTATACTTTGACAGAAAAGTTTGAAATATATTATAAACGATAGAAAATCCGAAGTTTTTGCTTCGGTGCTGCGTCATTTCTGCTTGAGAACCGCCGCGGCCGGTGTATCCGCCGGTCATCGCTGTTTCACACACGACGACCTTTCCGAAGGCAAACGCCGCAATCGGATCAGGTTTTTGGAGCGCCCGAGAGTCGACGCCTCCGCTGAACATCGGAGCCTGCTGGTGCGGAGCGACGCGGGATGGCACGCGAAGGCGCAGCCAAATTTTTCCATGTGCGAACATCGCGGGCCGCCGCCGTGCCACCGGAGGGAGACGCTGCGCGTTAAGGAGGGACAGTCCACGCGAGAAAGACCGCCTCATGAGCAACAGCGCGACACCCGGCAACGACC
>NZ_JAQGKL010000313.1 GCF_028290105.1 Methylobacterium sp.
CCGCCCGCGGCCGCCGGGACGCGCAGGGCCGCGACGAGACGCAGTACCTGCAGCCCCTCGAGGCTATCGTGGCCGCCGGGCGCTCCCTCGCGGAGGAGCACCTCGCCGACTTCGAGGGCCCCTGGAAGCGCTCGGTGGAGCCGGCCTTCTCGCGCTGCGTCTTCTAGCGGGGCCGGAAGTCGGACGGGCGGGGCGGTCCGGGTCTCCGGGCGGACGTGCCGGAACGCACGCGTTCGGGATGCCGCATCGTGACGATCCTGGAACGGATCGCCAACTTCGCTGTTTCAGGGATAACGCAACCCTGTGACGGAGTACGCTCGCATGACGCGCATCTTGTCCCTCGTTCTGGCCGGTACCACGGCCGTCGGTCTCTCGGCTGGCTCTTTCACCGCGGCACAGGCCGCTCCGATGCCCGCGCTGAACGCCGCCCAGCTGGCCGGCGGTAACGCCAGCGTCGAGAACGTCCGCTATCGCGGCGGCTACGGCTATGGCCGCTACGGCGGCGGTTACGGCCGTGGCTATTACGGCGGCGGCTACCGTCGCGGTCCGGGTGTCGGTGGCGCCCTGGCGGCGGGTGCCGCGCTCGGCATCATCGGCGGCGCCATCGCGGCGAGCCAGGCGCCCCGCTACGGCTATTACGACCGTGGCTACGTCGGCGCCGGTTATGGCGGATACGGCTATGGCGCCCCGGCCTACGGCTATTACAGCGCCCCGGCCTACGGTGGTTACGGCTACCCCGCCTATGGTTACGGCTACTGAGGCCTGACCACGCGGGGCGTTTGAAGCGCCCCGGAATGGCTTAAAAAATCCCGTCCCCGGCTCGCACCGGGGGCGGGATTTTTCGTATGAGGTCGAGCGGCGGCGAAGGGACGAGGGCGGCGGTGAAGCACATCGGGGACGCGATCCACCTCGACCTCAGCGGATTGAAATGCCCTCTGCCGGTCCTGCGGACCCGCAAGGCGCTGCGCGGCCTCGCGCCCGGCACCTTGCTCACGGTCACCTGCACCGACCCGATGGCGGCCATCGACATCCCGAACCTCGTGCGCGAGGCGGGCGACGTCCTGGTGCGGCAGGATCGGAAATCCACCACGCTGTCGTTCACAATTCGCAAGGCCGTGGCCGAAAACCATCAGGACCCGCCTCATTGATGCGACAAGGCGCTGCTAGCTCCGCCTGATCTTGGCCGCTGTCGCACAGTGGCCCGCTGAGGGGAGAACAGCATGGCGCCGATCATCCGCGGCACCCGGATCGTGCATGACGGCTGGAGCCGGCTCCTCGTCGCGGAAGTGACGATGGCGGACGGAACCCGCCTCGCGCGCGAGATCGAGGATCACGGACGCGCCGTCGCCGTCCTGCCCTACGATCCGGACCGGCGGGTGGCGCTCCTCGTCGAGCAGTTCCGGACCCCGGCCTTCTATGCCGCCGGCGTCACGCGCGTTCTCGAGGTGCCGGCGGGGCTCCTCGACGAAGCCGAGCCCGAGGAGGGCGCGCGGCGCGAGGCCTACGAGGAGACCGGCGTGCGCCTCGGCGCCCTCGAGGCCGTCACCTGTGGCTGGAGCATGCCGGGCATCTCCACCGAGCAGATGGACCTCTATCTCGCGCCTTACGCGGCGGCGGACCGGACGGGGGCCGGCGGCGGCCTGGTCGAGGAGCACGAGGACATCACCGTGCGCGAGATGCCGCTGGCGGACCTCGCGGCCCTCAGCGACCGGGGTGAACTCACCGACCTCAAGACCCTGGTGCTCCTGCTCACCCTCCGCCTGAGGCACCCGGAGCTGTTCGCGGCCCGCTGAAAACGCAATCGTCCGAGGGGAACGTCGGTCTCAGTAAGATTTGGGGGCGCGTCGCGCTTGCGTGACAACCGGGTGAAGCCGCCTGCGGCGCCCGTGGCTGACGGCCCCGAGGGCAATTCCGAGCAGCCGCCAGGAGCGCACGAAGTAGCGCCCGAACAGGCGCCGCGGCGCGTGCAGGAAGCGGAACAGCCATTCGAGGCCTGCCCGCTGCATGAACGGTGGCGCTCGCGGCACGAGGCCGGCCGCGACGTTCAGGGCCTCGCCTACGGCCAGCACGACGGGCGCACCCAGGGCTGCACCCTGGCGGGTCACCCAGATCTCCGAGCGCGGGGCGCCGACGCCGAGGACGAGGAGCGTGGTGCCGTGGCTGCGGATGGCGCCGGACAAATGCCGTCCGTAGGCTTCGTCCACCTCGAAGCCGTAGGGCGGCACCGTCACCGCGATGCAGTCGCGCGGCGTCCCCGCCGTGACGATGCGCTCGCTCAGGTGATCGCCGACTGCCTGGGTGGCACAGATGAGATAGATCCGCTGTCCGGCCGGCCAGGGTGAGGCGAAGGCGGAGGCGACAAGGTCGTGGCCCGTCACCCGCTTCGCGCTCCGTGCCCCCCGCACGCGGGCCAGCCAGACCAACGGCATCCCGTCGAGGGTGCGGGCCACGGCGCCGTCATAGGCCTCCCGGAAAGCCGCGTTTTCCGCCAGCGTGACGATGTGGTCCAGGTTGGCGGTCACGATGAGGCGCGGACGCGTCGCCGGCTGCGCGGCGGCGTGCGCGAGGATGTCGGCGGCGCTCCCGGGCGTGAAGCCGATGTCGAACAAGCGGACGGTCATCTGGGCCTCGCTTGCTGTGTGTGGGACGCTGTCGCCATCGCGGGTTCGCGGTTCGAAGTCTCCCCGCTCCGATCGGCGCGGGGCATCCGTCACGGGGTGAGCCTCTTCGAGAATGTCAGGCATCGACGGCCCGGAAGCTGCGCGCGCCGCCGATGGGCGAGGGTGTCGCGAGGGGCGTTCCACGACGCCGGTCGCGCCGGGCGCCCAGGAGCAGGGCAAGGCCCGCGCCGAGGGCGAGCCCCACGAGCAGGGCCACCGGAAGCACGATCTTGGGCGAGGGCGGCCAGGTCCGGAGCCGGGGCGGCGTCGCGGAGGAGATGACGCGGACGTTGGAGCTGTTCAGGCGCTCCTGCTCGTTGGTTTCGCGCGAGCGCCGCAGGAAGGTCTCGTAGACCGAGCGCCGGGACTCGGCCTCGCGCTCCAGTTCCCGCAGGCCGACATTGGCGCGGTCGTTTCCGGCGGTCTCGGTCTTGGCCCGATCGAGACTGCGGCGCACGGCGGCCTCGCTCGCCGCCGCGCGGTCGTAATCCTTCTGCGAGGTCTCGATGATCCGCTCCTTCTCGCGCTGGATCAGGCGCTGGAGATCACGCTGCTGGGCGTATTGCTCGGCCATGGCCGGGTGGCGCTCGCCCAGGCGCGTCGCGAGCTCGGCGGTGCTGCGGGAGAGGGTGGCGTATTGCTGCCGCAGGTTCTGCATTTCCAGGGATTGCAGCATCTCGGGCAGGGCGGTGCCGGCCTCGCCGGCGCGCATGCGCCGGGCCTGGTCGAGGCGGGCCTTGGCCTCGGCGGTGCGCAGGTTCGCGGTGACGAGCTGCTGGTTGAGATCGCTGAGCTGCTGGTCGCTGAGGAGCCGTCCGCTCGATGTCACGAGCTTGTTCGTCTCGCGATATTGAAGGGCCTTGCGCTCGGCTTCCTCCACCGCCTGGCGCAGGCCCGCGAGACGCCCGGTCAGGGCCTCCGAGGCGCGCCGCGCCGCCTCCGTGCGGGCGCCCGCGTCTTCGGCGAAGTAGGCATCCGCGATGGCGTTCGCGATCCGGGCGGACTTCTCCGGGTCCCAGGTCTGGACATAGATGTCGATGACGAAGGTGCGTTCGGCGCGGCGCACGCCGAGCTTGAGCCGCAGCGTGTCGAGGGCGAGGTTGACGGGGTCGCGGCTCGCCACCGGGGTCTCCATGCCGAGGAGCGCCTTAAGGCGGACGACGAGGGGATGGGTCGATGGCGGCAGGACGAATTCCTCGTCCTGCGTCAGGTCGAGGCGCTCCACCACCCGGCGCAGGACGTTGTCCGACTGGATCACCCGGGCCTGGCTCTCGGCGATGGAGACGCCGCTATCCGCCTGCGGCTGTCGGTTGCTGAGGTCGTTGGCGAGGACGGGCAGGTCCGCCGGATCGACGAGGATCTGGGTGTTGGCGGTGTAGGTCGGGCGCGCGAGGTTGAGCAGCACCACGGCGAGGATCACCGCGCCGAGACCGCCGAGGAGGATGTAGGCGCCGCCCCGCCACAGGCGACGCAGGACGAGACCGGCATCGAGGCCGCCCTCGCGGTGCCTTTCCAGGGTGACCGGCTCCCCGCGCACCGGGCTTCCGAAGTCGAACATCTGTGTCGTCTCCTGAACTTGGCCGCCTTCAGCGATGGCCAAGTGCCCTCCTGAACGCCTCTGTCCCGTTTCGCTTCAGCATCCGTGTCGAAACGGGACACGGGGTCTTCGGAACGTGACCGATGGCATTCCCTCCGCGATCCCCGTGCCAGCCTGCACGGCGCCGGGTTTGTCCTGAAAACGTCACACCAAAGCAGGCAAACCATTCCACAATGTTGTCGTCTCGAAAAACAAGTCTAGGTTGAAGACGGCTTTGTCGGCTTTTGTCGGCGCGATTGCCTGTGCACAATGTATCCAAGCTTGGCTCTACAACCTGCTAAGATGAAGCAGCGGTCGATTCTGTCGCACCCGCGTAGGCTTCGGCGCCGCGCTCGAGGAAGCGGCGGAAGCGCTCCGCGTCGCCGGCCGCGAGGTCGTTCCAGCGCCGGACGTTGGCCCGCGAGGCGGCCGGCGCCGCCGCGAAGGACGGGCCTTCCACCCAGTCGCGGATCGCTTTCGCCGCCCCGGCGGGATCGGTCGGATCGATGAACAGGGCGGACGCGCCGAGCACCTCCGAGAAGACGGCCCCCTGCGGCGCGACGATGGGCAGGCCGCCATGTTGCACTTCGAGGAGCGGCAGGCCGAGCCCTTCGGCCTTCGATGTGGAGATGAGGAGGTGGCAGCGCGCGGCGAGGTGGCGCAGGGCCGCGTCGTCCAGGTAGCCGTGCCAGTTGAGGAAGGCGGGCGGCGCGGCAAGGAAGTCGTGGCTGCCCCAGCCGACGCGCCCGACGACGTGAAGCTCCGCCGGCACCCCGGCGGCATTGAGGGCGGCGACGATCGCGATGGCGGTGGGATAGTCCTTTCGCGGCTCGATCGTGCCGATGGCGAGGAGCCGCAGCGGCGCGCCCGGCGCCGGCTTCGGCGCCGGGGACAGGTCCGCGAGACCGAACACGTCGCGCACCGGCGGCCTCAGCAGGGCGACCAGGGCGTCCGGCGCGCAGACCGCCCGCACGGCCGCACCGGTCGTGCGCGAATTCACGAGGAAGCGGCGCCCGTACCGCATCGCGAAGGCGAAGCTCGGCGCCATGTAGAGCCGGCTCTTCCAACTCAGGTCCTGCGGGCGCGTCAGCAGGAAGGTATCGTGCACGTAGGTGATGCAGTGCCGCCGCAGCAGCGTCGCCAGGGGTCCGGGGGGAAACCCGGGGAAGATCATCAGCGCCTTCGGATCGCACAGGCCGCGCAGGGGCAGGCCGATCTGCTGGGCGAGGATCATCCGCGCCAGGCTCGTGGAGCGCACGGGAACGACCGGGTGCGGCCGCAGCATGGCCGGATCGAACAGGTCGAGGGCAACCCGCTCGATGCCGGTGACGTGGCCGCGCAGGTGCGTGTGGTCGACATAGATCCGCGCGGGTGCGGCGTCGGCTCGGGATGTCATCGCGAACCTCGCCGAAAGCCGTGGCGTGTCCAGGCCCGGAGGCGAACGCCGAGATAGAGGCCCCGGCGCAGCCAGAGCGGCAGGCCGCGCCCCAGCAGGGCCTGCTTGAGCCGGCGCGCCAGGCGAACCGCCGGGCGCGAGGGCGCCGGCACGGTGCCGCTGCGGCCAGGGGCGCGCTCCCGTGCGCAGGCGAACTGCGCCAGCATCTCGGGCGCGAAGCGGATGCGCCCGGTGCCCGCGCCGGGCGGCAGGATGCCTTGCGCGACGAGGACGTCGTTGAGCCGCATCAGCGCCGCGGCGTGGCTGTGGCGCGCTTCCACCGCGATCCGGCCCAGGGCGCCGAGGCGCCGCCGCGCGGGAGCATCCGCGATCAGGGTCCTGAGAGCGGCTTCCAGCGCCTCCGGCCCGACGTCGGTGAGATGGCCCGAGACGCCGTCGATCACCGCCGTGGTCAGGCCCGTGGAGCGGTAGGCCACGGTCGGCGTGCCGCAGAGGGCGGCCTCCACGGGCGTCTGGCCGAGGGTCTCGTTGCGGCTCGCCGTGACGTAGACGTCGCAGGCGCCGTACCAGCGCGCCAGGGTCTCCTCGTTGCCGATCGGCCCCGCCGCCACGAGGTTCGCTAACCCGAACGCGGCGGGATCGTCCAAGCGGCCCACCGCGACGAAGCCGATCCCCGGCCCCGCGATCCGGCGCAGGATCGCGGCGAGTTCCGCCGCGCCCTTGCCCGGCGCGTCGGCGATGACGGCGGCGAACATGACGAGGACGTCGTCCGGCGGCAGGCCGAGTTGCCGGCGCAGGTCCGCCCTGTCGCCGGGACGAAAGACCCCGGTGGGGAACGCCAGGGTAATGCGGTCGATGCGCGTGCCGGCCGGCGCGAGACGACGCGCCGTCGCCTCGGTCCAGCGGGAATTTCCCAGAAGCAGCGGCGCGTGGGAGCCGGCGAGGACGGCGCGCTTGTGCGCGAAGGCCGCCGCGATCTGCGTCGGCGCGAGTTGCGGATAGGCGGTGGGCGAGGGGCAGCGCGCATCGCAGCCCTGCGCGATCACCGCGCAATCGCCCGGGAAGGCGCAGCGCCCCGTCAGGGGGAACAGGTCGTGGAGCACGACGGCCACCGGTGCGGACCGCCCCAGTCGTTCCAGGATGTCGGTGCTCCGCGTGGCACCGTGGAGATTGCCGGCGAGGATCAGGTCGAAGCCGCCGGCCGCGATCCGCGCTTCGGCGCGTGGGAAACGCTCGGTCCATTCCGCCGCCGCGGCCGGCGATTCCGTCCCGAGGGTCAGGTGCGAGACGTGGTGGCCCCCGTGGGCCAGGGCATCGGCGAGGCGCCGGTGGCCGATACCGGCCCCGCCGGAATAGCCGAAGTCGGTGAGCATCGCGATCGAAAGCCCGGGCGGCATCGCCGCGACGTGATCCTCGGCTGCGTGCTGCAGGAAGACGGGGCGCCCGACGCGGGCGAGCCGGGCGCCCTGGCGCACGAGTCGCCGCCACAGGTCGGCAACGGGGTAGGGCGCCTCTGGATCGAACCCGCCCGCGCGCTGCACAAGGGTCCGCGACAGGAGCAGTTCGCCTCCGGTGAAGGGGGCGAGCGCCCCATCGGGCGGTGCGGTGTCGTCGAGTGCGCCCGGGCAGGCCGCCGGCGCGTCGAGGCCCAGCGGCTCCGTGCCGAAGACGACGCGCAGTCCGGCGACGATCTCGGCGCCGCTCAAGGCCGCCTCCAGGCCGAGGGCTGCGAGCCCCCCCGGCGCCAGCAGGTCGCCCGGCCGCAGCAGAATCAGAGCGTCGAAAGCGGGATCGGCGGTATACTCCGCGAGCCGCGCCGCCGCCTCGGGGCCGGCCCGCACGATGTCGTAGCGCAGGTCCCGGTAGGCCTGACCCTCGATGGAGGCGCGCGTGGCGGCGAGGCCTACGGCTTCCGTTTCCGTGTGGGCCTTGTCGGCGAGGATGAGCACCCGGATGCGCGGCCAGTCCCGGTCGCCGGGCAAAGCCCACGCCTGGCAGAAATCCTCGGATCGCCGCATCCCGAAGGGCCAGTCGGCGATGCCGTGGGCGTCCGGGCCGAAGGCGTCAGCCTTCCGTCCGGGTCCCGACGTCGCCGAGGAGGCCTCGATCCGGTCCGTCATGCTGCGCCGATTATCCCCGGTCCCCCCGCACGGGGCGTGCGGGAGGGGCTCGCCGGACCTTGACGGCGCAGGACTGAATCTTCCGTGAGTCGGATCGCCGGAAAGCGCCTTCAGTAGCCGAGCGCGAGGCCGTCCTTGCGCGGGTCGGAGCCGGCGGCGCGCATCCCCGTGGCGGGGTCGATCCAGATGATCTGGCCGCCGCCGATCGGGACGGGGGCCGGGATGGTGAGGTGACCCCGGGCGGCGAGTCCCTCGGCAAGGCCCGGGCCGAAGCCGCCCTCGAGTTCAACGCCGCCGCCATAGGCGAAGCTGCGGGGAGCATCCAGCGCCTCCTGCACGTCGAGGCCTCGGTCGATGATGCCGGTGAGGAGCTCGACATGGCCCATGGCCTGGTAATGCCCGCCCATCACGCCGAAGGGGGCCACCACGGCGCCGTC
>NZ_JAQGKL010000008.1 GCF_028290105.1 Methylobacterium sp.
GTGCTGTCGAAGGCGGTCTGGGTCACGACCTTCGGCAATCCCGTGGCGATCTTTCCCTACGACAATCCGGCGCTGTTCTCGATGCCGCTGGCCTTCCTGACGATTTTCCTTGTCTCGAAGCTCGACAACACGCGCCGCGCGCAGCGCGAGCGTGCGCTGTTCGACGCTCAGTTCGTGCGGTCGGAAACCGGCATCGGTGCCGATGGAGCGCACGCGCACTGAGCCGTCGTTCCGCTAACCGGATCAAATCGGAAGGGCGCGGCGCGAGCCGCGCCCTTCTTCCGTTTTCAGGGCGTTTTAATCCGCGCCAAACTAAAAAAATACTTGGGCGTTTGTTGAAAAATATCTGAATTTTGCAGGCAAAGGCCCTTCGCCGCTATTGGACTAAGATTTGGCGTCGCTTAGCGTTCCGCCCGACGTAGTCATGCGCATTCATGGCGAAAGGCGAGATTGTCCAGTCTCACCGTTCGCCCGCGAAGTGTTGTGTACGTCGAAGGGTCCAACAGCCACGGGTGAGCAACGCCCGGGCGGTGAGAATGCTGGAGAAACGTCATCATGGCTGCGTCAGGCGCACTGCCCCTCAGCGAGTCGGACACCCGTCCGATGAGCGCCGGCGAGAAGAAGGTCATTCTGGCCTCCTCGCTCGGCACCGTGTTCGAATGGTATGATTTCTACCTCTATGGTTCGCTCGCCGCGATCATCGGCGCACAGTTCTTCTCGGCCTATCCGGAAGCCACGCGCAACGTCTTCGCGCTGCTGGCCTTCGCCGCCGGCTTCCTCGTGCGCCCGTTCGGCGCCCTGGTGTTCGGCCGCCTGGGTGACCTCGTCGGCCGCAAGTACACCTTCCTCATCACCATCCTGATCATGGGCATCTCGACCTTCGTGGTCGGCCTGCTGCCGTCCTACGCGACGATGAACGAGTACGGCATCGGCTGGGTCGCCCCCGTGGCGCTCCTCGCCCTGCGCATGCTCCAGGGACTGGCGCTCGGCGGCGAGTACGGCGGTGCCGCTGTCTACGTGGCCGAGCACGCGCCCCGTGGCCGTCGCGGCTTCTACACCGCCTTCATCCAGACGACCGCGACGCTTGGGTTGCTTCTGTCGCTCATGGTGATCCTGTTCACCCAGATCTACGTGAACGCGAACTACGCCCCCGTCGCCACCACGCTTGCCGATGGCACGGCCGGCACGATCACGCCGTTCGCCGCCTGGGGCTGGCGCATTCCGTTCCTCGTCTCGATCGTTCTGCTCGGCGTTTCGGTCTGGATCCGTCTCCAGATGCAGGAGAGCCCGGCCTTCAAGAAGATGAAGGAAGAGGGCACCGGCTCGAAGGCGCCGCTCTCCGAGGCCTTCGGCCAGTGGCGCAACGCCAAGTGGGCGCTGCTCGCGCTCCTCGGCCTCACCGCCGGTCAGGCCGTCGTCTGGTACACGGGCCAGTTCTACGCGCTGTTCTTCCTGCAGACGATCCTGAAGGTCGACCAGTTCACGGCCAACGTGCTCATCGCCTGGTCGCTCATCCTCGGCACCGGCGGGTTCCTGTTCTTCGGCGCGCTCTCCGACAAGATCGGCCGCAAGCCGATCATCCTCGGCGGTTGCGTGATCGCGGCGCTGACCTTCTTCCCGCTATTCAAGGCGCTGACCGCGGCGGCCAACCCGGCCCTGCACGCGGCCCAGCAGAATACGCAGGTGGTGGTCAAGGCTGATCCGGCCGATTGCTCGTTCCAGTTCAATCCGGTGGGAACGGCCAAGTTCTCAAACTCGTGCGACATCGCCAAGGCGCTGCTCGCCCGGTCCGCGGTGAACTACACCACCGAGCCGGTGGCGCCCGGCACGAAGGCCGTCGTCACCGTCGCCGGCAAGGAGTTTGCCGCCGCCGATCCGGCCTTCGCCAAGGACGTCGGAGCGGCATTGACCGCCGCCGGCTACCCGACGGCCACGAACCCGAGCATCGTTAAGATCGTCATCGACCCGAAGGACGGCCTCTCGAACTTCGCCAAGATGATCGACATCTTCTCGGCCCAGAAGCTGACGATCATCGTCATCCTGACGATCCTCGTCCTCTACGTGACGATGGTCTACGGCCCGATCGCGGCGGCGCTCGTCGAACTCTTCCCGACGCGTATCCGCTACACCTCGATGTCCCTGCCCTACCACATCGGAAACGGCTGGTTCGGCGGCCTGCTGCCGGCCACCGCCTTCGCCATGGTGGCCCAGACCGGCGACATCTATTTTGGCCTCTGGTACCCGATCGTGATCGCCCTCGCGACGGCGGTCATCGGCGCTCTGTTCATCCCCGAGACCAAGGATCGCGATATCTTCACCTACGACGAGGCGCCCACGCGCTGAGGTCGAGGCACCCCATGGAGAAGGGCTCCGCCGTGAGGCGGGGCCCTTTTTCGATTCACCGAGCGTCGGTCTCAGACCGAGGCTCCGTCAGGAAGTCTTCCATCAGCAGGGCGTGGTCGGCGATGCTCTGGCGGGCGTAGGTCATCGCGAAGTCGGCGATCGATTCCTCGAAGGCCGAGCCCTTGCCGAGATAGCCGGCGATCATGGCCGCGTCGCCGGAGCGGGCATGGGCGCGGGCGAGCGTGGTGCCGCAAAGCCGCGCATAGGCCTTCGCGCCGCTCTCCGCGAGGATCTCGGCGACCGCCGACAGCTTCTTGTTCTTGAGCTGGCGCACGTAATAGGAGCGCCCACTCGCCTCGCTGTACGCCGTGCCGAGGAAGAGGTCGCTCGCTGCCTGCATGATCCGTTGGCCATCGATCACCCGCTGTCCCTCCGAGACGATGGAGAACGGGGCCAGGGCCAATTGGCCGATGACGGAGGGCCGGGCTTCCTTGATCTGCAGGAACAGCGGCGCGCCGTCGCCGTCGGCATAGACGCCGACCGCGCAGACGAGGCCGACGGACCCGATGCCCACCACCTTGAAGGCGACGTCACGCTGCGCGTAGCGCGAGACCAGGCTCCAGCGGTCGGCGGTCAGCCCTTGCGGGTAGGCCAGAAGCGCCGCCGCGGCATCGCGCACGGCCTCCGACAGGCCGTTCGGACCCTCGTGGAAGATGGTCGGCGCCTTGTCGGCGATGCGCCATTCCTCGGGATGGGTGGGATCGGGTTCGGAGGCGAGCTTCGGGGCATCGCCCCGGCTGAGACCGTCGTCGTTCTCCTGGGCCGCTTCGGCCAGGAGGCGCCGGCAGAGGTCGCCGTCGCCGAGGCGCCCGACCTCGTGGTCGAGATCGATCCGGCTGTGCCAGATCGCCAGCGGCGACAGGCTTGAGAGCTCGCGCATGTGCTCGCGATAGGCGCGGACGCTGGCTTTGGCTGCGCGGCGTGCCTTGTCCTCTCCGGCGGGAAGCGCCGCGAGCGCCGCGCTGGCGGCGAGACGCTTCACGTCCACGGTGAAATCGACGTTCCACAGGGTCTCGTCGAAATCGTTGATGTCGAAGAGGGTTTGCCCCTCGGGGCTGCGGTAGACGCCGAAATTGCCGATGTGGCAATCGCCGCAGGCTTGCACCGGGATGCCCGGAACGGGTGTTCCCTCGAGGTCGGCGGCCATGATCGCGGCCCCGCCCCGCAGGAACGCGAAGGCGTTCTCGCGCATGCGCTGGTATCGCAGCGGAATGAGTTCGACGAGGCGCCCGGCATCGCCCGCCCGCAGGATCGCGAGGGGATCACGCTGGGCTGCGGGCTGCCATTGGCCGAGGGATTCGCGCGGGACCCGCTCGCGCAGGCGTTTGCCGGCCGCGCGGCGCTCTTCGCGGCTGGTCAGGGTGTGCGTGTCGGTCATGGAAAGGTAGCCTCGTCGATGCGGCGAGCCCCCGGGCTCGGCCGCGTTCCGGCGGCACGATCAGTGCCGGAAGTGGCGGTGCCCGGTAAAGACCATGGCGAGGCCGGCTTCGTCGGCGGCCTTGATCACGTCGGCGTCCCGCATGGAGCCGCCGGGCTGGATGATAGCCGTGGCGCCGGCTTCCGCCGCCGCGATCAGGCCGTCCGCGAACGGGAAGAACGCATCGGAGGCCACCACAGAACCCCTGGCGAGGCTCACCGACGCGCCGATACGCTTGGCGCCCTCGGCCGCCTTCCAGGCGGCGATGCGCGAGGAATCCACCCGCGACATCTGGCCGGCGCCGATGCCCACCGTGGCGCCGTCCCGCGCGTACACGATGGCGTTCGACTTCACGTGCTTGGCGACCCGGTATGCGAAGCGCAGGTCCGCGTATTCCTGCTCGCTCGGCGCCCGCTGCGTGACGACGGTGAGCGGCATGTCGTCGACCACCGCCGAGTCGCGGGCCTGGACCAGGAGGCCGCCCGCGAGGGTCTTCACTGTCTCGCCGACCCCGCGCGGATCTGGAAGACCGTCGGCCAGGAGCAGGCGCAGGTTCTTCTTGGCGGCCACGATCGCGATGGCTTCGTCGGTGGCGTCCGGCGCGATGATCACTTCCGTGAAGATCTCGACGATCCTGCGCGCGGCCTCGGCGTCAAGGGTGCGGTTCAGGGCGACGATGCCGCCGAAGGCCGAGGTCGGATCGCAGCTGAGCGCGCGCTCGTAGGCCTCGGCGAGGCTGGCACCCTCGGCGACGCCGCACGGGTTGGCGTGCTTGATGATCGCCACCGCGGCGGAACGGGCCGGGTCGAATTCGGCGACGCACTCGTAAGCCGCGTCGGTGTCGTTGAGGTTGTTGTAGGAGAGTTCCTTGCCCTGCAGCTGTCGCGCGGTGGCGACACCGGCGCGGCTGGAGCCGGGCGTGCGGTAGAAGGCGGCGCTCTGGTGCGGATTCTCGCCGTAGCGCAGCGACTGGGCGAGGCTGCCCCCGAAGGCACGGAAGGCCGGCGCGGCCTCCGTCTCGATCTGCGACGCGAGCCAGTTGGCGATGGCGGCATCGTAGGCGGCGGTGCGGGCATAGGCCTTCTGCGCCAGCCGGCGGCGGGTGCGCTCGCTCAAGGACCCGCTATTGGCTTCGAGTTCGGCCAGGAGATCGGCGAAGTCGGCGACATCGACCACGACCGCGACGCCGGCATGGTTCTTCGCGGCGGCGCGGATCATCGCCGGGCCACCAATGTCGATGTTCTCGACGCATTCGTCGTAACCCGCGCCCTTCGCCACGGTGGCCTCGAAGGGGTAGAGGTTGACCACCAAGAGGTCGATCGCCCGGATGCCGTGGGCGGCGAGCGCCGCCTGATGCTCGGGGTTGTCCCGCACGGCGAGCAGGCCGCCATGCACGCCGGGATGCAGCGTCTTCACGCGCCCGTCCATCATCTCCGGGTAACCGGTCAGTTCGGCGACTTCGGCCACGGGCAGCCCGGCGGCGCTGAGCGCCTTGTGCGTTCCGCCAGTCGAGACGAGTTCGATCCCGAGACGGTCGAGGGCGGTGGCGAACGGCACGAGTCCGGCCTTGTCCGAGACGGAGAGGAGTGCGCGGGTGACCCGCACCTGGTCGTGGGACATGGGGTTTCGTCCGAGGCAAGCGACGATGGAACTGACGCGCGCCTACCACGGAATTGTGCGCTGCGGCCAGATGCGCCTCAGGGCTCGCCGGGCTGTTGCCGGGCGAAGCTCCAGCGGAGGCGCGTGTCGTCGGCGACGGTGAGGTAGATCACGATCTGGTCGGTGCGACGCGCGCCGGTCAGGCCGGCGAAGTAGACGCTCTCCTCCAGGGCGATCTGGCCACCCTCGGCAGCGAAATGCCAGACTTCGCCAATCGGCGAAGTGAGCTCGATCCCGCCGTCGTCGAGCCCGCGTGCGGCGATCGCCGGGTGCAGGTGGAAACGGACCGCCACCTCCTGCGGACGATGGCGCGCCTTGCTCCGGCGCGGAACCTCGGTCCGCACGAAGGCGTCCTCACCCTCGAGCACGTGTCCGGAGGTGGACAGGCGCCAGCGGCGTTCGTGGACGATCCCGAAATCCCGGGCGTAGCCGTCGTGGCGCGCCGCCAGGATCGTGGCATCCGGCTCGGCGGTCCGCTCGGCCTTGACGCTGCGCGGACCGCGCAGGATCACGGGGCCGATCCGGGCCGAGAGCCAGGTCACGATCCAGCGTTCGTACCAGGCCCCGCCACCGACGAGGAAGCGGCAGGACGAGGTGTCGGCCACGGTGGCGGTGGAATGGGCGGCCGTGCTGCGCGCGAGTCGCCGAAGCTCGGGACCGCTCGCCGGCAGGCCGCAATTGATGACGATACGCTGGGGACCGCTCGACATTTCGAAGGAGAGGCAGCCGGCTCCGGCGTTGATCGAATCCGCGAGCGGCGGCGGCGCGCCGACATCGCAGACTACCAGGACGCGCCCACCCTCCATGCGTTCGTAGCCGGAATTCGGCGCATGCATCATCGGCTGGGCCAGGGCCCCGTCATAGACGAGCAGGGTCGCGAGGTGATCCGCCGCCGTCGCCCCCATGCCGTTGAAATGGCTCAGCGAGGCGTCCGGGTGGCGCAGCAGGCGCAGCAGCGGCAGCATCCGGTCGATGGCGTGGAGGAGCGCTTCCGGCGGGTCGACGCTGCGGGAGAGGAAGCTCTGGCGAAGGGGCAGCAGGTCGAGGAGGAGCTCCATCGCGAACCGCGGGTCCCGGCTGCGATGGCCACCGTCGCGCAGGATCTGCCGGTCGAGTTCACGCACCAGGATGCGGGTGGACCGGCGCAGGATCGGCTGGATGCCCTCGCAGCAGAGGCCGGCGTAACAGAGGGCCACGGCGGCCAGCAGCCGGGTCTGGGGAGAGATGCCGCGCCGCAGGTCGCCTTCGAGGTCGCGCGCGGCCTTGCCGAGGGCCTTCTGGAAGGCCTGGTAAAAGGCATGGTCAGCGCCCTCCAGGACTAGCGGGGACTGGCACAGGAAGGAGATGAGCCGCCTTGCCGCCACCGGCGTCGGGCGTGCGAGCGCCCCGTCGCCGCGCCCGGCGATGAAGTCGGACACGAAGGCGCGGGCGTTGGCTCGGGCGAGCGCGGTGTCGGCGGCACGCAGGTGACGCAGCCAGCCGAAACCGTAGAGGATGTCGGCCCATTCCGGGGACGGCGGCGCATAGTCGAACGGCGAACGCCCGCTCACCGAGAGCGAACGGCCGGCGAAGACGAAGAGACCGGCATAGATGTCGTCGGCGAAGGTGGCGTCGCTGGTGCGCAGGTCGTGGGGCGCAATGACGAGGCCGGTGACCCGCGCGCGGGCGAGGATGTCGGGCCGTCCGGTCATCCGCGCATAAGTATCGCGAACCGACCGCGTGATCTCGCGACCGATCAATCGATAAAAGCGCCAGCGATCAGCCCCCCAACGCACGCGCTCTCCTCGTTCGGCGACGCGCCCGCGAACCGGGCGCCGCGCCGAATGCCTCTGCCGCAACCTAGGCTGTTGCCCTTAACTCGCGGTTAACCTCAAATCGCGCGCGCCGTCCATGCGCAGCCCGGATCAACCGGCCGGCGTCTCGGCAATCTGGCGCGTCGGCTTGGACCCGCGCGCTTCGGAGGCTTTGAGTGCCTTCCAGCTGTTGGGCTGGGCAACGAGGGCACGCAGGGCCGTGGTGTTGGCGGCCGCCTCCTCGGGAGACAGGTCCTGGCGCGACACCGTCTCGGCGTCGGAGAACTTGCCCTGGAGGCCGAGCACCAGGGCGAGGTTCTGCCGGACACGGGCGTCGGCCCGGGGTTGGGCGGCGGCGAGCCGCAGAGTCGTCTCTGCCTGTGGCAATTGCCGACCCAGCGCGTAGGACAGGCCGAGATTGGACAGGATCACCGGGTCGTCGGGCTGGATCTTCAGCGCCGCCTCGTAGAACCCCTGTGCGCGGGTGTGGTCGCCGAGTTGATCGGCGACGGCACCCTGCGCCGACAGCACGCGCCAATCCGGGCGGGCCGGGGTGTGGGCATTCTGCAGGACCTCGGCGGCCTCCTGGAACCGGCCGACTTCGGCGAGGCTCTTGCCGTAGGCGGCGAGCACCGCGTTGTTCTTCGGATTGCGCAGGGCGACCTGCTGCAGCACCGCGACGGCCTGCGGCTTCTGATTGGTGGCGCGCAGCGCCTGGGCGTAGCGCAGAGCCACCGTGACGTCGCTGGGATCGGCACCGTACTTCTCGCCCAGGCTCTCGACTTCGCGGCGGCCGATGACGGCGGCGGTCTGGGGGCGTCCGAAGCTCGGCAGCGCGATTCCCCCGATGGAGCCGGTGGTCTCGGGCGAGCGGGATTGGCACCCGGCCGCGAGGCCACCAAGGACCAGGACTGCTGCGAGGCCGGTCTGCCGTCCGAAGGATAATTTCAACAGCGGCGTGACCATGACGCGCTCCACAACGACCTGAACGGTCCGAGGCCTGATCGGTCGAACGCTTCGCGCTCCCGTCTTTGCGGTGGTAGACGGTTAACCCTAATCGCGGGTTAAACCCCCGCGGCCCGTTCCTCTCCCGCTGCGAGCCCCATGTCCCAGAGCCTGTCCCGCCTCGTCCCCGATGCCGGAGATGCCGTTCCGATCACCTGTGTCACGCCGGAAACATGGCCCGAGATCGAGGCCACGCTGCCGGACGCGCAGTGTGCCTTTGCGCGCGCGACCGACTTCGCGCCGAAGGCCGGCCGGACCGCCCTGCTCCCAGCGGGCGACGGCCGGCTCGCGGGCGTGTTGTTCGGGCTCGGGGACGGGAGCGACCGCATGATCGCCGGCAAGCTCCCCGGCGCGTTGCCGCCGGGAACGTACCGTTTCGCCCCCGTTCCGGGCTTCGATCCGGCGGAAGCGACCCTGGCTTGGCTGCTCGGAAGCTACCGCTTCGGACGCTACCGCGAGGCGGGCCCCGAGCGGCCTGCCCTCGCGGTCTCCGAGGGTGTCGATGGCGAGACCCTGACCCGTATCGCCGAGGCGGTGGCCAATGGCCGCGACCTCGTAAACACCCCGGCCAACGATCTGGGCCCGGCGGAAATCGAGGCTGCGGTCCGCAGCGTCGCGGAGCGTCACGGCGCCGAGGTCACCGTCGTCGAAGGCGCGGATCTGGCGCGTGACTTTCCCCTCGTCCACGTGGTTGGCGCGTCCTCGTCGCGCGCGCCGCGCCTGATCGATCTGACCTGGGGGCCCGCCGACGCCCCGCGCGTGACGCTGGTCGGCAAGGGCGTCGCCTTCGACACCGGCGGCCTCGACATCAAGCCATCGAGCGGCATGCTCCTGATGAAGAAGGACATGGGGGGCTCCGCCGCGGCCCTGGCCGCCGCCGACATGGTGATGGGGTCCGGTTTGAACCTGCGTCTTCGCCTGATTGTGCCAGCCGTGGAGAATGCCGTCTCCGGCACCGCGTTTCGTCCGGGCGACGTCATTCGCAGCCGGGCCGGACTCACCGTCGAGATCGGCAACACGGACGCGGAAGGGCGGCTCATCCTCGCCGACGCCCTAACGCTCGCGGATGTCGAGGCACCGGAACTGCTCATCGATTTCGCGACGCTCACCGGGGCCGCGCGGGTGGCGCTCGGTCCTGACCTGCCCGCCTACTTCACGGATGACGATGGGCTGGCCGACGCCGTCTCGGCGGCTGGTCTCGCCTGCGCCGATCCGGTCTGGCGCCTGCCGCTGCACAAGCCCTACGCGAGCCTGCTCGACTCGAAGGTCGCCGACTTGAACAACGTGTCGGGTGGCCCCTTCGCGGGGGCGATCACAGCGGCCCTGTTCCTGCGCCGCTTCGCGCCCGGCACCCGGGCGCACGTCCATTTCGACCTCTACGGTTGGAACCCGTCGACGAAGCCCGGCCGGCCGGAGGGGGGCGAAGTGCAGACCGCGCGCCTCGTCCACACCCTCCTGTCGCGGCGATACCCGCGGGTCTGAGCCTGGCTCAGACTCCCAGCATCGCCTTCTCCGACTCGTAGGCGGCGCGGACCGGGCCCGCGCCGTAGGTCCGCTCCAGGCGCCGCACCGTGAAGTGGGCACGGGCCGTGGACTGGAAGTGATCCATGAAGGCGGCGTTCACCGCCGCACCCCCGACGGCGCCGAGGATCGGCACCGCCTGTGCGGCCACCTTCTGCGACACGACGATGCCGAAGCGCGCGGCGACCTGGGCCGAGAACCGGATCAGGGCCGGCGCGGCCTCGTCGAGGAGCGCCCGGTTACCGGCCAAGCGCGCGGCCTCGACCATGGTCTTGGCCAGGGCCGCCCGCACCGCGAAGTACCCGCTTTCCGTCAAAGCGCTGCCGGCGGCCTCGCGTCCGCCGAGCGCGAAGACCTGGACGCAGGCGAGCGCATTCTCCGGATCGCTCAGATCCTCGCCCTCCTCCTGCGCGATCTGGGCGATCGAACGCAGCATCAGGGTGGTGGAGACCGGCAGTTCGACTGCCAGGGTGGCGAGCCCGAAGGCGCCGCCGAGCGCGCCGGAGGCCGCCGCGAGGGCCTTGTGCCCGAAGGCGCTCGACGGGAAGTACTTCGCGAGCCGCGCCGCCGTGCGGATCGTAGCCGATTCCGGTTCGGCCGGCCCGTTGAGCAGCGTCTCGACGGATCGGCCATGGCCGATGTCCTTGCTCGCCGGCAGGGTCGCCAGGGCGACCTTGAGCGAGGCGCGCATGGCGCTCTCGGTCGCCTGAGAGACCGCGTCGGTCACGGGGGCCGGAAGCGCGCGCCCGATCATGTCGAGGGGGGCGCCGGCCATCGCCGACAGGCGCGCGGCAAGGCCCGGCTTCTCCAGGGTCTCCACGGCGCGCCGCAGGGCGGCACGGTCCGCGTCGCTGAGGTCGGCCGATCCGGCGGTGAGAGCCGGAGTGGTGGGGGCGTCGTCGACGAGTTTGATGTTGCTCACGTCTGCGATCTCATCCGTGTGCCGGGTGGGGGCGTCCGGTCTGGTTCGGCCCCGTCGGCTGCTTGCCGGTGGAAGCAAGCTCGGGGCCCAGCGGATGGTTCCCGCCGATCTCGTCGCCCGCCGCCGCTTCCGGGTGGATCGGGTCGGCTGTCGCCGCCTCCGTGGCGGCGGCGTTACGCTCGCCGCTGCGGCCCACGAAGATGCAAAGGATCACGACGGGGATGCCCACCGCCGCCGTCAGGGCGAAGAAGACCGGATAGCCGAACGCGGCGACGATGTAGCCGGAGGTGCCGGCCACGAACTTGCCCGGCAGGGCGTAGAGCGACGAGAACAGGGCGTATTGGGTCGCCGCGAGCCCCGGCGCCGTCAAGCTCGACATGTAGGCGATGAGCGCCATGCCGGCGAACGAGCCGCAGAAATTGTCGATGGAGATCGCCGCCGTCAGCCGCCATACCTCCGGGCCGCCGAAGGACAGCCACGAGAACGAGAGGTTCGAGGCGGCACCGAGAAAGGCGCCCACGACGAGCGTCGGGAACAGGCCGAAGCGCGTCATGGCCCAGCCCCCGACGAAGGCCCCCGCGATTCCGACCCAGATGCCATAGAGCTTCGAGACGAAGCCGATATCGACGAGGCTGAAACCGACCGTCTTGTAGAGGGGGCTCGCCATGACCCCGGAGATAAAGTCGGGCATCCTGTAGAGGGCGACGAGGATGAGGATCGCCCAGAGGCTGCGCCCGAGCCGCGTGTGCAGTTCGGCCAGTGGCTCGAAGATGGCGCCACGCAGGGTCCAGATCGGCTTCGGGCCAGCCGACCGTCCGGCTTGGCGGCTGTCCGCCGCGCGGTCATAGGCCGGCGCGAACAGGGCCGCGATCATGCCGACACCCATCAGGGCCGCCATGGACAGGTAGGCGGCGGTCCAGCCATAGGCGCTGGCGATGAACAGGGCTCCGGCGCCTGCCGACATCAGGGCCAGGCGATAGCCGAGGTTCGAGGTCGCGGCCATGACACCCTGGAGATCGGTGCCGGCGGCATCGATGCGCCAGCCGTCGATGACGACGTCCTGGGTCGCCGCGCAGATCGCGACGAGAAAGGCGCCGAGCCCGAGGAGAGCGAGGCTGGTGCCGGGCTCGGAGAAGGCCATCAGCGTCAGCGCAACGGCGACCGCGCATTGCGTCACGATCATCCAGGCGCGCCGACGTCCCAGGACGTCGCTCAGCACTGGGATGTCGAAACGGTCGATCAGCGGCGCCCAGAGGAACTTCAGGGCGTAGGGAAGCGCCAAGTAGCTGAACAGGCCGATCGATTTGATGTCGACGTCGGAATAGGCGAGCCGCGTCGAGAAGGTGCCAAGCACGAGGAGGAGCGGCAATCCGGACGAGAATCCGAGTGCCAGCATCAGCAGGATGCGCGGGTCCTCGACGATGTCCTTCAGGCGGAGGCGGCGGCTCGGGGCGTCGCGCACGTCGCTTTGGGCCATGGCATGGAACTCCTGGGAGCCGAAAGAGCTTGATGCCCGCGGACCATGGCAGGCCTGAGGCCCGACCCTACTCACTGGGTCGGTCGCGGGACGGCATGGATCGGCGCGGCGGCTTCGTCGCGAATATGCCTTCCCGATCGTTAATGCGAGGTCTCGTATTTTCCTGTTGGCGGTCCGCGCATCCCGTCAGGTCTGGGGCCAGCAACGTGTTGACGACGGCGCCTTCCAGCAGTTCAACTCCGTTTTCGCATCCGGCAGGACGTGCGACGCAGGGACGTCTGAGCTTTCACACCGGGTGCAACGTCTTGGCTGAAGCCGATCATGACGCATAGGGAGCCGCCGAGGGCCGGAGCGCGGGAACTCGGCATCGACGCCGGTGCGTTCGTGGCGGCCTTCACCGCGAGTCCGACGCCCATGGTGTTGACGGACCCGCACCAGCCGGACAACCCGATCATCTGGGCGAACGATGCCTTCCTCGCGCTGACCGGCTACGCCTGGGAGGAGATCGACGGTCGCAACTGCCGCCTTCTGCAGGGGCCTGGAACGGACCCGCATGCGGTGCAACGCCTCCGCGAAGCCGTGAGCGTCGGCAGGCCGATCGAAATCGAGCTGATCAATTATCGCAAGGACGGCAGTTCATTTTGGAACGGGATGACGGTGGCGCCCGTGCGTGACGCGACCGGGCGCATCATGCACTTCTACTCGGCGCAGGCCGATATGACGGGCAAGTACCGCCACGAAGTCGCGATGAAGGATGCCAAGGACGAGCTCGAGCGGCGCGTCTCGGAGCAGACCGCGCATCTGCGCGCCGCCCTCGAGCAAAAGACGGCTTTGCTCCACGAGGTCGACCATCGGGTCAAGAACAACCTTCAGGTCATTTCCTCGCTGATGCTCCTCAAGGCTCGGCGTACGCCACAGGGCGAGGCCCGTGACGCGCTTCAGGGAATGGCTGAACGCATCGGCGCGCTCTCCACCGTGCACCGCATGCTCTACTCCGCCGGCGACGTGACGCGCTTCGACCTGCGCGAATTCGCCGAGGATTTCGTCTCCGAACTGGTGGCGGGACTGGAAAGCGACCGGACCGCCGTGAGTGCCGAATTCGATTCGATCGCGGTGTCGGCGGCGATGGCGGCACCCCTCGCCCTGATGCTGCACGAACTCGCGACGAATGCGGTGCGGCACGCCTTTCCCGACAGCCGGCCGGGCCGCGTCACCATCACGGCGCAACGCAGCGATCAGAGTCTGCGCATGCTAATTGAGGACGACGGGGTCGGCATGGCATGTGGGGTCCCCAATCCGGCCGGGTTCGGACGCTCGCTGGTGGAGATGGTGGTACGCCAGTTGCGTGGGGTCATCGCCTGGAGCGATGTCTCGCCCGGAACGCGCGTGGAGATCACGGTGCCGCTCGATGCGATCTCGCTCCAGAGCGCGCTCGCCGAACGGGCCGGTGGTGCGGAATGGGCGGCCCGATGACGACGTCCGCCCTGCGCATCCTCGTGGTCGAGGATGAGGTCCTGATCGCCCTCGAACTCGAATGCCTTCTCGACGATCTCGGTCACGAGATCGTCGGTGTGGCCGGAAGCTCTGCGGAGGCGATCGCCCTCGGCCTTTCGACGGCACCCGACGTGGCCTTCGTCGACATCCACCTCGTGGACGGTCCCACCGGCGTCGAGGTGGCGCGCGCGCTCAGCGCCGATCCCCACACCACGGTCGTGTTCATGACGGCGAACGCCAAACGCATTCCGGACGATTTTGCCGGCGCCCTCGGCGTGATCGCCAAACCCTATTCCGAGCGCGTCGTCGCCGGTGCCCTGCGCTACGTCGCCGACCGCCGTGCGGGGCTCGCGGTGACGCTGGAAGGTCTCGACGGCTTTCGTCTCGCGGCCCGCCCGGACGAGCCCGACGCACGCTTTTCTCCGCGCTGAGACGACAGACCGGGCGTTACTTGGCGCCTGATGAGGCGCCCGAGCCGGTCGCCATGCTGCGGCGGGACTCCGCTTGGCCGGAAACGTCGCCGTAGTACTTGCTCGCGTCGCCGAGCTGGATCGAGGGCTGGCAGTTCGGCGTGCACGAATAGGATTCCCGATCCAATCCCCGCTGCACGGTGATGACGGCGGCCTGAGGCGCCTGGACGCTGATCGTCGACTCCGCGAGCATGTTGCCGGACGCATCGAGGGCGATGAGATTGGTGCTGCCGAAGCTCTTGCCGGTGAGGATCAGGACGCCGTTCTTCTGAAGGGCCACGTCGGCGATGATCGGATTGCCGACGATCACGGTCTGCGTCTTCTCCGGCAGCCGAATGACCTTCGCATTGTCCACCGAGACCATGACGACCGCCGGAGCGGTCTCGGACGACTGCGCCCTGGGCAAACCGCAGCCGAGTGTGGCGCAGCCGGCAAACAGCAGCGCGGCCAGGCCTCGCGCTGCGATACGAGATGGATTCGAGCGGTGCTGCATCGAAGGCTCACTGAAACCGGACGGCACGACGCCCATCGCGAACGATGTCGGCGCAACCGATGAGGGCGGTCCGCCGAGGGAGGTTCAGCCAGGAAGCACGCACACGGTAAACGAACCGATAATGCCGAATTATAAGAGAGCGATGCCGGTTCGAGGACTTGTACGAAGGTTTGGTGCGGGCTGCCTCAGGCTATAGGCATCATCAGATTTTGTTAACGACGATCCAAACCGCATCGCCCGGGCCGTGATTCCAAGAACGATTTAACCCAATGGCAAGAGGCGTCGGGCAATGTGGATTTGTCGCCGGACGAGACGCCTTGAGCGTAGACGGCACAGCCACCCCAGGGGATTTTTGTCATGACGACCATGTTCAAGCGTTTCGCTGCCGACCAGTCCGGCGCCACCGCAATCGAGTACGGCCTGATCGCCTCGCTGATCGCCGTCGCGGTGATCACGGCCCTCACCACCCTCGGCACCAACCTGAGCGCCACGCTGCAGAAGGTCGCCGGTAACCTGAAGACCTCCTGATCGAAATCGAGGCGGGCAAGCCTTCCGGTCTTCGCCTGATCGTCGACGCGGGCCTGCGCCGGATCGCGACAGTTCGAGGAGCATTGTGCGGCGTCGCCAATGCTCCTCGCACCGGCAAAAGGTTCACTTCTGCTGGTATCGTTTGAAGCGGAATGCCGGCGTCGATGTCGGCACGCTTGCGCGACGCGCAGGCGCTCGGAAGCTGTCGACCCGAAGTTTTTGTACCTCCTTCGCGCTCGCTCGACGTGTGTGACAGGTGGGTCTTGTCCGTTGCGCTTGAGCCACCGCAACGATTCAGTGTTGATCGCGCGCGAGCCGGATGACCCGTCATGGCCAGCCTCAGCCTCCTCGTCGTCTTTCCCTTCCTGATGGCCTATGCGGCGGTTCGGGATCTTCTGACGATGTTGATCCCGAACACGGTCTCGGTGGCCCTGGTCGTCGCCTTCGCGGCTTTCGCCGTAGGCACGGGTCTTGGGTGGAACGACGTCGCCGGGCATCTCGGGGCGGGTGCCGCGACGCTCGTGGTGACCTTCACCCTCTTCGCCTGCGGCTTTATTGGCGGCGGCGACGCGAAGCTTGCCGCAGCCACGGCGCTTTGGATCGGTTTCGATCAGCTCGCCGACTACCTGATCGTCGCCTCGCTCGCCGGCGGAGCACTGACACTCGCTCTACTCGCGCTCCGGTCGCTGCCCCTCCCAGCCCTGGTGGCCCAGCTGCCGTTCGCCCTCCATCTCCACGATGCCAAGACCGGTGTTCCCTACGGGATTGCCCTGTCGCTGGCGGCCTTGATGGTGTTGCCCGAGACCGGGGTCTGGGCCCGTGTGCTCGCCGGCTAAGAAGCGATCCTCCGACCCCGTATCTTAAGCTAAGGCGATTACGGCTTGTTAACCGTAATTTGAGGAATGCCCGGCCATCCTGAATTCGTACGGCGACCCGCCGTCTTCAGGTTCGAGCCCGGTGATGAAACCAGCCAGACTTGCCGTCCTCGCCATCGCGCTGGCCGCCGGCGGCGCGGCGGCGTTGTTGATGAGCGGCGAAGACAAGCCGGTGGTCCAGCCCGCGGCCGTCGCTGCGCCGCCTCCGCCGGTGCCCTTGACCGACGTCCTGGTCGCCGCCGCCGAACTGCCGATGGGCCAGAACATCCAGGCTCCCGACCTGCGCTGGCAGCCCTGGCCGAACGATGCGCTCTCGGCCGGGTATATCACCCGCACCAACTCCCCCAAGGGCATGGAGGAGATCGTCGGCTCCATCGCGCGATCGAATTTCCTCGCCGGCGAACCGATCCGGCCGCAGAAACTCGCGCGATCGGATGGGGGGTTCATGGCCGCGATCCTGCCGGCGGGCATGCGCGCGGTCGCCATCACCATCGATACGCGCGGCTCCAGCACGGCGGGCGGCTTCATTCTGCCCAACGACCGCGTCGACATCATCCGCACCTACCGGGACGAAGAGGCCTCGCGCGGCGGCGGTGGCAGCGACTCGCAGGGCTCCGAGACCCTGCTCCAAGACGTGCGCGTTCTGGCGATCGGACAGGTCATCCAGGAAAAGAACGGCACCAACATCGTCACCGGGGAAACCGCGACCCTCGCGCTGACACCGGCGCAGGCGGAACTCGTCACCCTGGCGCAGAAGGGCGGTCAGCTCTCGCTGTCCCTGCGAAGCCTCGCCGACAGTGGCCGCAGCAACGATGCGAGCCTCGAAATCCGTCCCGAATCGGCCCTGACCGTAGTGCGGTTCGGCGTCGCGAAGCAGCAATCGCGACGCTGAGACACGCGCACGCACGATCAAAGAGGATGCGCCGATGACCTTCCTTCCCCACGCGATTCTTCCCGCCCGCGGCCCCGCTGTCGCGGCTCTCTTCGCCCTCACCCTCACGGGATCGGCCTTCGCCCCGACCGGTCCTGCGATAGCGCAGTCCCGGGGGAGCGTGGCACCGGCGCCGGTCCTCGCGGTGGGCGCCAACGAGGGCACGACCTCGCGACGTCTCGACCTGACCATGGGGCGCTCCCTGGTGATCGATCTGCCGCGCGACGCCAAGGAGGTCTTCGTCGCCAACCCGAAGGTCGCCAACGCCGTCGTGCGGTCCACCCGAAAGGTCTTCATCATCGGGATGGAGAACGGCGCGACCTCGATCTTCATCATGGATGCCGAGGGCCGGCAGATCACCGCCCTCGACGTCACCGTGGCGCGCGACCTCAACGTCCTGCGCCAGACGCTGAACGAGAGCATCGCCGGTGCGCGCTTCGACGTCCGGGCGGCCGGCGATTCGGTGGTGCTCACGGGATCGGTGAATTCCGCGTCCGAAGCGGCGCAGGCCGTCGACATCGCCAACGCCTTCGTGGGTCAATCGGGCGGTGGCGGGGGTGCGCCCGGGGCCGGTCCGGCAGCGGCGACGCGCGGCGCCGTCATCAACAATCTCACCATCCGCGGCAAGGACCAGGTGATGCTGCGCGTCACGGTGGTCGAGGTGGCCCGGACCGTCCTCAAGCAGTTCGGCGTCAATCTCAACGGTAGCTGGTCGGGCCTCAACCTTGCCAACACCACGCCGTTGACCCTGAATGGTGGTCAGTTTCCCACCGGCAACCTCCTGTCCGGTACCATCAACGGCTCGGGCGGAGCGAGCCTGACGGCGACCCTCAAGGCGTTCGAGCAGGCCGGCGTCTCGCGGATCCTGGCGGAGCCAACACTCACCGCCATCTCGGGTGAATCCGCCAAGTTCACGGCAGGCGGCGAAATTCCGGTCCCGGCCTCGCAGAACTGCACCGGTGGCGTCTGCACCATCGGCATCAGCTTCAAGCCCTACGGCGTCAGTCTGAGCTTCACGCCCGTGGTCATGGCGGAGAGCCGGATCTCGGTGCGGGTGGCCACCGAAGTGTCCGAGATCGACCAGCAGAACTCCTTCAACTTCGTGGCGTCGGGCTCCACCGGGAGCGGTGGACAGACCACGTCGGTGCCGGGCTTCACCCTTCGCAAATCCGAAACCACCGTCGAGCTCGCCTCCGGCGCCACGATGATGACCGCCGGTCTGATCCAGCAGCGCAACAAGGCGGCGATCTCGGGCCTGCCCGGCCTCATCAACCTGCCCGTCATCGGCGCGCTGTTCCGCTCGCGGGATTACCAGCGCCAGGAGACGGAGCTGATGATCATGGTGACGCCCTACATCGCCAAGGCGATGGAGCCGCGCCAGATCGCCCGTCCGGACGACGGCTTCGTGGACGCGCAGGATGCGCAAGGGGTCCTGCTGGGGCGCCTGAACCGGCTCTACGGGGTCGCGGGGGCGAGTCCTCTCGGCAACCGATACCGCGGCCGGGTCGGCTTCATCACCGATTGATCCGCCCGCCCCTTCTTCACGTGCACAGCGACGCGGCCCCGGCCCCAGCAGGACTCGACCACGATGCCACTTCCGTCCTTTCCTAAACCCTTCGCCCTGGTGGCGGTCGCCGGTGTCGCCGCGCTCCTGGGCGCATGCCGGTCCGAGCGGGTGGCCACCACCGGCTCTCTCTATCCCATCGATTACCGCGCCCGGCACCCGATCGTCCTCACCGACGGCGTCCGAAGCCTAGACGTCTTCGTCACGGGGACCGGCCATATCGATCCGCGCCAGGCGGCCGACATCGACGCCTTCATCCTCGAATTCCGGCGCTACGGCCGGGGCACCATCGTGCTCGACATGCCGCGCGGCGTCGCGCCCGGAACCGGAATGGCCGTGGAACGGATGGGGGCGGCGATCCGCCGGCTCGGCGCCGATGGCGGCGTTCCCGCCAGCCGGTTCACGGTGACGGGTTACGCGGTCTCCAATCCGGGCCTTGCCGCGCCGCTGCGCCTGAGCTTCCAGCGCATGGAGGCGAAGGTCGCGAGCCAGTGCGGAACCTGGCCCCAGGATCTCGGCGTCGGCGATCCGGCCTTCAACGGTCGTAACGAGCCGCACTGGAATCTCGGCTGCGCGACGCAGACCAACGTCGCTGCGCAGATCGCCGATCCGGTCGACCTCGTGCGGGGTCGCCCCGAAGGACGGATCGATACGATCCGGCGCACCGGCGACATCATGAAAATCCGTGACGGCAAGGATCCGTCAACCCAATGGCGCCAGGATGGGCAGACGTCCGTGAAGTCGCAGGTCGGCCAGTGATCGCGTCAGCGGTCGGCGACATCCGCGCCCCGGCAACCCTGATCCCGCATCGGCGGCAACCTGAACCGGAATTCTCCCCATGCCGGACCTGAACGCCTCGACGGAACGGCTGATCGCTCCGGTGCCCCGGATCACGATCCAGGCCTTCTGCGAGACCTCGGAGACCGCATCGCTGATCGAATCAGTCGGTTCGGACCGGCGCATGCAAAAGGCGCACATCAAGGTTCAGATGGGGGGTGGAGCGGCGGCGGTCGAAGCCTACCGCCATGCCCCGACGCCGAACGTGGTGGTCATCGAGGCGCAGGGGACGAAGTCGCGGCCCCTCGAGTCCCTGGATTCGCTCGCGGAGGTCTGTGACGAGGGCACGAAGGTCGTGGTCATCGGACACGTCAACGACGTCCACCTCTACCGACAGTTCATCCAGCGCGGGGTGAGCGAGTACCTCATGGCCCCGGTCCAGGCGATCGACCTGATCCAGGCGATCTCCGACCTGTTCACGGTTCCGGGCGCCAAGCCCGTCGGCCGGACGGTGGCGGTGGTCGGCGCCAAGGGTGGGGTCGGGACCTCCACGATCGCCCACAATCTCGCCTGGACGGTGGCGCGCGAGCAGGACACCGCGACGGTCATCGCCGACCTCGACATCGCGTTCGGCACCGCGAGCCTCAACTTCAACCAGGACCCGCCGCAGGGCATCGCCGAAGCCGTCTTCGCCCCCGATCGCCTCGATTCGAACCTGCTCGACCGCCTGCTGTCGAAGTGCAGCGACAACCTCTCGCTGCTGGCAGCGCCAGCCACCCTCGACCGCACCACGGATCTCGCCGAGCCGGCTTTCGACAATCTCCTCGATCTCCTGCGGACGGCGGTTCCCTGCATCGTCCTCGACGTGCCCCATCAGTGGTCCGCCTGGACGCGGCGCATGCTGATCGGGGCCGACGAGATCCTCATCGTGGCGAGCCCGGAACTCGCATCCCTGCGCAACACCAAGAATCTGCTCACCCTGCTGCAGCAAAACCGCCCGAACGACCGTAAGCCCCGCGTGATCCTGAACGGTACTGGCCTGCCGAAGCGGCCCGAGATCGCGGCCGCCGAATTCGCCAAATCCCTCGATGCGCCGGTCGCCGCCAGCATCCCGTTCGACGCCGCCCTGTTCGGCACGGCGGCCAACAACGGGCAGATGCTGGCCGAGGTGCAGAGCGGGGCCAAGGCCGTCGAAGTCTTCTCGACGCTGGCCGCCTCCATCACCGGCCGCGCGGAGCAGCGGCGCGCGCGCTCGAACCTGTTCGAGCCGCTCCTTGCCAAGCTCGCGCGCCGCAAGGCCTCGTGATGCGCCAGCCGATCGCCGCCACCACGCCTGTCCGGAGCCCGCGCCATGTTCGGTAGGAGAGCGGTCAGCGCCGAGGCCGAGCACCGCCCCGTCGCCAGTGCCGACAAACCGCAGGTATCCCTGCCGGTTCACGACGATTCGGCCCTGCGTCCGAAGCCGGAGACCTCGCGCCGGCCGGAGCCGGCACCGGCTCCCATCACGACCAAGTCCGAAGATTACTACCGCACGAAGAGCATGATCTTCGGCGCCCTGATCGAGGCGATCGACCTCTCGCAGCTGTCGCGCCTCGACGCCGAGGCCGCCCGCGAGGAAATCCGCGACATCGTCTCGGAGATCATCGGCCTCAAGAACATCGTCCTGTCGATCGCCGAGCAGGAGGAACTCCTCGACGACATCTGCAACGACGTCCTCGGCTACGGCCCGCTGGAACCGCTCCTGGCCCGCGACGACATCGCCGACATCATGGTCAACGGCGCGAGCCGCGCCTTCATCGAGGTGGGCGGCAAGATCGAGCTCACCAACGTGCGCTTTCGCGACAACCAGCAGCTGATGAACATCTGCCAGCGGATCGTGAGCCAGGTCGGCCGCCGGGTCGACGAAGCGTCGCCGATCTGCGACGCGCGCCTCCCCGACGGATCGCGCGTCAACATCATCGCGCCCCCGCTCGCCATCGACGGGCCGGTGCTCACCATCCGTAAGTTCAAGAAGGACAAGCTCACCCTCGACCAGCTCGTCACCTTCGGGGCGATCTCGCCGGAGGGCGCGCGCATCCTGCAGATCATCGGCCGGGTCCGGTGCAACGTCGTCATCTCGGGCGGCACCGGCTCGGGCAAGACCACGCTGCTGAACTGCCTGACCGCCTACATCGACCACGACGAGCGCATCATCACCTGCGAGGACGCGGCCGAGCTGCAACTGCAGCAGGCCCACGTGGTCCGGCTGGAGACGCGTCCGCCCAACATGGAGGGCTCGGGCCAGGTCACCATGCGCGACCTCGTCAAGAACTGCCTGCGCATGCGGCCCGAGCGGATCATCGTCGGCGAGGTGCGTGGCCCCGAGGCGTTCGATCTGCTCCAGGCCATGAACACCGGCCACGACGGCTCCATGGGCACGCTGCACGCCAACTCGCCGCGCGAGGCACTGGCGCGTATCGAGTCGATGATCACCATGGGCGGCTTCAGCCTGCC
>NZ_JAQGKL010000015.1 GCF_028290105.1 Methylobacterium sp.
GTTTGGCCTTCACGACCTCGGCCTGAGCGACTTCGGACTCGGCGACCTCGGCCTTATTGGCTTCGGCCTTCGAGGCTTTGGCCTTCGAACCCTTCACTTTCGGGGCTTCGGCCTCAGGCGCGACGGCCGTCTCGCCGTTGTCCGGCGCGGAGGCCGGGACCTTCGGAGGCGCCTTGGCCTTCGAACGGGATTTCTTCGCAGGCGCGTCCTCGGCCCCGCCCATCGTGTCGTCGGTCTTGTCGGTCATTCCAGCCCCATAACAGAGCCGGCGCCGTGTTGCGAGTGACCCCGCGCGCAAGGGTCGCGGAGCGTCGCCGCAGGTCCCGGACACGCGAAAAGGCGGCTCGCGCCGCCTTTTCCATCATTCTCGGAACCGTCCAGGGGCCGGAAGGCCGTCCGTTCAGAGCTTGCTCTTGACCGTGTCGGCGGCGCTCTTGATGCCGTCCTTGGCGTCGCCAACGGTCTTCTGGGCTTCGCCCTTCAGCTCCTGCGCCTTGCCTTCGGCCTTGAGCTTGTCGTTGTCCGTGGCGTTGCCGATGCCCTGCTTGACGTTGCCGACGGCCTCGTTGGCGAGACCCTTGATCTTGTCGGTGGTGCTGCTCATCGTGCGCTCCTCGTCTTCGGTTTTGCGGCCGACTTAACGAATGATCGATCCGCGTCGGCCTTTCCAACGGCCACGCCGCGAGGATGTTCCGTGGATTAACATCTCGGAAACAAACCGCCTCGGTTTGTGCGTGGCGGCCGACGCGCTAGGGAATCGCGCATGTCCGCATCGACGCCAATCCAGCATTCGTCACAGCCCGAACCGATCGATCCCCTGAGCCTCGCCTTCGATGCGGCGCGCAGGGCGGCGGCAGAGGGCGAGGTGCCGGTCGGAGCGGCCATCGTGAAGGACGGAGCCGTGATCGCGGTGGCGCACAATCGTCCGCTCGCCCTGCGCGATCCCACGGCGCACGCGGAGATCCTGGCGATCCGGGACGCCTGCCGGGCGCTGGACGACGAGCGTCTCAGCGGATGCGATCTCTACGTCACCCTCGAACCCTGCGCGATGTGCGCGGGCGCGATTTCGTTCGCGCGCATCCGGCGCCTGTACTTTGCCGCGTCCGACCCCAAGGGCGGCGCCGTGGAGCACGGCCCGCGTCTGTTCAACCAGCCAACCTGCCATCATGCACCGGAGGTCTATGGCGGCTTCCGGGAAGCGGAAGCCGCCGGCCTGTTGCGCGCGTTCTTCGCCGAGCGCCGAGGCGCCTAGCGCGGCTCAGCTTCCGCCGCCGCCACCCCCGCCGGTGTTGCCGATCGGCTTCTGGTTCTGCTCGGCGTTCCCGGACGCACCGGAATTGTTCGAGACGCTCGACGCTCCGGTCGCGCCGGGGGCCACGGTGCCGATGGAACCGGGGCCGCCATTGTCGACCCCGCCGGGCTTGACCACCGGCGCCCCGGTGACGCCGGGCTGCGTCATGCGCGGCGGGCCGGGCTGCCGGATTTCGGCCGGGGCGTTGCCCTGGGCCAGCGCCGTGGCGGTGCAGGCCAGGATGAGCGCGAGCGCGGTGGTGATCCGCATGACGTCGTCTCCGTGGTGAGAGCCTGAATGCATCAGCGCAAAACCAACATGTGCGGGCGCCGCTGGTTTCACGCGTTGCCGGCTTTGAGGTGGAGGCCCGCGTCAGGCCGAGGCCAGGGGTTTCGACACGTCCTCCAGCGACTTGCCCTCGGCCGCCGTCCCGAACACGCCACCGACCACGGCCGCGACCGCCATCAGCGCCGCGCCGACGAGGTAGCCGATCAGCACGTTGTCGCGGGAGCCGGTCTCCACCAGGGCACCGAAGAGGAGCGGGCCGGAGACGCCGCCGATGCCGGTACCGAGGGCGTAGAACACCGCGATGGCCAGCGCCCGGATCTCGAGCGGAAAGGTCTCCGCCACCGTCAGGTAGGCGGCGCTCGCGGCCGCCGAGGCGAAGAAGAACACCACCATCCAGGCCGCCGTCTGGCCAACGGGGCCGAAGACGTCGATCTTGAACAGGTAGCCGGTGACGGTGAGCAGGATCGCCGAGATGCCGTAGGTGAAGGCGATCATCGGCCGGCGCCCGACCGTATCGAAGAGGCGCCCCAGGAGCAGGGGACCGAGGAACGAACCGAGCGCGAAGGGCAGCAGGTACCAGCCGACATGGTCGCCGGGCACGTTGTAGAAGCGCTGCAGCACCAGGGCGTAGGTGAAGAACAGGGCGTTGTAGAAGAACGCCTGCGCGATCATGAGGGCGAGGCCCACGAAGGTCTGGCGCCGGTGTCCGACCAGCATGGTGCCGAACACCTCCTTGAGGGGCGTGTGGCTGCGGGTCCGCAGCTTCATGCGCTTGGCCGCGTCCACGGGCGGCAGAGTGTGGCCCTCGTCGGTGAAGCGCTTCTCGATGCCGCTGACGACCCGGTCGGCCTCGGCGACGTAGCCGTGGGTGGCGAGCCAGCGCGGGCTCTCGGGAATCCAGGTCCTCAGCAGCAGGATGACGAGGCCGATGCCGCCGCCGACGAAGAAGGCGATGCGCCAGCCCCAGGCCGGGTCGATCATGCCCGGGCGTAGGACGGCGATGGAGAGGAACGAGCCGAGCGCCGCCCCGATCCAGAACGAGCCGTTGATGACGAGGTCGGTCCAGCCGCGCACCCGGGCGGGGACGAGTTCCTGGATCGTCGAGTTGATGGCGGTGTACTCGCCGCCGATGCCCGCACCGGTGAGGAAGCGGAAGATGCAGAAGCTGTAGATGTTCCAGGAGAGCCCGGTGGCGGCGGTGGCCGCGAGATAGAGCGCCAGGGTGATGAAGAAGAGCTTCTTGCGGCCGATGCGGTCGGTGAGCCAGCCGAAGCCCAGCGCGCCCACCACGGCACCGACGAGATAGGAACTCGCCGCCAGTCCGATGTCGAACTCCGTGAAGCTCATGGGCTCGGCCCGCAGCGCCCCGACGAGGGAGCCGGCCAAAGTCACCTCCAGGCCGTCGAGCACCCAGGTGATGCCGAGCGCCACGATGACGAGGACGTGGAAGCGCCCCCAGGGCAGGCGGTCGAGCCGGGCCGCGATGTCGGTCTCGATCACCGTACCCATCGGCACCCGCTCCGGCGTGGCTCCCGCCGCCGCGCCGCCATTCGCCAAGGCCCTGGTTGCCATCGAAATCCTCGTTAACCGTGCCACGCGACAGTTGTTGGCAATCCCGCGCACGCGCCGGGGGTTCCGCCAAGCTTTGCCCGTCGGTTAAGCGATCTGCGCTCGACTGCGCGTTCGATTGCCGGACGCCGCGATGCCACGCCTCACCGTTTCCCAACCCTCCCTCGCCCGCGCCCTCGCGGTGAGCGTCGGCACCTCGGCCCTGCTCACCTGCACGGTCCTGGGGCTCCTGCAGGTACCGGCCCTCATCGGCGCGATCCGGGATCTGGTGCCCGAGGCCGAGGCGCGGACCGCGTCGAGCGGACACGGTCACGACCCCTGGCGCCTGCGCCCGAGCGATATCGGGACGACGGGCTCGATCCATCCGCCGGAGGCGCGGGTCACGTCAGGGGTCGAGATCCCGGACGAGCGGCGCATGGTCCGGGTGGTCTATCCCGGGCTGACCACCCAGCGCTGAGCCTCAGCGCGCCTCCGACAGGCGCGGGTCGAGGGCATCGGCGAGGCCGTCGCCCAGGAGGTTGAGCGCCACCAGGGTCGCCACCAGGAAGCCCGCCGGGGCGGCGAGCATCCAGGGAGCCGATTCGATGGCGCGCGAGCCCTCCGCGATCAGTGCCCCCCAGCTCGTCGCCGGTTCCTGCACGCCGAGGCCGAGGAAGGACAGGAAGCTCTCGAGGAGGATGACCTTCGGCACCAGCAGGGTCGCCGCCACGGTGACGGGGCCGAGCGTGTTGGGCAGGATGTGCCGCCGCAGGATCGCGAAGGTCGAGAGGCCGAGCGCTTCCGCCGCGCGCACGAAGTCGCGGTGGCGCAGAGACAGGGTCTGCGCCCGGACGATGCGGGCCATGTCGAGCCATTCGACCGCCCCGATGGCCACCAGGATCAGCCCGATCCCGGCGCGGAAGAACACCAGCAGCATGATGACGAAGAACACGAAGGGCAGGGCGTAGAGGACGTCGACCACGCGCATCATCACCGCGTCCACCCGCCCGCCGAGATAGCCGGCGAGCGCCCCGTAGAGCATCCCGATCAGCAGGGAGACGCCGGTGGCGACGAGGCCGATGAGGAGGGAGACGCGGCCCGCCACGAGGCTGCGGCTGAGGAGGTCGCGCCCGAGAACATCGGTGCCGAGGGGAAAATACAGCTGGCGTATAGGCGCCTCGACCACGAGGCGCCGCCCCCCGGCCTCGCGCGCCACGATCGTGGCGGCGCCGAACAGGTCGGAGCGGGGCAGGTAGCTCAGGCTACGTTCGTTGATCGGCTGGGCGGCCGTGAGCACGAGGTGCAGGGTCGAACCCTCGGCCCGAACGGAGTCCGGTGTCACCCGCATGCGGAAGGCGAGCCGCTCGATCGCCGGTCCGATCGCCTCGGGGCGGGGGTGGGGCGCCAGCGACGGGGCCGTGCGCACGAGATCAGGATAGATCCGCGTCGGATCGTGGCCCGTGAGGAAGGGTCCGACGAGGCAGGCCAGGGTGATCGCCGCGAGCACGGACAGTGCCGCGAGGGCCATACGGTTGCGGGCGAGGCGAAGGAGCGCGCGCCTCACCGCGCCGCCCGCAGGCGCGGGTCGAGGAGCCCCGAGAGGAGGTCGGCCACGATGTTGAGGGCGATCACGAACAGCGCCACGAGGATCACCGTGCCCATGACCAGTGTGTAGTCGCGGTTCAGCGCGCCATCGACGAAGTAGCGGCCGATGCCGGGCAGGCCGAAGATGGTCTCGACGACGACCGACCCCGTGAGGAGGGCGGCAGCGGTGGGCCCGAGGATCGCGACCACGGGCAGCAGCGCGGCCCGCAGGGCGTGCCGGGCGATCCGGTGGGGCGGCAGGCCCATGGCGCGCTGAGTGCGGATGGGTTGAGCGGCGAGCACCTCCGCCAGCGCGGCGCGGGTGAGCCGCGCGAGCGCCCCGACCTGGGGCAGGGCGAGGGTGACGACGGGGAGCACCAGATGGGCGGGCGCGCCGCCCTCCCAGCTTCCCACGGGCAGCCAGCGCAGGCTCAAGCCGAACACGATCTGCAGCAGCGGCGCCACCACGAAGGTCGGCACCGCCAGGGTGAGACCCGCCGTGACACCGACGAGGCGGTCGACGGCACCACCCCGCCGGAAGGCCGCCAGCGCACCGAGGCCGATGCCGAGCACCAGGGCCAGTCCGAGCGCGAGGGCGCCCAGCGTCATCGACACGGGCAGGCCGCGCGCGAACAGCTCGGCGACGGTGAGGTCGCGAAACGAGAAGGACGGCCCGAAATCGCCGGTGAGCAGCGCGCCGAGATAGCGGGCGTATTGCACGGGGAGCGGCTGATCGAGACCGTAGACCCGGGCGAGGTTGGCCATCGCGGCCGGGGGCAGGGGCCGTTCCAGATCGAAGGGGCCGCCGGGCGCGAGGCGGATGAGGAAGAAGCTCAGCGTCACCACGGCGAACAGGGTGGGGACCGCCTGCAGCAGGCGGCGCGTCACGAAGCGGATCACGCGGTCAGCCTGAGGAAGCGCGTCGGCGCGGCGTTGCGCAGGTTCGGGTGGTAGCCGGTCAGACGCGGGGCGATCAGGGCCTTCGAGCGGGTGTGCATCACCGGAATCCAGGGCAGGTCGGTGACGATGATGCGCTCGGCCGCGAACAGGAGATCGGCGCGCCGGGCGAGGTCGCGCTCGGCGGCGGCCTGGCGCATCAGGGCATCGTAGGCCGGGTCGCTGAAGCGGCCGGGGTTGAGCCCGTCGTTGCCGGTCTCCAGCAGGAACAGGAAGTTCTGCGGGTCGGAATAGTCGGCGATCCAGGACATGCGGGCCACATCGAAACTTCCGCCGTCGCGCAGGTACGCGAAGTGGGTCTTGGCGTCGGTGTAGACGAAGCGGGTCTCGACGCCGATGCCGCGCCACATGTCGGCGATGGCGAGCGCGGTGTTGCGGTTGTTGTCGCTGGCGTTGAAGCGGTATTCGAGGCGCAAGGGGCGCCTGCCTTCGCCGAACCCGGCTGCGGCCAGCAGCGCGCGGGCCTCGTCCTCGCGGTCGATCGGCAGCGCGTCGCGCCCCGGCAGCTCCGGCGGCGTGCGGTAATTGTCGAGGCCGGGCGGGCAGAGCGAATAGGCGGGGTCCATGGTCTCGCCCCAGAGCTTCTGCGCCAGGAACTCCCGGTCGATCACGAGGGAGAGGGCACGGCGCACCCGGACATCGTCGAACGGCGCCTTTCGGGTGTTCAGCGCCAGCGCGTAGAGGCCGAGGGACGGCCCGAGCACGACCTGATCGGGGAAGCGCGCCTTGAGGGAGGCGATCTGGTCGCCCGGCAGGTCGGCCAGCGAGTCGATCTCGCCGGCCGCGTAGCGACGGACCGCGCTCGACAGGTCCGGCGTCGGCAGGAAGGCGACTTGCGGGATCGTCACGTCCCCGGCCGCGTGGAAATGCGGGTTGCGCACGAGCGTGATGCGGTCGTTCGGCACCACGTCCCGCAACCGGTAGGGACCGTTCGTGACGCTGTTGCCCGGACGCGCGAAGGCGTCGCCGAAGCGTGCGACGGAGGCCGGGTGGACCGGCAGGGCGGTCTGATGCGTCAGCAATTCGAGGAAGTAGGGGGTCGGCTGCTCCAGGGTCAGCACGAGGCGGCGGAGTTCGGGCGCCGCGACGCCGAGGGCTTCGGCCGGCAGCGCACCCTGGTTCACCGCGCGGGCGTTCCTCAGCGGAAACAGCACCTCGGCGTATTTCGCCGCCGTCGCGGGGCTGAGGATGCGCCGGAGGGCGAAGACGAAGTCGCCGGCCAGTACGGGATCGCCGTTCGACCAGCGCCCGGTCTCGCGCAGCGCGAAATCGTAGGTCAGGCCGTCGTCGGAGATCGTCCAGTGGGTCGCCGCCCCCGGAATCATGGCGCCGCGGTTGTCGTAGGTCAGCAGCCCCTCGTAGAGATCGCGCAGGATGTGCGCCTCGGCGACCGTCGAGGATTTGTGCGGATCGAGCGTCTCGGGGTCCGCGTCGTTCCCGCGCCGGTAGAGATCGGTGGGCGCGGCCGACGCCGTGCCCGCACGACCCGCTGCCAGGAGCGCCGCACCGCCGACCAGCCATTGCCGTCGATGCGGGCGCATCGTCCCGCTCAGGCGCCGGTCTGCGGGGTCAACCCCGCCGCCTCGATGCCCGCCAGCGCGCAGAGTTCGTCGTTGTCGGAGGTGTCGCCCGAGATGCCGACGGCGCCGATCACCGCGTCGCCCTGGCGGATGAGGACGCCGCCCGGCACCGGCACCAGGGCGGCGGGGCCGACGAGGTGGCTGACGGCGGCGAGGAAGTAGGCCTGCTCCTCGGCGCGCTTGTGGATGGCGCGCCCGCCGATGCCGAGGGCGAGGCAGCCGTTGGCCTTGCCCATGGCGACTTCGGCCCGGCGCAGGGAGGTGCCATCCTCGGCCGCCATGGCCTTCAGGGCGCCGCGCGCGTCGTAGACCACCACCGCCAGGGGCTTGAGGTTGTGCGCGCGGGCGGTCTCCAGGGCGGTGGCGAGGATGGTCTGCGCGGCGGCGAGGCTGAGGTCGGACATCGGGGCTCCGGGTTTTCTTCGAGCGGGCGTGCCCCTCGACTAACCCGGCGGCGCGCGAGCGACCAGGGGCTCAGGCATCGAGCCGAGCCAGGAACGCGTCGTAGCGCGCCGTGACCTCGGACAGGCGCTCGAAATGCGGGAAGGCGCCGGTCTCCATCACGTCGATGGTCCAGTTCGGGGCAGCCCGGAAGCGCTCGGCGTGCCGGTAATCGACGAAGTCGCCCCGCGTGCCGTGGACCATCCAGACGGGCAGGTCGAGGCGCGGATAGATCTGCCCGGTCTCGGTGGCGAAGAGGTGGCCGGCGAGGAACGAGAACGGCGCGTGCTCGGCGCCCGGCTGATGGGCCGACACCTGATCGTAGTCGAGCAGGCCCTCGTCGATGTCGGGGGAGCCCCAGGTCTTCTGCAGGAAGAAGCGCATGCTCGGGCGGCTGACGAGCAGGTCGAACAGGGCCCGGCCCCAGAGGGGATACGCGACGACCGACCGGGCGGTGTCGCTGCCCTTCGGGCTGCGGCGCTCGTAGCGCCTGTCGAAGCCGGTCGGGCTGATCAGGCCGAGGCTGCGGTAATCGTCGCGCCGCTCCAGGGCGGCCCGGGCCAGGAACTCGGCGGAGAGGGAGAGCGCCACGGCGTCGATGCGCACGCCGTCATGGCGGTCCCGGATCTCCGCGACCATGGCGTGGATCGCCGCCGTCATGAGTTCCGGCGTGTAGACCCGGTCGCTGCGCTCCGAGAAGCCGAAGCCCGGCAGGTCGAGGGCATAGACCGGCCGGGACTTGGCGTAATGCCGGTAGAGGGGGCGGACCTCGTAGGCGTTGGCCGCCGCGTTGACGGAATGGATCAGCAGGAGGGGCACGCCCTCGGCCTCGGTCGCGCCGTAGAAGCTGAGTCCGCCGGCCTCGCCACCGAGGCATTCCTGCCGGCCGGGCAGGGCGGGGGGCATGCGCCGCCGGTGATCGATCCCGAAGCGGCTGTAGGCCAGCCAGGCGCCGGCGGCACCCACAGGCAGCAGGGCCAGCAGGGGACCGAGCCGTGTGCGGCGGGTTGCATCGGGCATGGCGGCCTTCCTGACGTTGCGCTCCGTCGGAAACGCCTGTGCTCCGGAGATTGTTGCCCGCGCGGCCCATCGCTGGACCGACCCCGTCTCAGGCCGTGGCGCCCTCGATCTCCCCGCTCAGTTCCAGCCACTCCTCCTCGGCCGCCTCCAGGGCGGCGGCGGCGTCCGAGCGCATCTTGGCGAGTTCGCCGGCCTTGGCCGGGTTGGCCTGGAAGGCGGTGCCGTCGGCCAAGGCCGCGTCGATCTTGGCCATCGCGTCGGTGAGCTTCTTCATGCGTGCCTCCACGCCCTCCAGCTTCTTGCGCAAGGGGGCGAGCGCCACGCGCCGGTCGGCGTTGGAGCGTCGCTCCACGGCCTTGGCGCCACCGGTGGTCTCGGCGGCGCTCTTCTCCGCTTCCCGCTCAGGACCGGCCAGGACGAAGCGGCGGTAATCGTCCATGTCACCGTCGAAGGCCTTCACGCTGCCGTTGGCGACCAGCCAGAGCCGGTCGGCGCAGGCCTCGACCAGGAAGCGGTCGTGGCTCACGAGGATGACGGCGCCCTCGTAGTCGTTGATCGCCTCCACCAGGGCTTGGCGGCTCTCGATGTCGAGGTGGTTGGTGGGCTCGTCGAGGATGAGCAGGTGCGGCCCCTTGAAGGCGGCCAAGCCCATGAGCAGGCGGGCCTTCTCCCCGCCGGACAGTTGCGAGACCGGCGTCTCGGACTTCGTGCCCGAGAAGCCGAGGCGCGCGGCGGCCGCGCGCGCCTTCGATTCCGGCACGTCCGGCATCAGGTCGCGGACATGGGCGTAGGCGCTCTCGGCCGGGCGCAGTTCGTCGAGCTGGTGCTGGGCGAAGTAGGCGACCTCCATCTTGTTCGAGCGACGCATCTCGCCGCTGAGCGGGGGAAGACGACCGCCGATGAGCTTGCAGAAGGTCGACTTGCCGTTGCCGTTGGCGCCGAGCAGCGCGACGCGGTCGTCGGGGGCGAGGCTGAGGTTGAGGCCCGAGAGCACGATGCGGTCGGGGTAGCCCGCCTGGACCCGCTCCATCGCGACGATGGGCGGCGAGAGCGGCCGTTCCGGGCTCGGCAGGCGGAAGGCCGGCACGTCGTCCTCGATCACCGAGGCGATGATCTCCATCTTGGCGAGCCGCTTGACGCGGGACTGGGCCTGGCGCGCCTTCGTGGCCTTGGCCTTGAAGCGATCGACGAAGCTTTGGAGATGCGCGCGCTCGGCGTCCTGCTTCACCTTGGCCTTGGCCTGGAGCACGCGCTTCTCGGCCACCTGCCGGGCGAAACTCGTGTAGCCGCCCCGGTAGATGCTGAGCTTGCCGCGGTCGAGGTGCAGGATGTGGTCGACGCACTCGTCGAGGAGGTCGCGATCGTGGGAGATGATCACGGCCGTGCGCGGATAGCGCTCGAGGTAGTCGTAGAGCCAGATCGTGCCCTCGATGTCGAGGTAGTTGGTGGGCTCGTCGAGCAGCAGCAGATCGGGCTCGGAGAACAGCACGGCGGCCAGCGCCACGCGCATGCGCCAGCCGCCGGAGAAGTCCGAGCAGGGGCGCCCCTGCGCCTCCGCGTCGAAGCCAAGGCCGTGCAGGATCGCCGCCGCGCGGGCGGGGGCCGAATGCGCCTCGATGTCGACGAGCCGGGTCTCGATCTCGGCCCGGCGCAGGCCATCGGCGGTCTCCGCCTCCGCCATCAGGCGGGCGCGCTCGGTATCGGCGGCGAGCACCACCGCGTGAAGGGTCTCGGGCCCGGCCGGGGCCTCCTGCGCCACCGCGCCGATGCGCATGCCCTTGGGCATCGAGACCGTACCGCCCTCGGTGGGCAATTCGCCCAGGATCGCCTTGAACAGGGTGGTCTTGCCCGCGCCGTTGCGGCCGACGAGCCCGACGCGAGCCCGGTCCGGAATGACGAAGGTGGCGCCGTCGAGGATCAGGCGCTCGCCGATGCGGTAGGTGAGGTCGTTGACGCGGAGCATGCCGGGCTTGTGCGGGCACGGGGCCTCACTGGCAAGAGTCGCGACCGAGGCGGCATCGGCGCGGACGGCGCATCCACGCCTATCCGCGTTCGAAAGCAGTGTGCGGCTTGACCCAGGAGTTGTGCGGCGTATCGATCAAGCTTGATCATTGATGGAGGCAAGACGCGTGACCACAGGACGGCTGGCGACCATCCCGTTCTTCAAGGAGCCGGGGATCGAGCTGTCTGCCTACGAGACGCGCTGCCACTGGCGCCGCTTCGACGAGAACGAGGTGCTGGTCGATTACGACGACGTTTCCACGGACGTCTATTTCCTGGCCTCGGGCGAAGTCCGCATCCTGAACCGCTCGCAATCCGGCAAGGAGGTGATCCTCGGGGAGATGCGCGGCGGCGCCTTCTTCGGCGAGCTCGCGGCGCTGGACGGCATCGGCCGCTCGGCCAACGTCACGGCGCTCACCCGTGGCGAGGTCTGCGTGGTGCCGGCCCCCGTGTTCCGGCAGATCATCTTCGCTTCGGAAGCCATCGCCGACCGCCTGTTCCGGCTGCTCGCCAAGCGCGTGCGCGAACTGAACACGCGCCTGATGGAGCACGCGCTCCTCGACCTGCGCCACCGCCTCTACGCCGAGTTGCTGCGCCTCTCGGTGCCGCGCGCCGGCGGCGACGGCGAGCGGGTGGTGACGCCGCCGCCCTATCACCACGTGCTCGCCGCCCGGATCGGCTGCCGGCGCGAGCAGGTGACGCGTGAGTTCACCGTGATGGCCGCCGACGGGCTGATCGACCGCACGCGCGGCGCCCTCGTCATCCGGCGTCCCGACCTCCTCGAAGCGCGCGTGGCCGAAGCCCTGCGCGAGGACAACTGAGGCGGGTCCCCGCGTGATGGCGCGGACGACCTCGCCGGGCCGGCTCACCTGCGCCGGCCTCGGCAAGCGCTTCGGCGACCATGCGGCGGTGACCGACCTTAACCTCGATCTGGCGGCTGGCCAATTCCTGTGCCTGCTCGGGCCCTCGGGCTGCGGCAAGAGCACGTTGCTGCGCCTGATCGCCGGCTTCGAGACGCCGAGTTCGGGCACGATCCGCCTCGACGGCCGCGACATCACCGCCGAACCGCCGCATCGGCGGCCGGTGAACATGATGTTCCAGTCCTACGCCCTGTTCCCGCACATGAGCGTCGCGGCCAACATCGCCTACGGGCTGAACCGCCTCGGCCGGGCGGCGCGCGGAGAGCGGGTCGACGAACTCCTGCGCCTGGTGCGCCTCGACGGGTTCGGCGCGCGCCGGCCCGACACGCTCTCGGGCGGCCAGCGCCAGCGGGTGGCGCTGGCCCGCGCGCTGGCCCGCTCGCCGCAAGTGCTGCTCCTCGACGAGCCGCTCGGCGCCCTCGACCGAGCCTTGCGCGAGGAGACGCAAGGCGAGCTGCGCGGCCTGCAGCGGCGCCTCGGCACGAGCTTTATCGTGGTCACCCACGACCCAGCCGAGGCCATGGCGCTCGCCGACCGGATCGGCGTCATGGATCGCGGCCGCCTCGTGCAGATCGGCGATGCCGCCACCCTGTACGAGCGCCCGGCGAACCGCTTCGTCGCCGGGCTCCTCGGCGACGTGAACCTGATCGAGGGGCGCGTGCTCGCGCGCGATGCCGCGGGGATCGCCACCGTCGAGACGCCGTGCGGTCCCTTGCTCGCGGCGGGACAGGTTGAGGGTGCCTGCGTGATCGCCCTGCGCCCGGAGCGCCTGACCGTTAGCGAGGATCCGGGGCAGGCGAGTTCGAGCCTGACCGGGCAGGTCCTCGACACGACCTATCTCGGCGACCGGGTCCGCACGCAGGTGCGCCTCGCGGATGGCAGGCTCTGGCGCGTCAGCGCACCGGCGGGGTCGAAAACCATGCCGGCCGGGACGGATGTCCACCTGAGCTATCGCCCGGAGGCGGCATGGTCGATGCCCGCGTGAGCGGAGGCGATCCGCGATGAAGCGGTTCCTGCCTGTGCTGCCCTTCCTCTGGCTGGGCGCCTTCGTGCTGCTGCCGGTGGTCATCACCCTGAAGATCAGCCTGTCGGCACCGGCCACGGCCCAGCCCCCTTACCTTCCGGTGCTCGACTGGAGCGCGGGGCTCGAGGGCTGGGGCTCCTTCCTCGAAGCCCTGGATTTCACGAATTTCGAGACCCTCGCCCAGGATGCGCTCTACCGCGACGCGGCCCTGTCCTCGCTGACGCTGGCCGCCATCGCCACCGCGATCCTGGCGCTGATCGGCACGCCCATCGCCCACGCGATGGCGCGCGCGCCGGCCCGGATGCAGCCGATCCTGCTCGCCCTGGTCATCGTCCCCTTCTGGACGAGCTTCCTCATCCGCATCTACGCCTGGATCGCGATCCTGAAGCCCGAGGGCCTGCTCAGCGCTGCCCTGATGAAGCTCGGGCTGATCGCCCGGCCGCTCGAAATCCTGAACACGCAGGGCGCGGTGCTGATCGGGCTCACCTACGCCTACCTGCCCTTCATGGTGCTGCCGCTCTACGCCGTGCTCGCAAAGCTCGACCCCCGCCTGACGGAGGCGGCCGCAGACCTCGGGGCCGGGCCGGTGCGGGCGTTCTGGTCCGTGACGCTGCCCCTGGCGCGCCCGGGGCTCGCGGCGGGCGCGCTCCTCTGCTTCGTGCCGATGGTAGGCGAGTTCATCATCCCCGACCTGCTCGGCGGGTCCGACACACTGATGCTCGGGCGCGTGCTCTGGAGCGAGTTCTTCTCCAACCGCGACTGGCCGCTGGCCTCCGCCGTGGCGATCCTGGTGCTGGTCCTCGTCCTCGGTCCCCTGCTGTTCTTTCGCGAGGCGGATCGAGACGGCCGCGAGGCGTCGCGATGAGAGCGCTCGACCGCGCCGCCCTCATCCTCGGTCTCGGCTTCCTCTACGCGCCGATCCTGATGCTGGCGGTCTATTCGTTCAACGCCTCCGCCCTGGTCACCGTCTGGGGCGGGTTCTCGACCCGCTGGTACGGCGTGCTCCTCGCCGACGGGCCGCTGCTCGACGCGGCCCGGGTCTCGTTCCTCGTGGCCCTTTGCGCCGCTGCCATCGCGACGATCCTCGGTACGCTGGCGGCCCTCGCCCTCGACCGCAGCGGTTTCTTTGCCGGCCGGCGCGCCTTCACAGGGCTCGTCTACGCGCCGCTGGTGATGCCCGAGGTGATCACCGGGTTGTCGCTGCTTCTGCTCTTCGTCGGGCTCGGGCTCGACCGCGGCATCCTCACCATCGTGATCGCGCACGCGACCCTGGGCCTCGGATTCGTCGCGGTGATCGTCGGCGCGCGCCTGCGCGGCCTCGACCGATCGCTGGAGGACGCGGCGTCCGATCTCGGCGCCGGCCCGGCCCGCGTGTTCGCGACCGTCACCCTGCCGCTGATCGCCCCGTCACTGGCGGCGGGCTTCCTCCTCGCCTTCACCCTGTCCCTCGACGACCTCGTGATCGCGAGCTTCGTCTCCGGGCCCGGCGCGACCACTCTGCCGATGCGCCTCTACAGCCAGGTTCGCCTCGGGGTGAATCCCGAGATCAATGCGGCCTCCACGCTCCTCGTCGCAGCCGTCACCGCCATCGTGTTGACCGCGTCGTGGTTGACCGGCCGCAACGATCCGGTCTGAGGCGCCCGGTTCAGGGGGCGTAGGCGCGGGCGGAGGTCGGGATCTGCGCGCCTGGACCGCCGGCCGGCATCCGCAGGGCGTTCGGTGGCAGGATCGCGCCGCCGCGGGACACGGGCTCCGTCTGGTTCGTCAACGCGCGCACCGCGAGATTGTCGAGCGGCCCACCGATCAGGAACCGCGCCGGCGTCGCCCGCGCCCCGTCCGCCGTCGCGGCCCGCGCCTCGATGTCCATCACAGCCTCGCAGCGGCGATCGGGCAGGAAGACCCTGCCGCGCAAGGCCGCCGACAGGGCCGGCCCCTCCAGCGCCCCCTCGGCGATCTCGCCGACTCCATCGACGAAACGCAGGCTCAGGGTCGCGCGCTCGAACGCCGTGCGGCCCGAGCGCTGGGTCGGCACCCTGTGGCTCAAGGCGACGTCGGCGAGATCGAGGCCGACGAGGGTCCCGCCCTGGATACCGAGCACGGCATGCCCATCGAGGTGGTTCAGGAGCCGATCCGTCGTGGCGCCCGTGCCCTGTGCCATGAACTGGCCCTGGACCCGTCCGAACATCCAATTCTCCTGGCGCAGGTCGCTGAGCAGGCCCCCGAGATCGAGGCCGTCGAAGGCGCCCTGCGCCTTCATCTCGGTGACCATCGGGTCGCCGGACGACGCATTCAGAGCGAGGCGACCCTTCAGCGTGCCCGTCGCGACGGTGGCGCGATTGAGCGACGCCTCGATGCTCCCGCTCCGCACGAGGACGCTGGCGGCCACGTCCTCGGCGAGCATCGGTCCGACCCGTGCCGAGCCCGTCGACAGCCGCAGATCGAGGTCGCCGGCCGTGAGCGGCGCCAGCGCGACGCCGCGCGTCGCGTCCGCCGCATCGAGGCCGAGCATTTGCAGGGTCTCGGCGGCGAGGGGCGCCAGGTTGAGGGATTCGGCGGCCAGCGTCGCCTGGATGGCGGGCCTGTCCCGGTCGAAGGCGACCGAACCCGCGCCCTCCAGCAGATTGGCCCCGAACGAGACCCGCACGTTGGGCAGCATCAGGCGCCGCCCATCGAGATCGAAGCTGCCGTCGAGCCCGAAGGCCTTGACCACGGGGGCCAGCGCCACCGCGCCACCCGCCCAGGCCAGGGTCTCGGGCAGGGACCGGGTCTCGAAGGTGCCCCGTCCGGTCAGCCGAAGGCCGCCGTCGCGGACGAGCCCGTTACCCTCGGCCGTCAGGCTGCCCGCCGCCCAGTTCGCGGCGAGCGAGAAGGGCGTGGCGCCACCGTCGAGAAGGTCGACGAGCCGAAGGCCACCGAGCGTGAAGCGCGCGGGCGCGTCGTTCCACAGGAAACTGCCGGCGAGATCCGCCTGGGCGCTCCAGAGTGGCCACGAGAGGGAGAGATCGATGTCGCGGGCGGTCTGCGGGCTGCCGTCGCGCGGGTCGCTGCCGACTGCGATGGTCCGCGACAGGCTGACCCGGCGTGGATGCGAGGTGCCATCCGCCCCCAGGCGCGCCGCGAGCAGGCGGGCCGGCTCGGACCAGCGCGCGTCGTCGGCGTCCACCGGCAGCTGGATCGTCGCGCCGTCGAGCGCGAGGGTGTTCACGTCGATGCGCCCGGTGAGCAGGGCGAGCAGGTTCAGTTGAAGCGCGAGGGTTCCGCCCTGCGCCAGGACGGGGCCGTCCGGCGTGCCGGAGGTGAGGCGAACGCCGCCGAAGCCGAGGCGCGGGAGTGGCAGCAGGGTGATCTCGGCCGGTCCCTCGGCCCGCATGGCCACCCCGTAGGCTTGCGCAAGCTCCCGGGCGACGAAGCGCGTCAGCCCCGGGGCCGTCACCGACCAGGGCAGGCAGGCGCATGCAAGGCCCGCCGTGAGGGCTCCGAGACCGGTGATCGTTGCGAGGCGGCGCAGCGGCATTCCACTCCATCCGGCGGTCACCCGCGCGATGGGTCGCACGATCGTCAACGAGGACGATGTGCGTCGCGTCGGACGGGACGCGAGGCACGGATGAGCCGGCCATTGCCCTCCTGATACCCCTTGCGTGCGCGCTTGTCTCCCCGACCCGGCCGGGCCCGAGCGCGCCGTCCACGGCATGGAACGGCGATCCGGCTTGTCCGCCGCGCCCGGATCGGCGCACAAGGCGCCCCGGAGGATCCGGAACGATCCCGCCGGTCGGCGCTGCGCGCGCTGCAAAATGTAACCGCTGCACTGCCACAAGGGCTTGGCAGGACGCGGCTTTCGCGTGACGGTCGGCGCAAGGCAGAAAATTCGCGATACAGGAGGGCTTCCATGAAGAAGGTACATTCCGACGCCGCGTCGGCGCTGGCCGGCGTGCTGAAGGATGGCATGATGATCATGTGCGGGGGCTTCGGCCTCTGCGGCATCCCCGATGCCCTGATCGACGCGATCCGCGACTCGGGCGTGAAGGACCTCACGGTCGTCTCGAACAACGCGGGCATCGACGGCGTCGGCCTGGGCAAGCTCCTCGAGACCCGTCAGGTCGCCAAGATGATCTCGTCCTACGTCGGAGAGAACAAGGAATTCGCGCGTCAGTACCTCGGCGGCGAACTCGCCATCGAGTTCAACCCGCAGGGCACGCTGGCCGAGCGCATCCGCGCGGGCGGCGCCGGGATCCCGGCCTTCTACACCAAGACCGGTGTCGGCACCCTGATCGCGGAGGGGAAGGATGTGCGCGAGTTCGACGGCGAGGACTACGTGATGGAGCGCGGCCTGTTCGCGGATCTCGCCATCGTGCACGCCTGGAAGGGCGATACCGAGGGCAACCTGATCTACCGGAAGACGGCGCGGAACTTCAATCCGATGATGGCCACCGCCGCGAAGGTCACCGTGGCGCAGGTCGAGCACCTCGTGCAGCCCGGCGAGATCGACCCCGACACCATCGTCACGCCCGGCATCTTCGTGAAGCGCATGGTTCACGTGCCGGTGCGCGAGAAGCGCATCGAGCAGCGCACCACCCGCAAGCGCGGCGAGTCCGCCGCGGCTTCCGTCTAAGAGCCCGCGTCGAAGAGCCCGCAAGGAGACACCCATCATGGCCTGGACCCGCGAACAGATGGCCGAGCGCGCCGCCAAGGAGCTGCAGGACGGCTTCTACGTGAACCTCGGCATCGGCATCCCGACCCTCGTCTCGAACTACATTCCCGACGGCATGTCGGTGCAGCTGCAATCCGAGAACGGGATGCTCGGCATGGGGCCGTTCCCGTTCGAGGGCGATGAGGACGCCGACCTCATCAATGCCGGCAAGCAGACGATCACCGCGCTGCCCACCACCAGCTACTTCTCCTCGTCGGATTCCTTCGGGATGATCCGGGGCGGGCACATCAATCTGTCGATCCTCGGCGCCATGCAGGTGGCCGAGAACGGGGATCTGGCCAACTGGATGATCCCGGGCAAGATGGTGAAGGGCATGGGCGGCGCCATGGATCTCGTGGCCGGCGTCAAGAAGGTGGTTGTGGTGATGGAGCACACCGCCAAGGGCAAGGACGGCTCCGAGAGCCCGAAGCTGCTGAACCAGTGCGACCTGCCGCTGACGGGCACCCACGTGGTCGACATGGTGATCACCGATCTCGGCGTCTTCACCATCGACAAGAAGGGCGAGGGCGGGATGGTCCTCGTCGAGCTCGCCGACGGCGTCACCGAGGACGAGGTGCGCGCCAAGACGACCGGGCGGTTCATCACCAAGCTCGCCTGATGCGCAAGCTCTCCTGATGGGCGAGCTCGCCTGACGCGCAACCCCGCATCGGCGTACCCGAACAGCCCGCCCGGCTCCGTGCCGAGGCGGGTTTTTTCCGGGCAGCCCCGTCCTCGCCCCCTGCTGGCCGCCCTACTTAAAGTGGCGACCCAAATAATGAGGAGCGCGACATGACGGTGATTTCGAAGTCGGTGATGGAGGAGGGCAAGGCCGCCAAACTGGCCGGTCAGGCGGATTCGAGCAATCCCTACCCGGCCGGATCGCAGAATAGCGCCGATTGGCTGGAGGGCTACACCTTCGACGAGCCGGAGCAGAACACGAACCGCGCCGAAAGCGACGACTGAGACCGCTCGTCGCCGAGAGAACTCCCAGATCGCGGGAGTTGTCTGGGCGGCACGCTGCCAAGTTTTCGGGCGGCCGTGCTATCGAAAGCCGAGCACGTCAGCTGCGCCAACACAGGTACGAGCCGCGATCGGCACTGCCGAAAACCGGCTCGCTCGCGATTTCGACATGTCGAATGAACAAATGTTACTGGGTGTACGTTGCCGTTCCAGTTCATAGAATTGGGAGACAACGCACCATGTCGATCAAGACCTTTGCCATTGCTGGCTCGCTCGCCCTCGCCTTGACCGGATCGGCCTTCGCTCAAACCGGCGCCGGCGGTTCGACCGAGCGCAACCTGAACAACCCGGGCAGCGTGAAGAGCAACAGCGAGAAGTCCATGGAGCGCTCCGGCGGTCCCGCGGCCACGGGCTCGACCATGGCACCGGCCGGCACCTCGGGCGGCCCGAGCACCGCCACGGTCGGCGCACCGGGCGGCAGCACCGGCGGCAACGGCGAAACCGGCAGCGGCGCGGCCCCCAGCGGTAAGTAAGCCGGCCACCGTTCGAGTCACGCGGCGCGAATAACGCCCATGAACAGCCCCGCGGCCTTCCGGCGCGGGGCTGTTTCCGTCAGCGGCCTGCGCCTCAGTGCCCCGTGTAACCGAGGGCCGCGGCCGCTTCATTCAGCCGCCTGAAGGCGTGGGTATAGCGCTCGCGCAGGGCTTCGCCGTCGGCCAACGTCCGCTCGGGGCAGAGGTTGTCCTCGGTGTCGGACATCTTGATCAGGATCGCGCCGAGGTCGTGCTGCGCGATCAGCCGGGAGATCCGCTCGTCGTAGGGCATCCGCTCCAGGGGCTTCGTGAGCAGCAGCACCATCGCGATCACGGGGGCCGGGAAGCCTTCGGCGCGCAACGCCACCGGGGTGGTCGGCGTATCCTCCAGCACATCGTGCAGGATCGCCGCCTGCATCACCTGCATCGGTTCGATCGGAAGGCGGTCCACGGATTTGGCGTGGCCGGCGCGGGCCACGGCGGCGTTCGCCACACGCTCCAGGTGACGGATGTAGGGCTGCCCGCCTTTATCGATCTGCCCCGCATGGGCGATCATCGCAAAGCTGTGGGCTTCAAAGATCGATGCCATGCCGTGTCCGCTCGCGTGATGGGACCGCCCTCGTCCATCACTGCCCCGAATACCCGCGAGGGTAAACACGCGTCGGTCCGGAAAGGCGTCGTGCCGATGGGCACGACCGGAGCGGCGCCGGTCGCGACGATTTCGGGACGCGGCCGACCGGCAGCATTAGCCGTGCGTTAAGCCGAACCGTCGAAATCACGGGAGAGTCGAGGGCGTTCCTTCACCTTCGGGCGTATCGCGAGGACAGTGCGTATGGGTAGCGTTCCGGCGACGATGGACAATGTCGTTCCCTTCAGGCGCGCGGCCCGCCTTCCGCAGGCAGCTCCAATCGCGCCGCAGGCGAGCGTGGCGGCCCGGCGCAGCGAGCAGCGGGCGCTGATGGATGCGGTCTACGCGACCGGCAGCCTCTCGGTGGCAGCCGGCGACCGTGAGACCAAGCTGATCGCGGCTCGGCTCCAGGTCTACGGTTTCCTCCTCGTCGAGGAGATCGCGGCGGATGGCGCCCCACGGCGCCTGCGCCCGTCGGAAGCCATCCGAGCACGGACCGACTGTCCCTGGAGACTGTCGAAGGCCAGCTACGGGGCAGGGGCGAGCCTCGCCGTCACCATCCCGGCCGTGGACGGTTTCCTGTTCGAACAGCCGGCGGGACTGCCCGCTTAAGAGGGCGCCCGAAGTGCCGGCCCAGGCGCTGTGGCACCCGGGAGACATCGGCAATTTCCTCGCAAAGACCGGTGTCGCGGTCATCGAATTCTAAGCCGGGGCGTGAGACAAGCGAGTCTGTTCCACGCCCGGCCACACTGCCATGCTGACCGCCTCAGAAAACATCGTCATCCAGCACCGTGAGATCGTCGCCGTCCTGGCGACCTACGGGATATTTCTCACCGGCGTGATGACGGTGGCCTGGCTGATCGCCTGACCCGGCCCGAGGGTTCGGACGCTCCGTCGCGGGGCCGGAACCCGCCCGTTGCAAGCCCGTTCTTCGCCCGACCGTCCGGGAGAGAACCATGGCGCAACAGGCCGACGACCACGCCAAGACCTATGAGGCGTTCCGCGACGCCGTGAACATGACGGCCGCGAAGCTGGGAGCTTTTCTCGAGACCGAGGAAAGCCGTTCCGTGGGCCAGAAGGCGGAAGGCGGCGAGGCCACGGGCCACCGCGAGGGCCGGCGGATCGTCACGCTGCTGCGCACGAAGAAGTCCGACCTTACCGACGACGATTACGCGCACATGGCCAAGGTGGTCGGCTACGTCCACCGGCACCTGAAGCAGGGCGGCCCGTCGGAGACCGCCAAGGTGAAGGACTCGCCCTGGCGCCTGTCGCTGATGAACTGGGGCCACGATCCGCTGAAGGACGATTGAGTCGAGCCGGCACGGCAAAGCCGATGCGCTGCGCGAACGGGTGCAGGCGAACCGAACGCGTCACGGATGATTAGAAAAACCACCGGGGCCCGCTAAAGGGGCAAACCTGGTGGAGCTGAGCGGGATCGAACCGCTGACCTCCGCAGTGCGATTGCGGCGCTCTCCCATCTGAGCTACAGCCCCGTTCCGGGGTGGCGGCCTTTTAGGCTCGCGCGCGCCGACCTGTCAATTCCAGAAATCCTGCGGCTTTGCGTGCGCGTGATGCGCCCTGCGAGCGCGGGGCCACGAGGACTTCGTTTCCGCGCATGAACGCCTTCATCTGGCTCTTCGACACCGTCGTGCAGCTCTACATCTACGTCCTCATCGCCAGCGCCGTCCTGAGCTGGCTCGTGGCGTTCAACGTGGTGAACGTGCGCAATCCCATCGTGTCGCAGATCGGTGAGGTGCTCTATCGCCTGACCGAGCCGGTGCTGCGCCCGATCCGGAACATCCTGCCCAACCTCGGTGGCGTGGACCTGTCGCCGATCGTGCTGGTGCTGCTGCTCCTGTTCGCGAGCCGCCTGCTGCACGAATTCGTGCCCGTTCAGACCACCGTCTACACGCGCTGATCGCGAGCCGGTTCGGCGGACCGGTCCCGGTTCGCCGCGCCAAATCCGACCACAAGAAACGTGAGCCTCAGCGCCGTTCCAGGGACGCCCGAACCATGAAGACCAATCCCGGCCGCTTCTTCGAGGATTACCGCCTCGGGGAGACCATCCGCCATGCCACGCCCCGGACGGTGACGGAGGGGGATGTCGCCCTCTACACCGCACTCTACGGCCCGCGCTTCGCCGTGCAATCCTCGGATGCCTTCGCGCGCGCCATCGGCTATCCGCAGCGCCCGCTGGACGACCTGCTGACCTTCCACGTCGTCTTCGGCAAGACCGTGCCGGACATCTCGCTGAACGCGCTCGCCAATCTCGGCTACGCCGAGGGCGGCTTCCGCCGGCCGGTCTATGCGGGGGAGACCCTCTCCACGGTGTCGGAGGTCATCGGCCTCAAGGAGAGTTCGAACCGGCAGACCGGCGTGGTCTACGTGCGCTCCACCGGCTCGGATGCCGACGGCAAGACGGTGCTGAGCTATTGCCGCTGGGTGCTGGTGAAGAAGCGCGATCCCGAGGCGACCATCGCGCAGGAGCATGTGCCGACCTTCGCCAAGGTCGTGGACCCCGCCGATCTCGCCGCCGCCCTGCCGCCCCTCGATGCCGGCGCCTACGATCTCGAACTCGCCGGCTCGCCGCACCGCTTCTCCGACTACGTCGTCGGCGAGAAGATCGACCACGTCGACGGCATGACCGTGGAGGAGGCCGAGCACCAGATCGCCACGCGCCTGTTCCAGAACACCGCCAAGGTGCATTTCGACGCCTTCGCCACGAAGGACACCCGCTTCGGGCGTCGCCTGATCTATGGCGGACACGTCATCTCGCTGGCGCGTGCGCTGAGCTTCAACGGTCTGGCAAACGCCTTCGCACTCGCCGGCATCAACGCCGGGCGCCACGTCGCGCCGCTGTTTGCCGGCGACACCGTCTACGCCTGGAGCGAGGTGCTGGAGACCGCCGAACTGCCGGGCCGCACCGACATCGGTGCCCTGCGCCTGCGCACGGTCGCCACCAAGAACCAGCCCTGCGGCAACCACCCCGACAAGACCGGCGACGGCTACGATCCGTCGGTGATCCTCGACCTCGATTACTGGGCCTTCATGCCGCGCTGAGGGTCGCGCGCCGCCGGAACGATTCGGCGGCGCGAACGTCGGTCACCCACCCGAGAACAGGCCGGCCACCGCCCGCCGCAGCGGGTTGACGGGGTCGGAGAGCAGGCGAAGCGCCATCAGGCACGCGATCGTGACGAGGAGCGGCCGGATCAGCCGAGCCCCGAGCCGGATCGCCAGGCGCGATCCGACCTGCGCGCCGAGGATTGCGCCCACCGCCATCATCAGCCCGATCGGCCAGACCACGTGCCCGCTGATGGCGAAGAGCGCGAGGCTGCCGAGGTTGCTCGCCGCATTGGCGAGCTTGGTGTGCGCCGTGCCCTTGACCACCCCGAGCCCGAGCAGGGTGACGAAGCCGATCATGTAGAAGGCGCCGGCGCCCGGACCGAACACGCCGTCGTAGAAGCCGACGGCGGGGGCCCAGGTCAGGGCGAAGAGGTTCGGCGTGAACCGCGCGGCGGCGTCCTCGTTGCTCATCCGCTTGGCGGTGGCGAAGTAGATCGCGATGCCGACAAGTAGGAGCGGCACCGCCGCGTCGAGCACCGTACGCGGCAGCAGGCTGACGCAGAGGGCGCCCGCCACCGAGGCGAGACCGGCGCTGACGGCGATCTTCCAGGCATCCGGCCAGTGGATCAGCCGGCGCCGGGCGAAGGCCAGGGTCGAGGAGACCGCACCGGCGCTGCCCTGGAGCTTGTTGGTGGCGATGGCCGACACGGGATCGAGCCCGGACAGCAGCAGAGCGGGCAGGGTCAGCAATCCGCCGCCACCCGCGATCGCATCGACGCAGCCGGCGGCCAGCGAGACCGCGAAGAGACCCGCGATCAGGCCGATATCCACCCCGAAGATCATCCCGTCCCCTCGTCTCGGATCCAGTGAGACCGACTGGAGGCGGGTGCGGATGGGAGCCTGCGGCTCAGTTGCGGACGATGACCCGCGTGCCGACCTTGGCGCGGTCGTAGAGATCGACCACGTCCTTGTTGGTCATGCGGATGCAGCCCGACGAGACCGCGGCGCCCATGGTCTCGGGCTCGTTCGAACCGTGGATGCGGTAGAGCGAGGAGCCGAGATAGAGGGCGCGGGCGCCGAGAGGATTGTCCTGGCCGCCGGCCATGAAGCGCGGCAGATCGGGGCGGCGCGCCAGCATCTGCGACGGGGGCCGCCAATCCGGCCATTCCTTCTTCATGGTCACGTGCTTCTCGCCGGACCACGAGAATCCCTGGCGCCCGACGCCGACGCCGTAACGCACGGCCTCGCCGCCCCCCAGCACGTAGTAGAGCCGGCGCTGGCTCGTGGAGACCACGATGGTGCCGGGCTTCTCGGAGCCTTTCCAGGCCACCGTCGCGCGCGGGATCGCCTGCTCGCGAAAGATATTCATGAAGTCGGCGATCGGCCCGCTGTCGAACGGGTTGCCGGCCAGGGCCGGCCCGGCCGAAAAGGCCAGGGCCGCCGCGAAGGCGGATGCGGCGAGAACGCGGCGCGTCTGCATGGTCGTCTCCTCCTGCCGAAATAGACTCGGGCGGGCGCAAAGCCCACGAAAGTCATCAGGCTGATGGTCGGGACCGGGAGCCTTGGCGAGATGGGGGAGGGCGGTCAACCAAGCCGGTCACGAAGGTCGCCGCCCTGTGTGATCCCGGCAACGCATCCGCCTCGGCGCAGAACGGCGCCGCCGCCCCGCATCAGACACGATGCCGCAGGAACTTGTGGCGGGCATGTCGCGGCACCAGACTCTGATCCGTGACAAGCTTGGCAACCCACGGTCCGACGAAGGCCGTCTCTCCGGCACGGCTCGATGCCCTGCAGGCACCGCGTGCACCGCGTGGCATTCGCCGCATCGTCGGGACGTTCCTGACCCTGCTTCTCCTCGCCTGCACCCTGCTCCCGGCATTCGACGTCGCCAGCGCCAGCCCGCGCTCCGCCGAGGTCGAGGCGGTGCTCGCGCTATCCACGCTTCCGATCGCCCCCGATACGGGCACGAACGTCTCGACACTCGCGGTCGACACGGACGACGCCCCCGCGTGGGCGGACCTGCCGCGCCCCGCCGTGCTGCTCGCCCGAAACGCCGCCGCACCCATCGCGCCGCGCTTCATCGATGGGGTCGCGACGCCGGCTGGCTCGCCTCCCGAGCGGCCCCCACGCCCGGCCGCGATCGCCTGACCGGCGACGGGAGTCCCACATCCAGACGCGTCCGCTGACAAAATCCGTCGGCGCTCACGACTGATGTCGTCGGATTGCCAAGATCGTCCCTCACTTGGGTACGGCTGCAGACATTTCTTCACGAATCGACGACACGGTTCCAGCCCTGGAACCCACGCCCGTGTGCCTTGCCACGACGCAGCCTTCGCTGACCCGCCCGGGTCGCGATGCGGGCACGTTTGCCGGCCTGGCCCATCGCTTGCCGCGAAGCCGAGTCGATGGGGAACGCAGGAATGCGGGCCAAGACAACGGCGGTGCCGGCTCGCGCGGCAAACGCCACAGACCAGAATTTCGCAGGAGCGAAGCCATCGTGACGTCTCTCTCTACCCGCCTGTTCCGGACCCGGTCGACCGCCCTGGCCGCCGGCTTCGTGCTGGTCGCTCTGTCCGCCTGCAACCAGAAACAGCAGGCCGCCGCCCCCGTTCCCGGCCCGACGCCGGAAGTCGGCATCGTGACGGTTCGCGAGCAGCCGATCCCCTATGTCCGCGACCTGCCGGGCCGGGTCGCGCCGCTGCGCATCGCCGAAGTGCGCTCCCGCGTCTCGGGCCTCGTGATCAAGCGGACCTTCGAGCAGGGCAGCTTGGTCAAGGAGGGTGACCTTCTCTACAAGATCGATCCGGCCCCCTTCGAGGTCGATCTGCAGAGCGCCGAGGCCGCGCTCGCCCGCACGGAGGCCGCGCAGGTGCTGGCGGGCCAGCAGGCGGATCGCCTCGAGCAGCTGCTTTCGCGCCAGACCGCGAGCCAGGCCCAGTACGACAGCGCCTATGCGGGCCTCAAGCAGGCCCAGGCCGAGGTCGCGGGCGCCAAGGCGACGCGCGACCGGGCCAAGCTCAACCTCAGCTGGACGGACGTGCGCGCGCCGATCTCGGGCCGCATCGGCCGGGCGCTGCTCACCGAGGGCACCCTGGTGGACCAGGGCGGAACCTCGAACCTCGCCACCATCCAGCAGCTCGACCCGATCTACGTCGACATCACGCAGTCGGTGGGCGAACTGAACAAGCTGCGGCGGGATCTCGCCAGCGGCGAACTCTCGCGGCTCTCGGCCGACACCGCCAATGTCCACCTCATCATGGATGACGGCGCACTCTACGGCTCGGCCGGCAAGCTCCTGTTCTCCGACGTCACCGCCGATCCGAGCACCGGCCAGGTCACCCTGCGCGTGCTGTTCCCGAACCCGCATGACGAGCTTTTCCCCGGCATGTACGTGCGCGCCCGCATCAAGCAGGGCATCGACACCGACGCCCTCGCCGTGCCGCAGCAGGCGATCCAGCGGACCAGCGACGGCAAGGCCGAGGTTTGGGTGGTGCGCGAGGACGACACGGTGATGCTCCAGCCCGTGGAGGTCGGCCCGGTGGTCGATACCCAGTGGATCATTCGCTCCGGACTGAAGGCCGGCGACCGTGTGGTGGTGGAAGGCGTGCAAAAGATCGCCGCCGGCCAGCAGGTGAAGTCCGTCGAGATGAAGGTCGCCGTCGCCGACACGGGCCCGAAGCCCCGCGACACCGACACGCCCGAACCCGAGATGGAAGAGAAGCCCGGCACGCCGAACCCGGCCGTCCCCAATCCGGACGCGTCCAAGCCGGTTTCGTCCAAGCCGCCCTCGTCCAAGCCCGTCTCGCAGGTGCGCTGAACCATGGCCCGCTTCTTCATCGACCGGCCGGTCTTCGCCTGGGTCGTCGCGCTCTTCATCATCCTCGGCGGCGCGCTCTCGCTGCCGATGCTGCCGGTGGCGCAGTATCCGGTGATCGCGCCGCCCTCGATCGCGCTCTCGACCGCCTTCCCCGGCGCCTCCGTTGAGAGCCTCTACACGGGCACCACCCGGCTCATCGAGGACGAGCTGAACGGCGCGGCCAACATCATGAGCTTCGAGTCGACCACCGACTCCTTCGGCTCGATCAACATCACCGCGACCTTCCTGCCCGGCACCGACCCGGCCCTGGCCTCCGTGGAGGTGCAGAACCGGCTGAAGCGCGTCGAGGCGCGGCTTCCCTCGGAGGTGCGCCAGCAGGGCATCCTGGTGGAGGAGGCCTCCGCCGCGACCCTCAACATCATCACCCTCGTCTCCACCGACGGGAAGATGGACGAGATCGGGCTCGGCGACTTCCTGATCCGCAACGTCATCAACGAGATCCGGCGCGTGCCGGGCGTGGGCCGGGCCACGCTCTACTCGACGGAGCGCTCCCTGCGCGTCTGGGTCGATCCCGACAAGCTGCGCGGCCTCTCCCTGACGCCCGAGGACGTCACCGACGCGATCCGCAACCAGAACATCCAGATCGCCTCGGGCGCCGTCGGCGCGCAGCCGAGCCCGAGCAAGCACCCGGTCTTCGCGCCGATCATCGTCAAGGGACAGCTCAACACCGTCGAGGATTTCGGCGCGATCGTGCTGCGGGCGAATTCCGACGGGTCGAACGTGCGCCTGCGCGACGTGTCCCGGATCGAACTCGGCGGCGACGCCTACCAGTTCTCGACGCGGCTGAACGGCGGCGAGGCGGCGGGCATCTCGGTGACGCTGGCCCCGGACGGCAACGCCCTGGAGACGGCCAACGCCATCCGGGCCAAGATGGAGGAACTGTCGCAGTTCTTCCCGCCCGGCCTGAAGTGGGACATTCCCTACGACATCACCCCGGCCGTGAAGGCCTCGATCAAGAAGGTCATGATGACCCTCGTCGAGGCGGTGGTGCTCGTGTTCGTCGTGATGTTCCTGTTCCTCCAGAACATCCGCTACACCCTGATCCCGACCATCGTCGTGCCGATCGCCCTGATGGGGACGGTGACGGTGATGCTGCTCGCCGGGTTCTCGATCAACGTGCTGACCATGTTCGGCATGGTGCTCGCCATCGGTATCCTCGTCGACGACGCCATCGTGGTCGTCGAGAACGTCGAGCGCATCATGAACGAAGAAGGGCTTTCGCCGAAGGAGGCGACGCGCAAGGCCATGAGCCAGATCACCGGCGCGATCATCGGCATCACGCTGGTGCTCATCGCGGTGTTCATCCCGATGGCATTCTTCCCCGGCTCGGTGGGCATCATCTACCGGCAGTTCTCGATCGCCATGGTGACGTCGATCGGCTTCTCGGCGCTGCTTGCCCTGTCGCTGACGCCGGCCCTGTGCGCGACGCTGCTCAAGCCGGTGGAGAAGGGCCACGGCCATGCCAAGGGCGGCTTCTTCGGCTGGTTCAACAAGATCGTCGACCGCGAGACCGCGCGCTACGGGCGCGGCGTCGCCGGGCTGATCAAGCGCTCGGGCAAGGTCATGATGGTCTACCTCGCGCTGCTCGTCGGCGTCGGCCTCGCCTTCCTGCGCCTGCCCGAGGGCTTCCTTCCGGTGGAAGACCAGGGCTTCTTCACCGTCGACATTCAGACCCCGCCGGGTGCCTCGTTCAACCGCACGCAGACCGCCGTGCGCGAGGTGGAGCAATACCTCCTGGCCCAACCCGGCGTCGCCACGGTGACGATGCTGAACGGCTTCTCGTTCTCGGGGCAGGGCGCCAACCTGAGCCAGGCCTTCGTGACCCTGAAGCCGTGGTCCGAGCGCGATGCGTCGAATTCCGCGAACGCGCTCGTGGCCAACACCAACGCGGCGCTCGCCGGCTATCGGGACGCCATCATCGACGCCCAGGAGCCGCCGCCGGTGGACAACCTCGGCAACGCCGCCGGCTTCTCGTTCCGGCTCCAGGACCGGGCGCAGCGAGGCTACTCGGCGCTGACCGCCGCCGAGGCGCAGCTGCTGACCCTCGCCAAGAAAAGCCCCATCCTGCAGAAGATGAAGATCGAGGGCCTGCCCCCGACGCCGCAGGCCGAGCTGATCATCGACCGTGAGAAAGCGGCGGCGCTCGGTGTTCGGTTCGAGGACATCAACAGCACGATCCAGGTCAACCTGGGCTCGGTCTACACCAACGACTTCCCGAACCAGGGCAAGATGCAGCGCGTCTACGTCCAGGCCGAGCAGTTGCAGCGCATGCAGGCGCCGGACCTGCTGAACTACGGAGTGAAGAACGCCACCGGCACGATGGTGCCGATGTCCTCCTTCGCCGAGCTGAAATGGGGCGTCGGCCCGTCGCAGATCGTCGGCTTCAACGGCTACCAGTCGGTGCGTCTCACCGGCGAGCCGGCGGCGGGCTTCACCTCGGGCGACGCGCTCAACGAGATGGAGCGCCTGATGGCGCAATTGCCGAAGGGCTTCGGCCATGCCTGGACCGGGCAGTCGCTGCAGGAGAAGCAGGCGGGCAGCCAGGCCTCGCTTCTGCTCGGCCTCTCGATCCTGATCGTGTTCCTCTGCCTTGCCGCCCTCTACGAGAGCTGGTCGATCCCGTTCTCGGTGCTCCTCGTGATCCCGCTCGGCGTCATCGGGTCGGTGGCGGCGGTGTACCTGCGCGGGCTGCCCAACGACGTCTACTTCAAGATCGGCATCATCACGATCATCGGTCTCTCGGCCAAGAACGCGATCCTGATCGTGGAATTCGCCAAGGACTTGTGGAAGCCCGGCAAATCCCTGGTCGACGCCACCCTCGAGGCCTCGACCCTGCGCTTCCGCCCGATCGTCATGACCTCGCTCGCCTTCATCTTCGGCGTGGTGCCGCTGGCCATCGCCACGGGGGCGGCCTCGAAGAGCCAGCAGGCCATCGGCACCGGCGTGCTCGGCGGCATGATCTCGGCCACCATCCTGGCGGTGCTGTTCGTGCCGGTGTTTTTCGTGGTCGTGATGCGGCTCGTTCGCCGAAAGGACGCCGCCGAGGGCATTCGCGCCGAGGCCGAGCCGGGCGCCGTCCACGTGCCGCACCACGCGCCCGCGGAATAGGGGCCGAGGCCCGGCAGCGCGTCCGGACACTCTCGACCGGGCGTGGCGACGCAAAAAAGGGCGCGCGGTTCGCACCGAGCGCCCTTTCCGATGAGTCGACACCGTCGGAGAAGTTCACACCTCGCGGGAGATCATCATCTTCTTGATCTCGGCGATCGCCTTGGCCGGGTTCAGGCTCTTCGGGCAGGTGTTGGCGCAGTTCATGATCGTGTGGCAGCGATAGAGCCGGAAGGGATCGTGCAGGGCGTCGAGGCGCTCGCCGGTGTTCTCGTCGCGGCTGTCGATCAGCCAGCGATAGGCCTGGAGCAGGGCCGCCGGACCGAGGAAGCGGTCGCCGTTCCACCAGTAGCTCGGGCACGAGGTGGTGCAGCAGGCGCAGAGAATGCACTCGTAGAGGCCGTCGAGCTGCGCGCGATCCTCCGGCGTCTGCTTCCACTCGCCCTCGGGGGCGGGCGTCTCGGTCTGAAGCCAGGGCTCGATCGAGGCGTGCTGCGCGAAGAAATTCGTCAGGTCGGGCACGAGGTCCTTGAGCACCGGCATGTGCGGCAGCGGGTAGATCCGCACCGCACCGACCTTCTTGCCCTTGGCGTGCTCCTGGCACTCGTCGATGCCCATCGTGCAGGCCAGCGCGTTCTGGCCCTCGATGTTCATGGCGCAGGACCCGCAGATGCCCTCACGGCAGGAGCGGCGGAAGACCAGTGTCGAATCGACCTTGCTCTTGATCCAGAGCAGGGCGTCGAGGACCATCGGGCCGCAATCGTCACGGTCGACCTGATAGACGTCGACGCGCGGATTCTTCCCGTCGTCGGGATTCCAGCGATAGATCCGGAATTCCTGCAGGTTGTTGGCGCCGGTCGGCCGAGGCCAGGTCTCGCCCTCGGTGATCTGGGAATTCTTGGGAAGGTTGAACTGGGCCATGGGGCCTACTCTTTCCGGGCGAAGTCGAGGGCGCGCAGCCGGAGCCGGTCCGCCTCTATGGTCAGGATTGCGCCGGAGAGCAGATCTGCTTCCGCGCGGGCGAGGGCCTGGACGACCAGCGGGCCGATCCGGGCGGAGAGGGTCGTATCGGTGCGAAGCTCGACGACACTTGGACGGGCCGCGCACGACATCGCCAGCAAGGTCCCGAAATCGAGATCGTTGGTGACGACGATGCGGTCGGCGCCGCGCGCCCAGTCGATGATCCGATCATCGGTGGCATCCGCCGGACCCACAGCGGACCAGTGCAACGCGTCGTGCCCGGCCCGCTGAAGGCAATCGACCCAGTCCGTCGAGAGGTTCATGTCGATCACGAACCTCACGCCGCCGGCTCAAGGTCGATCTCGCGCTCCTGGGCGAGCCAAGCGCCGTAGCGCATGGCCTCGAGCACGTCGTCCCGCTCCAGATAGGGGTAGGCAGCGAGCAACTCGTCGATGCCGACGCCCGATCCGAGGTTGGACAGGATCATGCCGACCGTCACCCGCATCCCCCGGATACAGGCCTTGCCGCCCATGATGGACGGATTGCGCGTGATCCGGAGGAAAGCGCTCATGGTGACGAACTCTCGCTGGGTCTGCCTTCAGTACACGCGCGCCTTCGGCTCGATGTACTGGATCTCGTTCGACATCGTGTAGGTATGGACGGGACGGTAATCGATGCTGACCTGCTTCGACGTATCGTCCATCCATGCGAGCGTGTGCTTCATCCACTCCTTGTCGTCGCGGTCGGGGAAGTCCTCGCGGGCGTGCGCCCCGCGGCTTTCCTTGCGGTTGGCCGCCGATTCCATGGTGACGACGGCCTGACCGATCAGGTTGTCGAATTCCAGGGTTTCGAGGAGATCCGTGTTCCAGATCAGCGAACGGTCGTTGACGTGGATGTCCGCCAGACCGGAGGCAACCTTGTGGATGAGGGCCTTGCCCTCTTCCAGAACCTCGCCCGTGCGGAAGACGGCGCAGTTGTTCTGCATGGTCTTCTGCATCTCGGCGCGCAGGTCCGCCGTCGGGGTGCCGCCATTGGCATAGCGGAAGCGGTCGAGCCGGCCGAGCGCCTTGTCGGCCGAGTCCTTCGGCAGGTCCATCTGGCGGGCGCCCGCCTCGACGATCTCGGCGCAGCGCAGGCCCGCCGCGCGGCCGAACACCACGAGGTCGATGAGCGAGTTCGAGCCCAGGCGATTGGCGCCGTGCACCGAGACGCAGGCCGCCTCGCCGAGCGCCATCAGGCCCGGCACCACTGTGTCGGGGTTGCCGTTCTTCAGGGTGAGCACCTCGCCGTGATAGTTCGTCGGGATGCCGCCCATGTTGTAGTGCACCGTCGGCAGCACCGGGATCGGCTCCTTGGTGACGTCGACGCCCGCGAAGATCTTGGCCGATTCCGAGATGCCCGGCAGGCGCTGGTGCAGGATCGCCGGGTCGAGGTGGTCGAGGTGCAGGTAGATGTGGTCGCTGCTTTTTCCCACGCCGCGTCCGGCGCGGATCTCCATGGTCATCGAGCGGGAGACCACGTCGCGGGAGGCCAGATCCTTGGCCGACGGCGCATAGCGCTCCATGAAGCGCTCGCCCTCGGAATTGGTCAGGTAGCCGCCCTCGCCGCGCGCGCCCTCGGTGATGAGGCAGCCGGCGCCGTAGATGCCGGTGGGGTGGAACTGCACGAACTCCATGTCCTGCAGGGGCAGGCCGGCGCGCAGCACCATGGCGTTGCCGTCGCCCGTGCAGGTATGGGCCGAGGTCGCCGAGAAGTAGGAGCGCCCGTAGCCGCCGGTGGCCAGGATCGTCTGCTGGGCGCGGAAGCGGTGGATCTCACCCGTGGCCTGGTCGATGGCAATGACGCCGAGGCAGCGGCCGTCCTCGTCCATGATGAGGTCGAGGGCGAAGTACTCGATGAAGAAGTTGGTGTGGTTCTTCACCGCCTGCCCGTAGAGGGTGTGCAGCATGGCGTGGCCGGTACGGTCGGCCGCCGCGCAGGTGCGCTGGGCGGTGCCCTTGCCGTAATCCGTAGTCATGCCGCCGAAGGGCCGCTGGTAGATCTTGCCCTCCTCGGTGCGCGAGAACGGCACGCCCCAATGCTCGAGCTCGTAGACGGCGGCCGGCGCGTTGCGCACGAGGTACTCGATGGCATCCTGGTCACCGAGCCAGTCCGACCCCTTCACGGTGTCGTACATGTGCCAGCGCCAATCATCCGGGCCCATGTTGCCGAGCGAGGCCGAGATGCCGCCCTGCGCCGCCACGGTGTGCGAGCGGGTGGGAAACACCTTGGAGATGCAGGCGGTGCGCAGGCCAGCCTGGCTGCAGCCCACCGTGGCGCGCAGGCCCGCGCCGCCGGCACCGACCACCACCACGTCGAAGGTGTGATCGTTGATCGTGTAGGCGGGGGCGCCGTTGGTTCCGTTGCTGGCCATGAGTTCAAGTCCTTCAGGCGTCTCGGAGGCGGGGAGGGTCAGACCAGTCGGGCGAGGCTCACGCGAAGGATCGCGTAGAGGCAGGCGACGGCGACGATCACCGCGTAGAAATTGTTGGCGAAGAAGGCCGCGAGCTTCAGTCCCTTGTCGTGGACGTAATCCTCGATGATGACCTGCATGCCGATCCTCATGTGGAGCGTGACCGAGATCACGGCGAGGATCAGGATGAGCGCAACCGCCGGGTGCGACATCAGGGCGACCGCCTCGGGGTAGGGGCGGTTGGCCATCAGCGCGACGACGACCACGAAGGCGACCATCAGGGGAGCGTTGGACGCGGCGGTGAGACGCTGCATCCACCAGTGGCTGGCGCCGTGCCCGGAGGCGCCGAGGCCCTTCACCCGGGCGCGCGGCGTGCGCATGGTGACGTTGGTGTTCTGGCGATTGTCGACCATCGGTGCCGCTCCTCAGCGCAGGGTGAGGGCGAGCGCCCAGATCAGGACGGTCAGGATCACGGAGCCGATCAGCGTGCCGCGGGCGAGCCACAGGCGGCGCTCACGATCGAGGCCGTGCCCGAAATCCCAGATGAAGTGGCGCAGGCCCCCGAGCATGTGGTGCATCAGGATCCAGGTGTAGGCGAACAGGACCAGGCGCCCGAGGATCGAGCCGAAGAACCAGGAGACGGTGCCGTAGGCGGCGGGCCCCGAGGCGAGGGCCACCAGCCAGATCGCCACCAGGGCCGAGCCGCCATAGAGGGCCGTGCCGGTGATGCGGTGGAAGACCGACATCGCCATGGTCCAGGTCCAGCGGTAGATCTGGAGATGGGGCGAGAGCGGCTGGGCGACCGTGGGGCGGACGGTTGGGGCCATCGGGCGTGAGGTCCTCGAAAGGAAGCGACATCCCTTTTGAGACGTCGGCAAGAAAAATTTGGATCGTCTCTAAAGTGCTAGCGAGCAGGCGCCAATGCGCAAGCCCGCTTCGCCGCAGCGCACATGCGACACACGCGCCAGATCGTCATTCCGTCGTTCATCGCTCACGGCAGCCATCCCAGGCCGCGCCACCAGAGGTAATCCAGCGGCGTGACCACGAGGAGCGAGGCGAGGCCGGTCGCGAGGGTGAGCTTCGTCGCCGCGCGCAGCGGGACCTTCCCGAGGTCGATCGCGACCACGATGGGGGGCGCCTGATAGGGCAGGAACAGGGTCGAGTAGCCGACGACCTGGACCATCACCACCGCCATCAGGTCGAGACCGCTGGCCCGCGCCATCTCGCCGGCGAGCGCCGTGTAGAGGGCCGGCGCGCCGTTGGCGGTGACCGCCAGGGTGAGGATCGTCGCGAGCCCCGTCAGGATTCCGAAATTGGTGGCGGGTGCATCCGGGGTCAGCGGCGCGACGTGAAGAAGGGCGTGCCCGAGGCGCGCGCCGAGGCCGGTCTCGTTGACCGTGGCGACGAGGCCGAGCAGGGCGGCGACGTAGAAGCAGGTGCGCAGGTTCACCGCCCCGAAGGCTTCGGCCGGCAGGACGCCGATGCGCGGCATCAGGCAGATCAGCGCGGCGACGAGCCCGATCCAGGCGGGTGCGATGCCGTGGAGGCTGTCGGTGACCCAGAAGGCCAGCGTCATGAACAGGATCACCGCGAGCCGGACGGCCTCCGGGCGCAGGGGCTCCTTCACGAGCGCGGCCCCGTTCTCGCCGTGGTCGAGCCGGTCCGGAAACAAACGGACGATCGCCAGGATCAGGATCGCGCCCTTCACGAACGCCAGCACCGGCGCGTGCAGGAGGAGGTAGGGCAGGTAGGCGATGTGCAGGCCGTATTGCGTCTCGGCCGTGCCCGCCATGACGAGATTCGGCACGTTGGCGGGCAGGATGGCGGCGGAGAGCAGGGGCGTGGCGAGCCCCACCGCTAGGACGGCCCCGTGCCGGCCGGGACGGCCCGAGCCGAGGCCGAAGGCGTCGCAGAGGGCGAGCACCACCGGGACGAGGAGCGCGATGCGCCCGAGATTCGACGGCATCACCAGGGCGAGCGCGAAGGACAGGGCGACGATGCCGGCGATGAAGACCGGATAGGAGGCCGAGAGGTGGCCGGACAGGCTTCGCGCCAGACGGTCGCCGAGACCGGTGCGGGTCATGGCGAGCCCCACCACCATGCCGCTGAGAACCAGCCAGAAGGCCGAGGAGGCGAACCCTGAGAAGACCACCGCCGGCGGGGCCAGCCGGAACAGCATCGCCCCGGAGAAGAACAGCATCACGGTGACGATCTCGGCCACCGCCCCGCTGGCCCAGAGGCCCATGCAGAGCACGAGCAGGAGCGCGGTCACCGCGACCGTCGCCTCCCCGTCCATGAGTGCCCCTGCCGGCATCGCCCGAATCGACCCTCGTCTCGCGACGGGACATTGGTCCTAGATTGGAGCGGTTCGCAATTCGGAGTTTTCCCAACCAGCCTTCGCCGGCCGCGAAGGCTCAGAAGCGTGCCGGATCGAGCTCGAAGGTCGGCGGCAGGGCCTCGAACCATTCGCCGTAATAAGGATCGCGCGGCAGCTTGACCGCCCAGCGTTCGCGGAAGCGCTGGTGCTCGGCCGGATCGACGGTGCGGGCCCGGTTGCGGCTCTCGTAATGATAGAGGCTCGCCTGGGCGCAGTAGACGATGCGCAGGCCACGGTCCCACAGGCGCAGGCAGAGGTCGACGTCGTTGTAGTTGACCGCAAAGTTCTCGTCGAAGCCGCCCACCGCTTCGAAATCGGCGCGCCTCACCATCACGCAGGCGCCCGTGACCGCGAGATAGTTGCGGTTGCTGACGGTGGAGAAGAAGTGACCCGGATCGTCACCCGGATAGCCCCGCCGCACGTGATCCGGCGTGGCGTCGACGACCGAGACGCCGGCATGCTGGATCTCGCCGGTCTCGAACAGGAGCTTGGGCCCGACCGCGCCGACACCCGGAACCTGCAGCAGCGCCAGCATCGCCTCGATCCAGTCGGGGGTGATCACCGCGATGTCGTCGTTGAGGAAGATCAGCACGTCCCCGCCCGCCGCCCCGGCGCCGAGGTTCATCTTGGCCGCCACGTTGAAGACCGGCTCGGCGTAGGTCACGCGCCGGGCTGCGTGGCGCTCCAGCGCCGCCTGCGTGCCGGGCCGCAGGTCGCCGTTGTCGACGACGACGAACTCGATGGCCTCGTAGGTGCTCAGTGCCCGAACGCTGTCGAGGCAGGCGGCCAGCAGGTCGACCGACCTGCCGCCGACGACGCTGTCGCGGCCCGCGCTCGGGATCACGATCGAGACCAGCGGCCGATCCTTGAGCTTGCGGCGCAGTTCGAAGCAGCCCTTGAAGGGGCTGGAGCGCACGAAATCGAGCTCGCCCGTGCGTCGGGCCCGGTCTTCGAGTCCCCGGATCGCGGCGGCGATGACGTAGTCCTTGTTGTCCATGGTCTGGGCGGTGGAGCCCGGAATCGCGCGCCAGTGATAGAGCACCTTGGGCACATGCACGACGTTGCGGACGTGCTCAGTGTAGCGCAGGGCGAAGTCGTAATCCTGCGCGCCGTTGCAGACGTCGCGAAAGCCGCCGATGCGGGCGACGATGTCCATGCGGTAGAGCGCCAGATGCGCGGTGTACATGCAGGCCTCGAGGGCCTCGGGCGACCAGTCCGGCTTGAAGAACGGGTCGTAGCGCACCCCGTCGATCGAGATCTTGTCCTCGTCCGAGTAAATGAAATCGACGTTCGGATCGGCGTTGAGGATCCGGACGAATTCGTAGAGCGCGTTGTCGGGGATCACGTCGTCGTGGTCCATCAGCGTCATGTGGCTGCCCGTGGCGAGCGCCATGGCGTCGTTCGAGGCGGCCGAGATGCGCCCGTTGGTCGAGCGGCGGTGCAGCCTGATGCGGGGATCGGTGGCCGCACAGGCCTGGAGCATCGGCCAGACATGGGCGTCCGACGAGTTGTCGTCGCAGAGGCAGAGCTCCCAATCCTCGTAGGCCTGATTTCGGACCGAGGCGATCGCGGCCTCCAGCCAGCGCCTGGGCGTGTTGTAGACCGGCATGACGATGGAGATGCGGGGCCGCGACGCAAAGCCGGCGATCTCGGCGCGCATCTCGGCCACCGTCCGTCGCGCGGGCGTCTCCACCGCGTCGATCCAGGCGGTGTAGGAGGCGGGGACCGGGCGTGGCCGGGCGCTGGAAAAGAAGTCGTTCCAGAGTTCAGCGGGGCCCTTCGCCCGCGCGAGGGCGGCGATGCGGGAGAGGACGCGGCCGGGGGTGCGCTCGCCCGGGTCGAGGCGCGCGACGAGGCGCCCGGCGATCTCGGAGACCGCACCGATGGCGCCGAGATACGTGAGGTCGACATGGCCGAGGCGGAAGCGGCCGGGACCGTTCATGGGATCGAGGCGCAGGCCCCGGACGCGGCGGGGCAGGCGCACGAGATTGTCGATGCCCGACCCGTCGAGTTCGAGGGGAATCGTCAGCGTCTCGCGAAAGCCCTTGCCGTCATCGACGTAGAGCAGCGGCGTCAGCTTCGTGCGCCCGAGCGCACTCAGGTCGGCGCGGATGCGGACCCAGCCGCCGCGATGGCGTTTGCGACCTTCGGGCGGCCAGAGCCGGAAATGCGGGTCGCCCCCCGTCGCACGCCAGGTGTCGGCGGCGCCGTCCGCCTCGATCTGGCCGGCGGGGGCGAGGCGGCAACGGAGGGTGCGACGCAAACCCGGGTCCTCGTGAGTGCCGGCGCGCGGAGGGCCGTGCCTGCCGGACGGGGTTTAGGGCAAGCGTACGGGCCGTCGCAAGCGCAGGCGCCTCAGGCCCGGTTCGCCGCGAGGTAGGCGCGCCATCCCCCATGGTGAGTGATCTCCGGCGCACCCGCCACGGCGTGCGCCTCGCACAGGAAGCCGGAGGCGGATTGCCCATCCGCCAGCGTGACCTTGCCGATGCCGAGCGGGGCGGGGATCGCGGCCGCGAAGCGCCCGAAGCTCGCCGGATCGAGGGCCCAGATCTCGACCTCCAGGCCCGGCCCCGCGTGACCCGGCTCGCGCAGGAGGCCGGGCTTGGGCGGCACGGTGCCGGGAAGCGCGAAGAGCCGGTAATCGGGCGCGGTCCGGGTGGCGCGCAGGAAGATGGCGCCGAGGTCCTGAAGCTGGTGATTGAGGGCGAGCCCGGTGAGATGGGCGCCGACGACCACGAGGGGGATCCGGTCGTCTTCCGCCGTCGCGACCCGGCTCGCCTCGGGCAGGGCGGCCCGCCGGTCGAGGCCCATCCCGCCGCCGAGGGCGCGATGCAGCGCGTCTGCCCAGGGCGCCAGGGCCTCGTCGCTGAACGCCGGCCCCACCAGGGTGACGCCCGCCGGCAACCCGTCCCGCCGGAAGCCGGCCGGGACCGCGATGGCGGCCATCCCGAGCAGGTTGGCGAAGTTGGTGTAGCGCCCGAATTGGCTGTTGCGGGCGATGGGTTCGGCCTGCATCTCGGCCACCGAATAAATGGTGGGCGAGGTCGGCAACAGCAGCACGTCGAGGCCGGCCAGGATCGTGTCGGTGCGGCGCCTGCACGCCTCGAAGGCGTAGCGCCCCTTGAACGCGTCGACGGCGCTGTAGCCCTTCGCGGACTCGACGATGGCGCGGACATTCGGGTCCATGGCGGCGGCGTGGTCGGCGTGGAACTCCTCGATCGCCGCGAACCGCTCGGCGACCCAGGGGCCGTCATAGAGGAGCGCGGCGATCTCACGGAAGGGCGCGTAGTCGAAGGGCACCGCCACGCCGCCGAGGCGCTCCAGCCGGGCGATGGCGGCGGCGTAGAGCGCCTCCGTCTCGGTATCGCCGTAGAATTCGCGCTCGGCCGGCTCCAGCACGCCGAAGCGCAGGCCGGCGGCGGGCAGGGTCTGGCGGACGGCCCGGCGCGAGAAGGGGTCGGCGGGGTCGAAACCCTCGGCGACGCGGCGCACCGCGATGCCGTCGCCCACGGTGGCGGAGAAGACCGTGATGCAGTCGAGGCTGCGACAGGCCGGCACGAGGCCCGTCGTGCTCAAGGCCCCCGGCGTCGGCTTGATGCCGACGAGATTGTTGAAGGCCGCAGGCACGCGTCCCGAACCGGCGGTGTCGGTGCCGAGGCTGAAGCAGGCGAGTCCGGCGGCCACCGCCACCGCCGAGCCGGAGCTCGACCCCCCGGAGACGTAGTCGGCGTTGAAGACGCTGCGGGGCGCCCCGTAGGGCGAGCGCGTGCCGTTGAGGCCCGTGGCGAACTGGTCGAGGTTGGACTTGCCGGTCACCAGGGCGCCGGCCGCCTTCAGGCGTGCCACCACCTCGGCGTCCCGGTCGGGCGTGTAGGCGAAAGCCGGGCAGGCGGCGGTGGTGGGCAGTCCCGCCACGTCGATGTTGTCCTTGACCGCGAAGGGCAGGCCCCAGAGCGGCAGCGAATTCGGCTGCGGATGGCGCTCCATCAGGTGGCGGGCGGCCGCGACGAGGTCGGCCTTCGAAACCGGCGTGATGAAGATCGCCGGATCGGCCGAGGCGGCCATGCGCTCGGCCACGATCTCCGCGAGCGCGACGGGGTCGAGGTCGCCGGAGGCATAGGCCGCGCGCAGGGTCGCGGCGTCGAGGATGGCGGGCAGCATGGGTTCAGGTCTCCTCGATCATCGCGGATCGGCCGCCGCCGCGCGGCGCGGCGCGGGATTGGTCACTTCGATCGTCCAGGGTGCATCCCCCATGCCGCCGATCGCCGGCTCGTCATCCGCAGGTCCTTCGTGGCCTCGCGAACGTCCGCGAGCGGTACGGCCGCTCTGGAAGAGGCTTCACGTCTGCCAGACGCGCGGAAGCGGCACTCCGCGATAGGCCGTGAGCACCCGCTGGGCGAGGCTCCGCAGGCCATCCGGATCGGGGCTGAGGAAGCGCAGCACGAGGTGCCCGTTCCAGGCGCTGGCGGCGGCCGCGACGCCCTCCGTCGCGTTGGCGTCGAGGATCGCGCGGGCGCGCTCCAGGCGCGCCTCGGCATCGGGCGAGACGTCGAGCAGCGTCGCCATGGCGCGGCCGCCGCCGCCGATGGCCGCGCGTGCGAGTTGCGCCGAAAGTGCACCGTCGAGGTGCACGGAATCCGCATAAACGAGGCGACCGCCGCGCCGGATGCGCCAGGTCTCGAAGAAGCGCCCCCGCGTCATCGGTTCGTTGCGCGCGGTCCGCCCGAAGGTGACCGCCTCGAAGGCGAGGAGCCGGGCGTCCGGGGCGAGGTCCGCCTCGAAGCGACGCTCCAGGGCGGCGTGGTCGAACAGGATCGTCTCCTGCGGCAGGTGGGCGAGGCGGGCGCCGGCCGCGAGCGTCACGCGCGTCTCGACCCGGCTCACCGGGCCGTCGGAACGATAGATCTTCTCCGCCGCCGTGGTGGTGAGGACGAGGTCGGCGCCAGGGGCGACCTCCGCCGTGACGGTGAAGATGTCACCGCAGGCGATGCCGCCGGCGGTGTTGAGGAGGATCGCCTCGCAGGGTCCGGGGGAGTGGCGGGGAATGCGCAGGCGCAGCGGCCCCGCTTCCGCGATGTCGCGGATGCGGGTGTCACGGCCGTCCGGGCAGTCGACGCCGAGGTGGATGCGCCCCCGCGAGCGCTGACGCTCCGGCGCGGTCAGCGCGAAATCCGGACGGTCGGGATGCAGCAAGGCGGCGGCTTCAGGCCGGGCCGGCCGCCACAGGGCGCGCCGGATCCGAACCCCATTCCGACCACGACCCGTCGTAGAGGGCGCGCGGCGGGCGCCCCAGCGTCTCGAGTGCTAGGCCGACGATGGCGGCGGTGACCCCGGAGCCGCAGGTGGTGACGACGGGCTTGCCCACATCGACGCCGTTCTCGGCGAAGACGGCGCGCAGGGATGCCGCGTCCTTCAGGCGCCCCTCGGTCTGGAGCGCGGCGTAATGCACGTTGCGGGCGCCCGGCATGTGACCGGGACGAACGCCGGGGCGGGGGTCCGCCTCCTCGCCGCGAAAGCGGGGACCGGAGCGGGCATCGACGACCTGCGCCGCGCCCGTGTCCAGGGCACGGGCGACGTCGCTGGCATCGGCGACCGCGCCGTGGTCGAGGCGGGCGGTGAAGTGGCGGCGGGCGCGCGGCCGGCCCTCGCCTTCCTCGATCGGGTAGCCCGCCGCGACCCAGGCGGGAAAGCCGCCCTCCAGGATCTCGACGTCGCGGACGCCGAACGTCTGCAGCATCCAGCGCACCCGTGGCGCCGAGAACAGGCCCATGCCGTCGTAGACCACGATATGCGCGCCGTCACCGATGCCGAGCGCCCGCATGCGGGACGCGAAGACCTCCGGGCGCGGCAGGGTGTGGGGCAGGGGCGAGGTCTCGTCGCTCATCGTGTCGATGTCGAAGCGGATGGCGCCGGGGATGTGCCCGGCGAGGTACTCGGCGCGGGCGTCCCGCCCCTGGGCCGGCAGGTACCAGGACGCGTCGAGAATCACGATGTCCGGGGCGCCGAGGCGGGCATGGAGCCATTCGGCCGTGACAAAGGGCGTCGTCGCCATGAGGTTCTCTGTTCGATTGCGCCGGGGATGACCCGGCTGGGAGGCGCGTTCGAGCGGGCGGAGGCCTTCACCAAACCACATCCCGGCCGGTGTTGCACGCCCTGCGGACCATGCCCCCCTGAACAAGCCCGCCCTGGGCGACGTTGGAAGCCGACACGACGCCCAATCGGAGTTCCACCATGCGCCTCGCCACCCTCGTCCTCGCCGCGTCGGCCGCCGCGTTCCTCGCCGGAGCCGCCGAAGCCCAATCCAACCTGCCCGGAAGTGCCGGCGGCAGCGTGAACAATCCCGGGAGCGTGCGCGGCAGCGCCGGAACCACCGGTGGCACGGGCGCCGGCAGCGCGACGGCCGGGCCCGGTGCGGGTGCGGCGCGCAATCCGAACGCGGCGCCGATTCCCACCGCTGGCCGGCCGATGAGCCCAGGCGGGACCGGATCGAGTGCGGCACCGAGCGGCGCCCTGCCGCGCTAGGCGCGGTTCGCTCATCGCGACGAGGCCGGGCGGTTCGCGCCCGGCCTTTTTCGTCGCACCCGGCGTCCGAGCGGTGCCATTCGCGAGCGCGGTGGTTAAGGTCAACCCCCACGATGGAGCCGGACGGAGCCGCCTTGAAGCCGCGCGAGACCTATCACATCGAGGTACTGGCCTCAGAAGACGAAGCCGACGCGCGCGGCGAAGACTTCGTGCGCCAGCGCGTCTCGGTGCGCACCGGCACCGTCGAGGCCGCCAAGGAGCGCGCCCTCACGCTGTTCGCGCGTGCCCGCGCGCCGCAGCGCTCCGGTGCGCCCGCCGAAGCGGTCCGGGTCATCGACGGCGCCGGCACGGAGGTCTTCCGCTGGAGCCGCTTCGACGAGCCGGCCTGACGACGGCGAGACGACCCATGCGCGCCCTCATCCTTCCGCTCCTGTTCGTCGCCTTCGCGGCCTTGTTCGTGCGCAGCTACACGGTGCCTCCGGCCCCCGACCGGCGCGGCGGAACGGTGGTCTCGCTGGCTTGGCCGAACCGGCCGCTGTTCGGCAGCCCGCGCGCCGAATGCCTCGGCATTCCGGAGGGGCAACCGGTGATCGCCTGCCTGATCGGGTCTGTCGCCCGGGCCCGCGCCGACGGCATGCCGCTGCTACAACTCGACTTCTGCGGTACCTGCTACGGCCTCTCCCAGCGTATCGCGACCCTCGGGCGAGACGAAGCCATGGTCCAGGCCCGCCTCGCGGAGATCGGCCGCTTCGGCTGGTGAGAGACTCGGCATGGGTGGGTGGTGAGGCCGCTTCTGAAGAATGGAATCTGACCGGCGGCCGTTCGGCACTGCGCCTCGCAGCTTCCATCGCTTTGATGATGCGTTTCGCATACGCTTTCGCAGCGCAAGACCCTGTTCCCGGCGGTTTGAGCCCAATCGAGGATCAAGCGTCGCCGGTGGTCTCCGCGGCCGCCGCACCATTGTCCCGCCGCGCTCGAAGCCGCTGCCGCCACGCCTTGAGTCGGACATTGGCGGCGGCGCGGATCCGCTCCAGCCGCACCGCGAGGGGAAAGAGCGGATCGCCGCCCTTCGTCTCGACGAGGATATGGGCGAGCGCCAACCGTTCGGTCCAGAAGGTCTCGGGCAAGGTATAGTTCGGAGGCGCGCAGGAATCCGCGCGCGTGATCGCCGTGTCGGCGACAATGGCTTGCGTCAGCCGGTGGAAGGCCAGCGCGCCGGGGGAATGCTTCGCGGCCGCCGCATCGTAGGAGATCTTCAGGCTCCAGAGCTGCCCGCGCGTGATGAAGCTGATCACGGCCGCCAAGGTCCGCCCGTCGCGGCGGAGGCGGTCGATGCGCACGGCCCCGCGGGCACCGAGGCCTAAGACGGCTCCGCGCATCATCGCGACTTGGGCGGGATCGTCCGCGATGGCGGTGCCGCGCCGGCCCTTCCAGCCGCCAGCCTCCAGGGCGATGTAATCGTCGATGGCGGCAGGGAGGTCGGCGGGGTCGCGGATCGTCTCGGTCGTGACCGCGCCCTCGGCGTTCAGCCGGTCCCAGGCCTGCCTGAGCTTTCGCCGCTTCCGGGAGGAGATGTGATCGAGATACGCCGCGCGCGCTGCGAAATCGTGAGCGGCAAGGTCGAGGAAGGCGCGCTCATGCGCCCAGAACCGGGCGTGCCGGAGCCGGTTTCGATCGAGCCAGCCCGACAGGAGGTCGGCGAACGGCCCTCGGGTCGGCACGTGGGTCAACATCAGGCGGGGGCCGACGAGACGGCGCAGGCCTGAGAACAGGCCGTCGAGGGCGCGGGCCGGCTCGGCCGCATCGAGGAGCGGCGCACCGAAGATGCCGAAATCGTGCATCCAGCCCATCGCCAGGATGAGCGGAACGCCCCAGCGCAGGCGCGTCGTCCGTATCGGCCAAGCGCCGAGGAGATGCAGCCCCGGCTCCTCCGGCGCCCGATCACCGACCATGGCGACCTGAACGCCCTGGCCGAAGGCGCCCGCCGCCGGCAGCGCGAAATCGGGATCGTAGAACAGGTTATCGACGAGCGCGCGCCGGCTCAGGTCGCGCCAGGCCTCGACCCAGGGCGCGTTCGCGTCGAGGGGACGTAGCGCCACGACGAGACCGTCCGGAGTCACCACGCTGCGGATTTTGTGGCGGCGCATCAGGCGGCGCGCCGGAAGCGGCGGACCGCCTGATCGGCGAGGCCCAGGATGTTGAAATGCCAGGCCGTGCCGATCGAGACCAGCCCGAGGCAGCCTAGCTTCAGGACGAGCGCGGCGCGCGCGTCAAGCGGCACGGCGTCGAAGCCGGTGAGGACGAGCCCGCACAGGGAAGCGGCGGCCGCGATGAGCGCGACGTCGCGCAGGGGCACCGGCATCCGGCTCCCATCCCGCGCACCGAACAGGAACACGAGGCAGGCCAGCGCCTGCCCGACGACCATCGCGATGGCCGCCCCCTCGACTCCGTAGCGGGGAACCAGCAGCGCCGACAGTCCGCCGATGGCGACGAGCAACGTCACCGAAGCGACGGCATCGAGGTGGCTGGTGCGGGTGAAGTAGATCACCTGCCCGAAGTAGTAGGAGCGCAGCATCTGCAGGATGCTGGCCGCGATCAGCAGGGGCGCGACGCGCAGGGCCGTCCCGCGATAATCCGCCCCGAGGAGGATGCCGACCAGGAGGTCGTCAAAACACAGGAAGAACACCGCCCCGAAAGCCGCGATCACCGTGAGCAGACGCGCGGCATCCTCCAGCACCGGGCGCGCCGCGCCCAAGCCGCCATCGCGGGCCTCGTGCTTGGCGATCGAAATGAGGGAGAGCGCGATGCTGTCGCCGAAGACGACGAAGCTCTGGCGCAGGAAGTCGGCGAACGCACCGTAGGCTCCGAGCTCGGCGACGCCGATGCTGGCCCCGATGATCAGGCGGTCCTAGGTCTGCGCCAGCGCGTCAGCCGCTAAGTAAAGAACCAGCTGCAAGCCATAGTCGAGAAAGCGCCGGGCCTCCCCCCAGTCGCCCGTACCGCGCAGCAGGGTACGGATAGACAGGAGAGCGGGAATCGCCGCCAGCAGGTTGGCGGTGGCGGTAGCGAGCAGCAGGCCGAGGGCACCGCCCCCGGCGAGAAGGGCGGTGCTGCCGAGCGTCAGGACCAGCACGGCGCGCAGCACGATCGCAAGGGCGACGGCGCCGACCTCCAGCCGGGTCCGCGCGATCTCGGCCGCTCCCTCGAAGACCATCATTCCGAACACCGCCACGAGGATGCTGACGGCCACCCGAGGCGCCACGAGCCCGGCTGCGGCGGCGGCGATGGCAACCAGCGCCGCGATCAGGACCATGCCGCCGAGGAGGCGCACTACGGTGCCGACCTGGGGTGCGGCCCGCTCCTCGGTATAGAGGGCGAAGAACGAGAATTTCGGCCACTGGCAGGTCGCGCTGTAGAGGACGAGGGCCCAGGACAGCACGAGAAGGTAGAATCCGAACACGTCCGTCGGCGCGAGGCGTGTGAACACCGCCAGCGCCGCCATGTTCAGGGCCGCAGCGAAGCCCCGTGAACCCACATAGGTAAGGGTGTGCCGCGCGATCATGAATCCCCAGGGCACAACCAGCCCCACCGGTCCCTCCGGCGTCGTGGGATTGCGGTAGCACGCCAGTGTTGCCGACGCGTCAACGGCTTCGTCTTACCCCGGTCAGCTCGCACCCCTGGTAGATCGACAACGAGGCCTCATGCACGCCATGCATGGTGCCTACGCCGCATCCGGTTGGGCCGGCACCCTTGATTGACTTCGCAAGCGCGAAAGCCCATATCGCACATGCAGCGTCAGCGGCCGTCATGGTTCCGCTTGAGAGGGCTGCGTGACGGATCGCTGGATCGCTTCTGCGGGCCCCGTGCGACCTGAGCCCCTCTCTTCAACGTGCATGCACCCGGACTGCCCCCGCACGCGGGCGGCTCCAGCTCAACGGACCGGCCACCTCTTCCAACGACGATCCTGTTCATGAGGTCGTCCGGCACGGTCCCGCTGCCTGAAAGTTACCCCTTGACCCAATTCACCGATTTCGGACTCGCCCAGCCCGTGCTGCGGGCGCTGGAAGAGGCCGGCTACAAGAGCCCGACCCCGATCCAGGCGCAGGCCATCACCCCGGCCATGCAGGGACGCGACCTCTGCGGCATCGCCCAGACCGGCACCGGCAAGACCGCCGCCTTCGCGCTGCCGATCCTGCACCGCCTCGCCGAGACCCCGCGCAAGGCGATCCGCCGTGGCTGCCGCGTGCTGGTGCTCTCGCCCACCCGCGAACTCGCCAACCAGATCGCCGAGAACTTCTCGGATTACGGGAAGTACCTTTCGTTCACCAACACCGTGGTGTTCGGCGGCGTCACCATCTCTCGCCAGGAGAAGGCGCTGGCCAACGGCGTCGACATCCTGGTCGCGACCCCCGGCCGCCTCATGGACCTCATCGAGCGCCGCTCGCTGACCCTCGAGGCCGTCGAGATCCTCGTCCTCGACGAGGCCGACCAGATGCTCGACCTCGGCTTCATCCACGCCCTCAAGCGCATCGTGAAGATGCTGCCGAAAGAGCGCCAGAGCCTGTTCTTCTCGGCCACCATGCCCAAGAACATCGCCGGCCTCGCCGACCAGTACCTGCGCGATCCCGTCCAGGTCGCCGTGACCCCAGTGGCCACCACCGCCGAGCGGGTGAGCCAGGAGGTCATCTTCGCCCATACGGGCGCCAAGCAGGCTCTCCTCAACCACATCCTGCGCGATCCGAAGATCGAGCGCGTGCTCGTCTTCACCCGGACGAAGCACGGCGCCGACCGTGTCGTGCGCGGCCTTGAGAAGGTCGGCATCGCCGGCTCCGCCATCCACGGCAACAAGTCCCAGCCGCAGCGCGAGCGGGCGCTCGCCGCCTTCAAGGACGGCTCCTGCCGGGTGCTGGTCGCCACCGACATCGCGGCGCGCGGCATCGACGTCGAAGCCGTGAGCCACGTCATCAACTACGACCTGCCGAACGTGCCGGAGAGCTACGTCCACCGCATCGGCCGCACCGCGCGCGCTGGCGCCAATGGCCTCGCCATCTCGTTCTGCAACGACGAGGAGAAGGCCTACCTGCGGGACATCGAGCGCACCACGCGCCAGAAGATCCCCGTGGGCGCCTTCCCCGAGGGCTTCACGCCTCCGTCCCGCCAGGAAGCGGCGGACAACGCCCAGGCCGAGGAGCGTCGCCCCGCACCGCAGGGTCAGCGCCCCGGCCAGCGCCAGGGCCAGCGCCCCAGCAGCCGTCCAGGTGGCCGTCCCGGCCAGGGCCGTGGCTTCGAGGGTCGCGGCGGTGAGAACCGTGGCGGCGCCGGCCGTCCGAGCCGTCCCGACGGCGCCGCCCGTCCCCAGGAAGCGCGGTCTGAGCCCCGCGGCGAGCGTCGTCCGAGTGGCCCGTCCGAGAACCGGGCCGAGCCGCGCGGCGAACGTCCCCGCGCTCCGCGCCCGCAGGGCAGCGGCGAAGGCCGCGCGATCGGCTGGCTGGATCGCGGCCCGCGCTCCTGATCGCGGCGACGACCTGATCTGAGACCACGCCGTCCCGGTTCGCCGGGGCGGCGTTTTCGTATCGGTGCGCCGGTCATGAACCGGGGGCATTGCCAAGACGCCGGGGCATGCCATCTGAATGACGGCCGGACCCCGTGTCCGGTTTCATCGGAGTGACGGCGATGCGGTTTGAAATCTACCGGGATTCCGCCGGCGGCTGGCGCTGGCGCCTGCGTTCGCAGAACGGAAACGTGATCGCCGATTCCGCCGAGGCCTATGTCCGCCGGGAGGATTGCGAGCACGGCATCGGACTCGTGAAGGCGAGCGCCGCCGCCTCCACCGTGGACATGACCCTGAAGATCGCCTGAGCCGGCCGCGCTTAAGCATGCGTTGACCAGCCTGTCACGGCTCGGCGATGATCCCGCAACGCTTTCGGCGTTCGTGCGTTTGCTGCGACCGGGCCTCTCCGACGAGCGGGCGCGGGACGTCGAATTTCGACAGATTCCAGGGAGTTGAGAACGTGCTGAGGAAACTCGTGTTGGCCGCGCTTCTGGCCCTAGGCTTTGCCGCCACGGCGCCGCAGGGCGCCTCGGCCGCCCCGATCGGTCCCGCCCTCGCCCTTCAAAGCGAGGCCGCGCCGGCTGCCGTGCAGACCGTGCAGTATTACGGCTACCGTCGCCGCTTCTATGGCCCGCGCCGTTTCTACGGCCCGCGTCCGTTCTATGGCCGCCGCTACTACGGCCCGCGTCGCTTCTATGGCCCGCGTCCCTATTACGGCCGCCGGTTCTACGGCCCTCGCCGCTTCTACTGAGACCCCGCTGATCGCCTCGCGAGAGGCGTGATCGTACCGCCGGCCCGGCTCTCGTTGACACGAGGGCCGGGCCTCTTCGTTTTCAGGCACTAAATTTCCTGATTTTGCCTGGGAAACGACCAGAACATGCGGTAAGTTGCCGAAAGGAAGACGGCGCGCGTCAGATCGCGTCGCTCCGGAGGAACGCTCATGTTCGCCATCGCCGCACGCTTCGCGCCTCCGCGCGAAGTCTGGGAGACGATCCCGCTCGAACTGATCGTCTCGGTCCTCGCCGTAATTCTCGCCGGTGGCCTGAAGGCTGCGGGCGTGATGCCCTGACGGCAATTGCAATGGGTGGGCGGACAGACTGCCGTGCGCCTATGGTGATGCCCCGGTCGAGTGGCCGGGCGACGGGAAACGAGTGACATCATGGCAGAGACGGACGGCACGAGAGTTCCAAGCGGCGAACTCGCGGTGCGCACCATCGCGATGCCGGCCGATACGAACGCCAACGGCGACATCTTCGGCGGCTGGGTCATGTCGCAGATGGATCAGGCCGGCGGCATCGCGGCGGTCGAACGCTCGCAGGGGCGGGCGGTCACGGTCGCGGTGGATGCGATGACCTTCATCCGCCCCGTGCGGGTCGGCGACGTGCTCTGTGTCTACACGCGCATCGAGCGGGTGGGCCGCACGTCGATGAAGATCGCCGTCCAGGCCTGGGCCCGTCGCTTCCGCACACAGATGCGCGAACAGGTGACGGAAGCGACGTTCACCTTCGTGGCCATCGACGACGAAGGACGTCCGCGCCCCATCGAGCAGGACCAGCCTTCGAATCGATAGTCAGGCGTTGGGCGCGGCCACCTTCTGGCGCAGGCCCGTGATCACCGCCTTCAGGATGTCCGCGTCGGCGTTGCTGCTGCCCATGCAGCGCACCGTCTCGATGCGCTCGTGCACGAAGGACAGCTTGGCGATCACCGCCGGTGTCAGCTTGAACGGGAAGAGCGCGGGCTGGCCCATGCTGCGGCTCAGGGAATTGACCGCGTAGGTCAGCGGCAGCCATGTCTCCACGATTCGGCTGAAATCCGACATCCGGTAGGGATCGAAATCGATCACCACAGGCTCGGCGGGGCCGTGACGCAGGCGCGGGCGCACGTGCATCTCGAACGTGCTCGCCGTCTCCAACGTGTCGACGATGTGCAGGTACTGCGCCCAGGTCTCGGCGAAATCCTCCCACGGATGGGCGGTCGCATAGGCGCTGACGAAGCTCTCTTCCCAGTTCGGCGGCGCGCCTTGGGCGTAGTGGCGCTGGAGCGCGCCCGAGTAGTTGATCCGCTCGTCCCCGAACAGAGACCGGAAGGTCCAGATGCTCTGGTCGTAGCGCACCAGGACGTTCCAGAAGTAATGCCCGATCTCGTGCCGGAAATGCCCGAGCAGGGTTCGGTAATACTCGCCGAACAGCATTCGCCGGCGCTCACGCTCGACGTCGTCGGCCTCGGCGATGTTGAGGGTTATGAGGCCGCTGCGATGGCCCGTCAGAACCGGCGGCCCGATCTGGTAGCTCTCGGACGGATCGACGAGAAAGTCGAAGGCGAGGCCGGTCGTCGGGTTCTCGTCCCGCGTCATCAGGGGCAGGTCGAGGCGCAGCAGCGAGTAGAACAGCCGATGCTTGGCCGCCTCGATCTGACGCCATCGGGTCAGGTTCCAGCCGATCGAGAGATCCGGGACCACGCGATTGTGCCGGCAGGTGACGCAGTAGCGGTTCGGAGAATCCTCCGGCACCAGCCAGTTGCAGGCATCGAAATGAGCGTTGGCGCAGAAGCGATACTTGCGGGCTGGGTTCGCGTAGGCGTGCCAGACGCCGCCAACGGGTTCCAGAGCCGACATCTCGTGGATGTCGCTGGCGTAGCCAAGCCGGCGCTCGCAGCTCTCGCAATGGGTGCTCTCGAAGCTGATCGGCTGGTCGCAAGCCTGACACTGGAAGATCTTCATGGAGCCGTCGTGGGACGCCTTTCCTGTCGCTGTGAAAGCCGCGCAGAGCGTTGCATAGCACACCGCCGGTGAACGGACTGCCCCCCGTGGACGCGTCCACCGTCGAACCGATGCGCCTCAGCATGCCAAAGTGCGTGTCGCGGGCGAAGTTCCGGCCGCCGGTGTGCAGCGGGGGGTCGGTTGCAGGGTGCATGAAACTTGCAAGCCGATGAGCATCCGGATGCGTCTCGGCTGCCCGCGCCGGGAGCGACCGGACGCCGCGAACAACCACAAGGCCGTTGCCCGCAAGGGCATCGCGCATGGGGCCCGGTTCGCGTATGTCATCGTGAAGCTTGCTCCGGGACACCGCAGGGCGGTGCCCGGTTCCTCCGCAACCGGTGCGTGCCTCGTCGCACGCCCGGCGCCCTGTCCAGATACAGCGGGAGCCCCCGTGTCGATCAAAGCCGCCCTGCATCACGTCACGCACTACACCTATGACCGGCCGATCGCGCTCGGCCCTCAGGTGATCCGCCTGCGCCCGGCGCCGCATACGCGCACCGCCGTGCCGGCCTACTCGCTGAAGGTCCTGCCGGAAAACCACTTCATCAACTGGCAGCAGGACCCGAACGGCAACTGGCTCGCCCGTCTCATCTTCCCCGAGAAGACAACCGAACTGAAGATCGAAGTCGATCTCACCGCCGACATGTCGGTGATCAACCCGTTCGACTTCTTCGTGGAGGACTACGCACAGGTCCGCGGCTTCACCTACGCGGAGGATCTGACCGCCGAACTGAAGCCCTACCTCGTTCTCGACGAGGCGATGGCGCCCGAGGTCGACGCGTTCCTGGAGCGGTTGCCCGGCGAACAGAACACGGTGCTGTTCCTCGTGGCGCTGAACGCGCAGGTGGCGCAGGAGATCACCTACGGCGTGCGCATGGAGCCCGGCGTTCAGAGCGCCGCCGAGACCCTGACCCTAAAGAGCGGCTCCTGCCGGGACTCGGCCTGGCTGATGGTGCAGATCCTGCGCCGCCTTGGCATGGCCGCCCGCTTCGTCTCGGGCTACCTGATCCAGCTCGTTCCCGACACCACCGCCGTGGACGGCCCGGCCGGCACCACGACCGACTTCACCGACCTGCACGCCTGGGCCGAGGTCTACCTGCCGGGTGCGGGCTGGATCGGGCTCGACGCCACCTCCGGCCTGCTCTGCGGCGAGGGCCACATCCCGCTTGCCGCCACCCCGCACTACGCCTCCGCCGCCCCGATCTCGGGGCTTGCCGAGCCCGCGAAGGTCGAGTTCGGCTTCGAGATGTCGGTGACCCGCGTGGCGGAAGCCCCGCGCATCACGAAGCCATTCTCCGAGGAGGTCTGGGCCGCGATGGACGCGCTCGGCGAGCGCATCGACGTGGACCTGTCCGCGCAGGACGTGCGCCTGACCATGGGCGGCGAGCCGACCTTCGTCTCGGTCGACGACTTCGAGTCCGCCGAATGGAACGCCTCCGCCGTCGGCCCGACGAAGCGGGGCCTCGCCGACAAGCTGATCCGGCGCCTGCGCACCCGTTTCGCGCCGGGCGGCATGCTGCATTACGGCCAGGGCAAGTGGTACCCGGGCGAGAGCCTGCCGCGCTGGGCCTTCGCCCTCTATTGGCGCCGGGACGGGGTACCAATCTGGAAGGATGCCGCCCTCATCGCGCCCGAGGACGGTGCGCGCGACGCGAACATCCACAACGCGAAGGACCTCATCGATGGCGTCGCCCGGCGCCTCGGGCTCGGCGCCTACGTGTTCCCGGCCTTCGAGGACCCGGTTTACTGGGGCGAGAAGCGTGACGACCTGCCGGTCAACGTCACCACCGCGGAGCCGCACTACCCGAACCCGGAGACGAATGCCCGCATGGCACGGGTGTTCGAGCGCGGCCTCGGCGAGGCCGCCGGTTACGCCCTGCCGCTGGCGAGCCTGCCCACCGGCAAGGACGGCGATTCCGATCGGCTCTGGATCTCCGAACCCTGGGAATTCCGGCGCGGCCACGCCTTCCTGACCCCCGGCGATTCGCCCGTGGGCTACCGCCTGCCGCTCTCCTCGCTGCCCTACGTGGCGCAGGAGCACTACCCCTACTACCAGCCGCAGGACACGCTGGAAGCGCGCGACGCCCTGCCCGAAGGGCATCCCGGCACCAAGACCGTCAACGGCTCCGGCGTGATGGGTGTGGCCGTGCGCACCGCCTTCGCGGTGGAGCCGCGCGACGGGGTGCTCCACGTCTTCATGCCGCCGCTGCAGCGGGTGGACGAGTACCTCGAACTCCTCGGCCACCTGGAAGACGCGGCCGCCGAGCTGAAGCTGACCCTGCATATCGAGGGCTACGAGCCGCCCTTCGACCCGCGCCTGAACGTCATCAAGGTGACCCCCGATCCCGGCGTGATCGAGGTCAACGTGCATCCGGCGCCCACCTGGCGCGACGCCGTCCGGATCACCAGCGACCTCTACGAGGACGCCCGGCAGATCCGCCTCGGGGCGCAGAAGTTCATGACCGACGGACGCCACACCGGCACGGGCGGCGGCAACCACGTGGTGCTCGGCGGCGCGACGCCGAACGATTCGCCGTTCCTGCGCCGGCCCGACCTGCTGAAGAGCCTCGTGCTCTACTGGCAGCGCCACCCGGCGATGTCCTACCTCTTCGCCGGCCTCTATATCGGCCCGACGAGCCAGGCCCCGCGCATGGACGAGGCGCGACACGACGGGCTCTACGAGCTCGAGATCGCGATGGCGCAGGTGCCGAAACCCGACGAGCCCAACATCCCGCGCTGGCTCGTGGACCGCATCTTCCGCAACATCCTCGTGGACGTGACGGGCAACACCCACCGCTCCGAGATCTGCATCGACAAGCTCTACTCGCCGGACGGACCCACGGGCCGCCTCGGGCTGCTCGAATTCCGTTCGTTCGAGATGCCGCCGGACCCGCGCATGAGTCTCGCCCAGCAGCTCCTGCTGCGCGCCATCGTGGCCTGGCTCTGGCGCGAGCCGCAGACGGGAGGCTGTGTCCGCTGGGGCACGGGCCTGCACGATCGCTTCATGCTGCCCCACTTCCTGTGGGCCGACTTCGTCGGCGTGCTGGAAGACCTCCGGGCCGCCGGCTACGACTTCGACCCGGCGGCCTTCGTGGCGCAGCGCGAGTTCCGCTTCCCGGTCTTCGGGACGGTGGAGCAGGGCGGCGTGAAGCTGGAGCTGCGCCAAGCCCTCGAACCCTGGCACGTTCTGGGCGAGGAGGGCGCGATCGGGGGAACGGTGCGGTACGTGGATTCGTCGGTGGAACGGCTGCAGGTGAAGGTCGAGGGCTATGTCCCCGGCCGGCACATCATCGCCTGCAACGGGCGGCGCCTGCCGATGACCGGTACCGGTGTCGCCGGCGAGGCGGTGGCGGGCCTGCGCTTCAAGGCGTGGCAGCCGGCCTCGTCCCTGCACCCGACCATTCCGGCCCATTCGCCGCTCACCATCGACATCCTGGATGCCTGGAGCGGACGCTCGCTGGGTGGGTGCCGCTACCATGTCAGCCATCCGGGCGGACGCAACTACGAAACCTTCCCGGTCAACACCTACGAGGCCGAGGGGCGGCGTCTCGCCCGCTTCCAGGCCCATGGCCACACCCCGGGCCGGATCGCGATGCCGCCGGAGGAGACCAACCGCGAGTTCCCGATGACGCTCGACCTGCGCACGCCGGCACCTCCGGGCTACACGCCCCAATGAGCGAAGCGGCCGAAGCGGAGGTCCGGGGACGGGCCGAGCGCCTCGCGCGCTGGACCTCCGCCTACAGGCCGCAGGCCGGGGTGCCGGACGAGTTCATGGATGCGGAGGGCCGGACCAAGGGGGCCTGGCCGCGCTTCCTCGACCGTCTCGGCGACCTCGACGAAGCGGAGATCGGCACCCGCTTCGTCTCGGCGGTGCGCCGGATCCGGGACACCGGGATCTCGTACCGGATCTACGGCGACAAGCGCGACCATGCCTGGCCATTAGGGTCTCTGCCCCTCGTCATCGAGCAGGCCGACTGGGAGACCTTGAGCGCCGGCATCATCGAGCGCGCCGGGCTCATGGAATCGATCCTGGCCGACGTCTACGGCGCGGGGCGTCTCGTGGGCGAGGGTCTGTTGCCGGCGGCCGTCGTCGCGGGCAGCCCGGAATTCATGCGCCCCCTCGTGGGCGTCGCCCCCCCGGGCGGGCGCTACCTCAAGCTCTACGCGGCGGACGTGACGCGCGGGCCCGACGGGCGCTGGCGGGTCCTGGCCGACCGGACGCAATCGCCCTCGGGGCCGGGCTACGCGCTGGAGAACCGCCTCGTCCTCACCCGGGCCTTTCCGGATCTCCATGCCGACCTGCAGGTCGAGCGCCTCGCCGCCTTCTTCCAGGCCCTTCGCGACGGGTTGGCGGCGGGGGCCGAGCGCAGCGATCCGCGCATCTGCCTGCTGACCTCCGGCGTGTTCAGCTCGACCTATGTCGAGCAGGCGGCGCTCGCCCGCTACCTTGGCCTGTTGCTCGTCGAGGGCGACGACCTCGTGATGCAGGACGGCGCCCTGCACATCCGCACCGTCTCCGGCCTGAAGCGCGCCGACGTGCTATGGCGGCGTATCGATTCCGACTACGTCGATCCCCTCGAACTCAACCCGGCCTCGCGCCTCGGGGTGCCCGGCCTCGTCGAGGCCCTGCGCAACGGCAGCCTCGTCGTCGGCAACATGCCCGGCTCGGGGCTGCTCGAGTCGGGCGCGCTCGCCGCCTACCTGCCGGGCATCGCCCGAAGATTGCTCGGCACCGACCTCCAACTCGCAGGTCCGAAGACGTGGTGGTGCGGCGATCCGGACGCCCTGGCCGAGGTTCGCGACAACCTCGATACCCTGAGCCTGCGGCCGGTGGCGACACCGCCCAAGGGAGCGGTCCGGGACGCGATCCTGGCCCCCCACGCCCTCGACGCCGAGCGCGACCGGCTGCTCTCGGCCCTGCGCGACCGCCCCTTCGACTATGTCGCCCAGGAAGCGATGCCGCTCGCCACCATGCCGGCCTGGGACCGGACCGGCGGCACCCTCAAGCTGGTGCCGCGGCCCTTCGTGCTGCGGGTGTTCGCGGCGGCGACGGCCGACGGATGGCGCGTGATGCCGGGCGGCTTCTGCCGGATCTCGGAGCGGCCCGACGTCGAGCCGCTGGAGATGCGCGCCGGCATCAAGTCCGCCGACGTCTGGATCCTGTCGCGCGATCCCGTCGAGGCGGTCACGCTGATCCAGCCGGGCTCGGCCCGGGTGCGCCGCATCGCCGGGCACCTGCCGTCGCGGGCCGCCGACAACCTGTTCTGGTTCGGACGCTACGTCGAACGGGCGGAGGCGGTGATCCGCCTCGTCATCGCGCATCTCGGCAGCGTCGGCTCGGCTGTGATCGCCGACATGGCGGGTGACGCCAAGGCGCCGACGGCGCTTCGCATCCGCGCGCTCCTCGACGAGTGGGGCGCCATCGAGGCGCCGGACCTGCCCACGGCGGCCCTGGCCCAGCAGGCGCTGAGCGGGCCGGACGCCTATGGCTCCGCCCTCCGCCACAGCCTCTCGGCCCGGGCCAACGCCGCCACCTTGCGCGAACGCCTCTCAGGCGAAGCGTGGCGGGCATTGGCCGACCTCAAGGACCTCTTGGAGATCGATCCGGCTCAAGGTCTGCCCGAGGCCCAGCTTCTCGGCCTCGCGGAGCGGGCGCTCAGCCACATCGCGGCCCTGTCGGGGTTGGCCCAGGAGAACATGAACCGCACCGCCGGCTGGCATTTCGTCGATCTCGGCCGGCGCATCGAGCGGGCGATCAACACCTGCGCCTTCGCCACGCGTTTCGCCGGCGATGCGGCGACCGCCGAGGATCTCGGCGTGATGCTGTCGCTCTGCGATGCCCATGTCTCGTTCGGCGCGCGCTACCTCCAGGGCGTCGCCCTCGACCCCGTGCGCGACATGGTGCTCCTCGACCCCTTCAACCCGCGCTCGGTGGCCTTCCAGGTGGAGGCGATCGCACGCCATCTCGGCCAGTTGCCGGTGCTGCGGGCCGACGGCCTTCCCGAGCCGCACCAGCGCCTCGCGGCCAAGCTCGCGGCGGAGTTCGCCACCGGCGAGGCGGCGGAGTTCGACGGCGCCGCCCTGACCCGGCTGGAGAACGAGGTCGAGCACCTCGCCGACGCCATCGCCACCCGCTACTTCCCCAACGGGCCGCACGCCCTGCGCCCCGAAAAGCTCGTGGGTCTCGCGTGATCTACACGCTGCGCCATCTCACCACCTACCGCTACGCCCGCCCCGTGCGCTTCGCGCGCTGCGCCCTGCGCCTGCGCCCTCGCGACGGCGAGGGCCAGACGGTGCTCGACAGTTCACTCACCATCAGCCCCGAGCCGGGCACCCGCGTAGTGCGGCGCGACTATTTCGGCCTCGACGTGGTCTGCGTGACGATCGATGCGCCGCACACCGAGCTGCGGGTCGAATCCCTGTCGCGGGTGCGGGTGGAGCGCGACCCGCTGCCCGCGCCGGAATCCGGGCGTCCCTGGGAACAGGTGCGTGACGCGGCCGTGACCGGACGGGGCCTCGGACCGGAGCGCCCCGTGCATTTCCAGTTCCCGAGCGTGCGGGTGCCCCTGGTGCCGGTGGTGACGGATTACGCCCGGCCGAGCTTCCCGCCCGGCCGCAGCGCCTATGGCGGAGCATTCGACCTGATGCGGCGCATCCGGGCGGACTTCAAATTCGATTCGAAGGCCACCAGCGTGCACACGCCTCTGGCCGAAGCCTTTGCGCTCCGGGCCGGCGTCTGCCAGGATTTCACCCACATCATGATCGCGGCCCTGCGTGGCCTCGGCCTGCCGGCCGCCTATGTCAGCGGCTACCTGCGCACGATCCCCCCCGCCGGCCGGCCGCGCCTGCGCGGGGCTGATGCGAGCCACGCCTGGGTTTCGGTCTGGTGCGGGGACGGCTGGATCGGCCTCGACCCGACCAACGGGATCGGCATGTGCGACGACCACATCGTGGTGGCGCGCGGGCGCGACTACACCGACGTCTCGCCCATCGACGGGATCGTGTCCTCGTCCGGGCCGCAGAAGCTCAAAGTCGAAGTCGACGTCATTCCGGATGGCGAGCCCATGCCGGAGCATTCCACGACGCCCGAGACCGCCTCCGCCTGAACGCTCAGGCTTTGCGCCTCAGACCGTGCGCGCCGTAAACAGCCGGAACGCCTCCAGCGTCTCGGCGCTGACATGGTGTTCGATGCCCTCGGCGTCGCGGCGTGCGATCTCGGGGCTGACGCCGAGGGCGCAGAGAAACTGCTCGACGATGCGGTGGCGCTCGCGGCTCTGCACGGCGAGTGCCTGGCCCGCCTCCGTCAGGAATACGCCGCGATAGGGGCGCTGCTGCACCAGGCCGTCCTCGGCCAGGCGCTTGAGCATCTTGGCGACCGTCGGCTGGGCGACGCCGAGGCGGGCCGCGATGTCGACCTGGCGTGCCTCGCCGCCATCCCCGATCAGGTCGGCGATCAGCTCGACATAGTCTTCCACGAGTTCGAGGCGGCGCGCCTCGCGGGCCTGCCGGAAGCTCTCCACATGGACGTCGGCGTCGATGAGGGCGGTGTCGGGCGTGGAGGACGTCGGATCCTGCATGTGGCCGGCGGACTCCCCACTCTGGCGCACCGGATGGACGCCCGTGCCGGTTTGTACCGAAGCCGGGGGCCGGAGGGGAGCCCCAAAGTTCGAAAGCCGGCTCAACCCCGCAGTTGCGCCACGAAATCGCGCGTGAAGCGGGGGAGGGCCGAGAGCGAACGCACGCAAATCGTGAGGTCGCGCAACGCCCACGCATCCTCCAGGGGCACGATGGCGATGGGCATGGTGCGGGCGGCGCGGGCGGCGGTGGTCTGCGGCACGATGCCGAGGCCGACGCCGCAGGCGACGAGGCGGCAGATCGCATCGAAGCTGCGCAATTGCACGCGCAGACGCATGGGCGGGCGCCCGGTGCGCGCCGCCTTGTCCGCGAGAAAGCGCGTCAGCGCGCTGGTCCGGTCGAGCCCGACCAGGGGATGCTCGATGACCTCCGCGAACGCGACCGCGTCTCGGGTGGCCAGGGGATGCCCGGGGTCCGCCACCATCACGAAGCGGTCCTGCCGGAAGGGATAGGTCTCCAGCGCTCCGGTATCCACGGTCCCGGCGACGATGCCGAGATCGGCCGAGCCCTCGGCCACAAGCCCGACGATCTCGTCGGAGGTGCGCTCCTCGATATCGACGCTGACCCCGGTCTGGCGGGCGAGGAACGCGCTCAGGACTTCGGGCAGGAATTCGGTGAGGGCGTTCGTGTTGGAGACGAGGCGGATCTGCCCCACCGTGCCGCCGGAGAAAGCCGCGAGATCCTCCTGCATCCGGTCGATCCGGTCGAGGAGCCCGCGCGCATGCGCGAGCAGGGTGCGCCCCGCCGGCGTCGGCACGACGCCCAGGCGTCCCCGCGTGAGCAGCGCCGCCCCGAGCGTCTCCTCCATGGCGCGGATGCGCACGGAGGCGGCGGCCAGCGCGAGGTTGGCCCGGGCCGCCCCGTGGGTGATCGAGCCCGCCTCGACCACGTGGCGGAACAGGCCGAGATCGACGAGATCGAAGCGCATCATGGCGTTCGCCGTACCGTCCGCATGGCATTCTCCCGCGCGCGTCAGGACTTTCTTAACCGTGCCCGCCCATCCTGCCGGCATGGTGGTCCGTCGTCGCGTCCGTGCTGTTCTGATGCCCCTCGGCCTCTACGCCGTGTCGGGCCTCGTCGTGGGCTTTTTCGTGCATCAGGCCGAGAGCGGCAACCGCGGCCTCGAGGCCAAGCGCGCCCTCAAGATCCAGGCGCGCGGCCTGAACCAGGAACTCACCGCCGCCAAGGCCGACCGCGCCATCTGGGAGCATCGGGTCGCGCTCCTGCGCAGTGACCAGATCGACCGCGATCTCCTGGAGGAGCGCGCCCGCGTCATGCTCGGCCGCGTCCACGTCAACGACGTCGTGATCATCGATCCCTGAGGCCGGCGGAACGCGGAAATCACTCGGATTTTCGCCCGCAGGTGACCTGACAACTTCCCCCTTCTGTCGGTGGGCCGGCCTCGCTTTCCCCCGAGGCGTGTCCTAGAACCCCGGTGAGAACAGATGTTCCCCGGGGAGTTCGCCGATGGATGCCGCGAAGGATGCAGGCCGAGCCGCTTCCGACCCAAGCCTGCCGGAGGCCAGCCCGTCAGCATCGATCGAGGCCGGAAACCCGGCCGAAACCCATGCGCCGGCTCCGAACGCGCCCCAGTTCACCCGCGAGGAAGACCTCCACGCCTACCACGAGATGCTGCTGATCCGCCGCTTCGAGGAGAAGGCGGGGCAGCTCTACGGCATGGGCCTGATCGGCGGCTTCTGCCACCTCTATATCGGCCAGGAAGCGGTCGTCATCGGCATGCAGATGGCCTCGGTCGACGGCGATCAGGTCATCACTGGCTACCGCGACCACGGCCATATGCTGGCCTGCGGCATGGACCCCAAGGGCGTGATGGCCGAGCTGACCGGACGGCGCGGCGGCTACAGCCGCGGCAAGGGCGGCTCGATGCACATGTTCTCCCGCGAGAAGCAGTTCTTCGGCGGGCACGGCATCGTCGGTGCTCAGGTCTCGCTCGGCACCGGCCTCGCCTTCGCGGACGCCTATCGGAAGAACGGCCAGGTCAGCCTAACCTATATGGGCGACGGCGCCGCCAACCAGGGCCAGGTCTACGAGAGCTTCAACATGGCGCAGCTCTGGAAGCTGCCCGTTGTCTACGTGATCGAGAACAACCGCTACGCCATGGGGACCTCGGTGGCCCGCGCCTCGGCGCAGACCGACTTCTCCCGGCGTGGCATCTCGTTCGGCATCCCCGGCGAGCAGGTGGACGGCATGGATGTGCGCACCGTACGCGAGGCGGCCACCCGGGCGATCCAGCATGCCCGCTCCGGCGAGGGTCCCTACATTCTCGAAATGCAGACCTACCGCTATCGCGGCCACTCGATGTCCGACCCGGCCAAGTACCGGACCAAGGACGAGGTCTCGAAGATGCGCGAGGAGCACGACCCCATCGAGATGGTGCGCAAGCGCCTCATCGAGATGCACGGCGTGCCCGAGGCAGACCTCAAGGCCACCGACGCCAAGGTGCGCGAGACGGTCAATCAATCCGCCGAGTTCGCCACGCACGACCCCGAGCCCGATCCGGCCGAATTGTGGACCGACATCCTGCTGGACGCCCGCGCCTGAGGCGCCGGCCGCCGCTCAGGCGCGCGGCCGCGCTCCCGCCTCCGAAGGGCTGACCGGCTCATCCTCGATCGACGAGTATTCCATGGCGACCGACATCCTGATGCCCGCCCTCTCCCCCACGATGGAGGAGGGCAAGCTGGCCAAATGGCTGAAGAACGAGGGTGATGCGGTCAAATCCGGCGACGTGCTCGCCGAGATCGAGACCGACAAGGCGACGATGGAAGTCGAGGCCATCGACGAGGGCGTGCTCGCCAAGATCCTGATCGCCGAGGGCACCGAGGGCGTGAAGGTCAACACGCCGATCGCCATCATCGCCGCCGAGGGCGAGGATGTCTCGGCGGCTTCCACCGGTGGCGCTGCCCCGAAGGCCGACGCCGCGACGCAGCCCGCCCCAACCCCGGACATGCAGGCCGAAGGACAGGCCGCGACGCCCGCCCCGAACGCCAAAACGGGGGACGATGCGCCGAAGGCGCCGGCCGCGCCCGCCACCATCACCAACAAGGCGCCGGCGCCCGTGATGGAAGAGTTCCCGGCCGGCACCGAGATGGTCTCCACGACGGTACGGGAGGCGTTGCGCGACGCCATGGCCGAGGAGATGCGCCGGGACGACGCCGTCTTCGTCATGGGCGAGGAGGTCGCCGAGTACCAGGGCGCCTACAAGATCACGCAAGGATTGCTGCAGGAATTCGGCGCGCGCCGCGTGGTCGATACCCCGATCACCGAACATGGCTTTGCCGGCATCGGCGTGGGCGCGGCCTTCACGGGCCTGCGCCCCATCGTGGAGTTCATGACCTTCAACTTCGCCATGCAGGCGATCGACCACATCATCAACTCGGCGGCCAAGACCCTGTACATGTCCGGCGGCCAGCTCGGCTGTCCCATCGTGTTCCGCGGGCCCAACGGTGCGGCGGCCCGCGTCGGCGCGCAGCACAGCCACGATTATTCCGCGTGGTACTCGAACGTGCCGGGCCTCAAGGTGATCGCGCCCTACACGGCCTCCGATGCCAAGGGCCTGCTCAAGGCCGCGATCCGCGACCCGAATCCGATCATCTTCCTCGAGAACGAGATCCTCTACGGCCAGAGCTTTCCGGTGCCGAAGCTCGACGATTTCGTGTTGCCCATCGGCAAGGCACGCATCCACCGCACCGGCAAGGACGTCACCATCGTCTCCTTCTCCATCGGCATGAGCTATGCCCTCAAGGCGGCGCAGGCGCTGGCAGAGGAGGGCATCGAGGCCGAGGTGATCGATCTGCGCACGCTCCGCCCCATGGACACCGACACGGTGGTGGAATCGGTGCGCAAGACCGGCCGCTGCGTCACCGTGGAGGAGGGGTTCCCGCAATCGGGCATCGGCGCCGAGATCTCGGCCTGCCTGATGGTCGATGCCTTCGACTACCTCGACGCCCCGGTCCTGCGTGTCACCGGCAAGGACGTGCCGATGCCCTACGCCGCCAACCTCGAAAAGCTCGCGCTGCCCAACGTCGCCGAGGTGATCGAGGCCGTGAAGGCGGTCTGCTACCGCTGACGCCCCGGGATGGCCACCTCCCCCTCTCGCCCCGCGCGGCGAGAGACCGGAGACGAGGACGATGACCGACAAATTCGAAGAACTCTCCGCCCCGCCCGATGCCCTCGAACACGGTGGCATCGAGGTTTTGCGTGCCAGCGTCGTCGATGGCGCGGTGAGCATCGCGCTGAGGCGCTCCTTCGACGATCCGGCCACCTGGGGCCGGCTGCTCGCGGACCTCGCCCGGCAGGCGGCGCGGGTCTACGCGCTGGAGACAGAGACATCCGAGGCGGAGGCCTTCGAGCGCATCCGTGCGGGCTTCGAGGCCGAGAGCCTCGACCCCGACGCGCCCATTCTGAACTGACCGCCGCCCCCACATCGCCCGCAGACGCTCAGGATTTCCGACCATGCCCATCAACGTCCTGATGCCCGCCCTGTCGCCCACGATGGAGAAGGGCAATCTCGCCAAGTGGCTGAAGAAGGAGGGCGATGCGGTCAAATCCGGCGACGTGCTCGCCGAGATCGAGACCGACAAGGCCACGATGGAGGTCGAGGCCATCGACGAGGGCGTGCTCGCCAAGATCCTGGTCGCCGAGGGCACCGCCGACGTGCCGGTGAACGACCTCATCGCGATCATCGCGGCGGACGGCGAAGATCCGGCGACCGTCCAGGCTCCGGGCGGGGCAGCGCCCACGACGGAGGCGAAGGCCGAGGGGCCGAAGTCGGGATCAACCGAGAACGCGACGCCCGGCGGCGGAACCATGGCCTATGCCCGCGTCAACGAGGCGCCGGATGGTGCCGTCCCCGGCGGCGGCGCGCAGGCCGAGTCCGGACGCGTCTTCGCCTCGCCGCTCGCCCGCCGGATCGCCAAGCAGGAAGGCGTCGACCTCAGCGCGCTCACCGGCTCGGGGCCGCGCGGTCGGGTGATCGAGCGCGATGTCCGCGCCGCGCTCGCCAGCGGCACCGGCCAGGCCCCACCCGCCGCAGCGCAGAAGGCCGCCGAGCCGCCGAGGGCGGCAAGCGCCCCGGCCGCGCCTGCGCCCGCCAAGGCTGCGGCGCCTGTCGGACTGACGACCGATCAGGTACGCGGTTTCTACCCCAAGGGGACGTTCGAGGAAGTGCCCCTCGACGGGATGCGCAAGACCATCGCCAAGCGCCTCACCGAGGCGATGCAGGTGGCCCCGCACTTCTACCTCACGGTGGATTGCGAACTCGACGCGCTGATGGCCCTGCGCGAACAGCTCAACAGGAGCGCGGGCACGACGAAGGACGGCAAGCCACCGTTCAAGCTCTCGGTGAACGACTTCGTCATCAAGGCCATGGGCCTCGCGCTGATGCGGGTGCCGGCCGCCAACGCGGTCTGGGCCGAGGACCGGATCCTGCGCTTCGACAACGCCGAGGTCGGCGTGGCGGTGGCGATCGACGGCGGGCTGTTCACGCCCGTGATCCGCCGGGCCGACCAGAAGACGCTCTCCACCATCTCCAACGAGATGAAGGATTTCGCGGCCCGCGCCCGCGCCAAGAAGCTGAAGCCGGAGGAATACCAGGGCGGCGTCACCTCCGTCTCGAACCTCGGCATGTTCGGCATCAAGCACTTCACGGCGGTGATCAACCCGCCGCAATCCTCGATCCTCGCGGTGGGCGCCGGCGAGAAGCGCATCGTGGTGCGCGACGGCGCCCCGGCGGTCGCGCAAGTCATGACGGCGACGCTCTCCTGCGACCACCGGGTGCTCGACGGCGCCTTGGGCGCGGAACTGATCTCGGCGTTCAAGGCCCTGATCGAGAATCCGATCGGGATGCTGGTCTAGCCTCGTTCGACGGGCGGAGCAGGCCGTCCCCATCCAATCCCTCAAGCCCAACCCCAAGCGGGGAGGGGCGTAGGAGTGCGCCATGGCCGACACCTATGACATCCTCATCGTCGGCGCCGGGCCCGGCGGCTACGTGGCCGCGATCCGGGCGGCTCAGCTCGGGTTCCGGACGGCGGTGGTGGACCGCGAGCATCTCGGCGGCATCTGCCTCAACTGGGGCTGCATCCCCACGAAGGCGCTGCTGCGTTCGGCCGAAATCTACCACTACCTGCAGCACGCGGCGGATTACGGACTGTCGGCGGAAAAGATCGGGTTCGACACCGCGGCCATCGTCAAGCGCTCGCGTGGGGTCTCGACCCGGCTCAACGGCGGCGTCGGCATGCTGCTGAAGAAGAACAAGGTCGACGTGATCTGGGGCGAGGCCACCATCGAGGAAGCCCCGACGGGCAACGCGCCGGGTCAAGTCACCGTGAAGGAGACGAGCCGCGCCCCGGCACCCAAGGGGGCGCTCGCCGCTGGCTCCTATTCGGCCAAGCACATCATCGTCGCCACCGGCGCGCGTCCTCGTGCGATCCCGGGCATCGAGCCGGACAAAAAGCAGATCTGGACCTATTACGAGGCCATGGTGCCGGAGACGATGCCCAAATCCCTTCTGGTGATGGGTTCGGGCGCCATCGGCATCGAGTTCGCCTCGTTCTACCGCACCATGGGCGCGGAGGTGACGGTGATCGAACTGCTGCCGCAGATCCTGCCCGTGGAGGATGCCGAGATCGCGGGCCTCGCCCGCAAGCGCTTCGAGAAGCAGGGCATCAAGATCCTCACCGGCGCCAAAGTGACGAAGGTGGAAAAGGCGGCCGGGTCGGTCACCGCCACCATCGAGACCACGGACGGCAAGGCGCAGCAGATCACCGCCGAGAAGCTGATCTCGGCCGTCGGCGTCGTCGGCAACATCGAGGGTATCGGGCTCGAAAAGCTCGGCGTCGCCATCGAGCGCGGCATCGTGGTCACCGACGGCCTGGGCCGCACCAACGTGCTGGGCCTCTACGCGATCGGCGATGTGGCCGGCCCGCCCATGCTCGCCCACAAGGCCGAGCACGAGGGCGTGCTCTGCGTCGAGACGATCAAGGGCCTCCCAACCCACGCTATGGACAAGGCCAAGATCCCCGGCTGCACCTATTGCCAGCCGCAGATCGCCTCCGTGGGCCTCACCGAAGCCAAGGCCAAGGAGTTGGGCTTTGCCGTGAAGGTCGGGCGCTTCCCCTTCGCGGGCAACGGCAAGGCCATCGCGCTCGGCGAGCCGGATGGACTCGTGAAGACCGTGTTCGACGCCAAGACCGGCCAGTTGCTCGGCGCCCACATGGTCGGCGCGGAGGTCACCGAGCTGATCCAGGGCTACGTCGTCGCCATGAACCTGGAGACCACCGAGGAGGACCTGATGCACACGGTCTTCCCGCACCCGACCTTAAGCGAGATGATGCACGAGAGCGTGCTCGACGCGTATGGGCGCGCCATCCACACGTGAGCCGACCCTCCCGCGTCTCCTGCGAGGCGCGGGCGGGAGGCCGGGCGTCGCTCAGGACGCTGCGAAACCCGGCA
>NZ_JAQGKL010000018.1 GCF_028290105.1 Methylobacterium sp.
TGCTGCGTAGTCGCACCGCTATCCTGCATTATTGACATGCGGGCATACGACGATCACGAAACGGACTAAGCTGATCTTGCCTGATCGGAGTTCGGACTTGCAACGAGCGGTGATGATCGACGCCAGAAGATTTCTATCGGCACGATTTTTTTATTTGCGTTTTGATGATCTTCGATACTGACGACAGCGCTGTGCAAAATCTGTCTGCATTCGAGGCGCATAGGGGCAGTACGGTATTTGTTCTGTTGGCAAGACACGGTGCGTCACCCGAATGGAGGACGACGCGGACGGCTCATGTGTTTCAAGAGGTCTGATCCCCTCGTGCTGGGGGATCTTCGTCGGTTGGGGTCTGAAATCGGAACGCTCTGGGCCAACATGGGAAAGCGTTCGCGATGTTCGCCTTGAGTTTGACGCTCCTGCTCGCCGGTATCGCGTTGGCATCCGTCGCGCAGAGCTACCCGAAGCATCGCGCAGCCCTGGAATGGGCCTGCGGCACCCTGCTCATCGCTGGGCTCGGCCTGCTCGGATTTGGGCTACGCCTGTTCCGCTGAGCGCCCATCCGGCCGGCACGGTCCGAGCCGGCCGGAAGACGCCGTCGTTTCGACGGCTCAGACCATGCCGAGGGCCTGCATGTAGAGTTCGAGAATCGCCTCTTCTTCCTGGCGCTCGGCGTGGTCCTTCTTTCTGAGCGAGATGATCCTGCGCAGCGCCTTGGTGTCGAAGCCGGTGCCCTTGGCCTCGGCGTAGACATCCTTGATGTCGGAGGCGAGGCCGGCCTTTTCCTCCTCGAGGCGCTCGATGCGCTCGATGAAGCTCTTCAGCTGGTCGGCGGCGACGGAGGAAGCGTCGACGGCGGGTGCGGCGGATGCGGCCATGGTCGTCTCAAGTCTCTGGATGCGAGGCGCGGGCGGTGCGCCGCGCCGGAACCGCTTGGATAAGCCGTCAAGCTTACCGGGACCTTAGTGCGGCTCGGCCGCCGCCTTGGTGAAGGCCGCCTGTTGCTCGGGCGTCGCGTCGGCTTGGTGCAGGCGCTTCCACTCGGAATACGGCATGCCGTAGACCGTCTCGCGGCTCTCGTCCTTGCTCATCGGCAGATCTTTCGCGTCGGCCGCGTCTTTGAGCCAGTTCGAGAGGCAGTTGCGGCAGAACCCGGCCATGTTCATCAGGTCGATGTTCTGCACGTCGGTGCGGGCCTGCAGGTGAGCGACGAGGCGCCGGAACACGGCCGCCTCCAACTCGGTGCGCGTGGCGGCGTCGATCTCGGACATGATGCGATCTCCTCGGTTGGCCGGCGTCGGCTTCCCGTCTCAGGTCGGCGCGAAGGACCGCTCCGTCAAGCGCGGATGGGAAGCATGGGCGCGAGCAGGCGCGCGAAGCGTTCCGCCCATTCGGCCTGGCCCGCCTCGCCCGCGATGAGGTCCTGGCGGATCTCCACCAATGCGTTGGGGAGCCCGCGTGCCATGGCGTGGCGGTCGATCGTGTCGCCGGGCAGGCCGCCGCCATACGGTTCGTTGTCGCCGACCGTCAGGCCGGCGGGGTCGGCGCGCAGGCCCGCGATCAAGGGTGCGCTCATGCGGTCGTCCCGGTCCCAGAGGATGCCGACGTCCCAGGGGCGCGCCACCCCGCGCCAATACGGCGTGAAGCTGTGGATGGTGACGATGGCGGGGCGCGTGCCGGTCGCCTCCGCGGCGCCGATGGCGACATCGATCGCCGCATCGAAGGGCTCGTAGAAGCGCCGGATGCGCTCGGCCTTTCCGTCCTCGTCGATGCGGGCATTACCCGGCACGACCGCGCCGTCCGAGAGGCGCATCACGAGGGTCGGATCGGCGCGGCCCCGGTTCGGATCGATGATCAGGCGCGAGAAGCGCGTGAGGATGGCGGGCGCGTTCAGGTGCGCCGCGAGCCGGCGCGTCACGGCGGCGGCACCGATGTCGTAGGCGATGTGGCGGGAGAACTCGTGCTCCGGCACCCCGAGTTGCGCCAGATCCTCCGGAACATGGTTCGAGGCATGGTCGCAGATCAGGAGGAGGCCGCAGGCGGGCGTCCCAGGAACAGTCTCGACGGGATGCGGTGGATGCATGGAATCTCGCGCGGTCCGGTTCGGTGTCAGCGGCATGCAAGGCCTCGGCCGCGTCGGCGGGGATCGCCCGGCAACGCGCGCTTGCCGAGGCGGCGAGCGTCGGGCACAGCACGTATCGCGGATCGCGCCGCGACGGCAACAATCCGGCCTCGAGCCGGGGGCACAACAATCCGGAGGAGAACCACCGGGCCGCCTTTGCGATCGACACCGGCAAATTGGAAGCGCCATGACCGATACCGCCAACACCCCGACCGCCTCGAACGCGGACGCCCGCTCGCTCCTCCTGCACTGCCTCGACGAGGCCATCGCCGCCGCTCACCCGGCGCGCTGTCTCGTGCCGCACCTGCCCGCCCCGGGCCCCGGCCGTCTCATCATCCTCGGCGCCGGCAAGGCGGGCGGCAGCATGGCGGCGGTCGCCAGCCGCTTCTACCGCGAGGAGCACGGGGTCGATCCGAGCCGCATCGTCGGTCTGGCCGTGGCCCGCCATGGCTACGGCGAGGAGGCGCCGATGATCCGCATGGTCGAGGCCGGTCATCCGGTGCCGGACCAGGCCGGAATCGATGCCACCATCGACGCCCTGAAGATCGCCGCCAATGCCGGGCCAGAGGACGACGTGCTGGTGCTGCTCTCGGGCGGCGGCTCCGCGAACTGGATCGCGCCGGCCGGTGATCTGACCCTCATCGAGAAGCAGTCGATCACCAAGGCGCTGCTGCGCTCGGGCGCGCCGATCAACGAGATCAACGCCGTGCGCAAGCACCTGTCGCGAATCAAGGGCGGTCGCCTCGCGATGATGGCGCGCAATGCCCGCTCCATCCTGACGCTGGCGGTCTCGGACGTGCCGCACGACGACCCAGCGGTGATCGCCTCCGGCCCCACCGTGCCCGATCCGACCACCCTGGCGGATGCCCGGGAAATCTGCGAGCGGCGCGGCATCGCGCTCCCCGAGACCGCCAAGGCGCTCCTCAACGACCCCGCCAACGAAACCCCGAAGGCGGGCGACCCCTCCTTCGCGCGGGCCGAATATCGCATCATCGCCCGTCCCATCGACGCCCTAGAGGCCGCCGCCGCCGCTGCGTCACAGGCCGGTTACGAGCCGGTCATGCTCGGGCCCGACGTGGAGGGCGAGGCCCGGGAGGTCGCCGCCGAGCATGCCCGCATGGCGCTGGAGATGGGCCGGGCCGGACGCAAGGTCGCGATCATCTCCGGCGGCGAACTCACCGTGACGATCAAGGGCGAGGGCCACGGCGGTCCGAATCAGGAATACGCCCTGGCGCTCGCCATCGCCCTGGACGGCGCGCCGGGCATCCTCGGCATCGCCGCCGACACCGACGGCACCGATGGCGGGCGTGGGGAGGCCACGGACCCCGCCGGTGGTCTCGTCGACCCGACCACGCTGGCTCGCGCCCGCGAGGCCGGGCTCGATCCCGCCGCCATGCTCGCCGACAACGATTCGACGAAGTTCTTCGCCACCATCGGCGATCTCGTCCAGCCGGGTCCGACACGCACCAATGTCAACGATTGTCGCATCATCCTCGTCGGTTAGCGGCGCATGCCGCACCGGCACCCGTTCCCTCTCGCCGGGACGGGTGCTGGCGGGCGTCGTCCTCGCCTGCCTCGCGTGGACGAACCCGGCGCGGGCCGACCTGCGCATGTGTAACCAGACCGCCAGCAAGGTCGGGATCGCCCTCGGCTACCGCGACCCGCAGGGCTGGGTCACGGAAGGCTGGTGGGACGTGGCGCCGAAGGCCTGCGAGACGCTGCTGAAGGGCGCGCTCAGCGCCCGCTTCTACTACGTCTTCGCGGTCGACTACACGCGTGGGGGCGAATGGAACGGTCGCTCTCTGATGTGCACCAAGGACCGCGAATTCACGATCCGGGGCGTCGAGGATTGTCTCGCGCGGGGCCTGGACCGCAACGGATTCTACGAGGTCGACACGGGCGAGCAGAAGAGCTGGACGATCCAGCTCTCGGACCCGAACCAGCCGCTGGCGCCGACGCCGTAGCCCTCACTTCGCAGCGTGATCCGGCACGGCCGCGCTTGACGCATCCGGCCCGGCGGTGCTTCTGGCCGCTTGCCGAACGTCGGGCGTTTGAAACCGGCGCGGCTTGCTCTCGGGCATGGAGACGACAGTGAAACGTTCACGCCGCACGAAAATCATCGCGACCCTCGGTCCGGCCTCCGACACTCCGGAAATGATCGAGACGCTGTTTCGCGCCGGCGCCGACGTATTCCGGCTCAACATGAGCCATCTGCCGCGCGAAAAGCTTCCCGAGAAGATCGAAGTCATCCGCACCATCGAGCGGGAACTGAAGCACCCCATCGCGATCCTTGTGGATCTGCAGGGGCCGAAGCTCCGCGTGGCGGCCTTCGCAGAGGGCGCGGCGATCCTCAAGAACGGTGCCACCTTCGTCCTCGACAGCGATCCGACCCCCGGGGACGTCTCCCGGGTGTTCCTGCCCCACCCCGAAATCCTGTCGGCCCTGGAGCCCGGCCATTGCGTGATCATCGATGACGGCAAGCTGCGGCTCACCGTCACCGACGTGTCCGAAGGCCGGGCCGTGACGCGCGTCGAGGTCGGCGGGCGCATCTCGAACCGCAAGGGCGTCTCCCTGCCCGATACGGTGATTCCCGTGGCTGCCATGACCGAGAAGGATCGCGGCGACCTCGAGGCCGCGCTCGCCGCCGGCGCCGACTGGATCGCCGTCTCCTTCGTGCAGCGCCCCGAGGACGTGGCCGAGGTCAAGAAGGTCGCGGCCGGCCGTGCCCTGATCATGGCCAAGATCGAGAAGCCGCAGGCGCTAACACGCCTCGACGAGATCATCGAGATCTCCGACGGGCTCATGGTGGCGCGCGGCGATCTCGGCGTGGAGATGCCCCTGGAGCAGGTGCCGGGCGTGCAGAAGCGGATCACCCGCGCCTCGCGCCGGATGGGCAAGCCCGTGGTGGTCGCGACCCAGATGCTCGAATCGATGATCACCGCGCCGGTGCCCACCCGCGCCGAGGTCTCGGACGTGGCCACCGCCGTCTACGAGGGCGCGGACGCGGTGATGCTCTCGGCCGAGAGCGCCTCCGGTGCCTTTCCGGTGGAGGCCATCACCATGATGAGCCGGATCGCCGAGCAGGTGGAGCGCGACGCGCTCTACTGGACGATCCTGACCGCGCAGCGTTCGGAGCCCGACGCCACCGCCTCGGACGCGATCGCGGCGGCGGCCCATCAGATGGTCGATGCCCTGAACCTCACGGCGATCATGGCCTGGACCCATTCGGGCTCCACCGCCCTGCGCCTCGCGCGTTCGCGGCCCAACGCCACCATCATCGCGCTGACGCCCAAGCGCGAGACGGCCCGGCGGCTGGCCCTGTGCTGGGGCACGCACCCGATCGTCACGAAGGACGCCAGCGACGTCGACGACATGGCCTTCCGGGCGGCGAAGTTCGCGGTCCGCGAGAACTTCGCCGAGATCGGCGGCCGGATCATCGTGGTGGCGGGCGTGCCCTTCGGGACACCGGGTGCCACCAACCTGGTGCGCATCGCCTTCGTCACCCGCGAGCACGCTGCCAAAGCGTGAGTTCGCAAGGCCTGAATTCGCGAGGCCCGGTTCCGATGAGAGTCGCGCCCCCCGTGGAGCCGAGGGGCGCGGTTCAGCGGACCGCGTCGCGTGCCGACAGGCGCGCGACGGCGTCGATCACCGCCGAGGTGGCGACGCTGTGGACCATGTGGCCGATGCCGGGCAGCACCACGAGGCGCGCGCCCGGGATGAGGTCGGCCAGGGGCCTGGCGTGACGGCTCGCGGGCACGATGGCGTCGCGATCACCGGTGATGATGACGGTCGGCGCGGTGATGTCCCCGTAATGTCGGCTCTGCTCCTGGAGTGCTGCCGGAAGGCCGACCAGATCCTGCACGTTCGCC
>NZ_JAQGKL010000230.1 GCF_028290105.1 Methylobacterium sp.
TCGAACACGAAGGAGTTCAGGGTCGCGTCCAGGGTCTTGGCGCCGAAGGCGGCCGCGAGGGTGAGCGATTCGGTGCGGTGCTCGCCGGTGCCCGCCACCTTGACGAGGCAGAGTTCGCGCTCGAGGGCCTTGCCCTGAAGCGTCAGGTCGACGACCCGGTGGACCGGCACGAGGCGGTCGAGCTGCGCCTTGATCTGCTGGATCACCGCGTCGGTGCCGGCGGTCACGATGGTGATGCGCGAGAGGTGACGCGCCACCTCCGTCTCCGACACCGTCAGGCTCTCGATGTTGTAGCCGCGGCCCGAGAACATGCCCGAGATGCGGGCGAGCACGCCGGGCTCGTTGTCGACGATGACCGCCAGGGTGTGCCGGTTGACGGGCTCGACCCGGCCGGCATCGGGATAGTGCGTGTTCATGGCGTTCATGGCGTGCCCTGGATCTGCGTCAGCGTGGCGTGTCGTGTCGTGGAAGGCCCGGCCGGGCCGATGGGTGGGGCCGGGCGAGGTTTCGCCCGGCCCTCAAGCGTCAGACCAGCATCTTGCCTTCTTCCGAGATGACGTCGCCGAGCTCGACCCCGGTCTCGCCGAGGTAATCGGACAGCAGCATCTCGTTGTGCGCCTTGCCCGACGGGATCATCGGGAAGCAGTTCTCCTTCTTGTCGACGATGCAGTCGAAGACGACCGGACCGTCGTAGTCGAGCATCTCGGCGATCGCCGCGTCGAGGTCGCCCGGCTTCTCGCAGCGGATGCCCTTGGCGCCGTAGGCCTCGGCCAGCTTCACGAAGTCGGGCAGGCTCTCGGAGTAGCTCTGCGAGTAGCGCGAGCCGTGCAGCAGCTCCTGCCACTGGCGCACCATGCCCATGTCCTCGTTGTTCAGGATGAAGATCTTGACGGGCAGGCGGTACTGCACCGCCGTGGACAGCTCCTGCATGTTCATCAGGATCGAGGCCTCGCCGGCGATGTCGATGACGAGGCCGTCCGGGTGGGCGAGCTGCGTGCCGATGGCCGCCGGCAGGCCGTAGCCCATGGAGCCGAGGCCGCCGGAGGTCATCCAGCGGTTCGGCTCGTCGAACTTGAAGTACTGTGCCGCCCACATCTGGTGCTGGCCGACCTCCGTGGTGACGTAGGTCTCCCGGCCCTTGCAGGCCTCATAGAGGCGCTGCACCGCGTATTGCGGCTTGATGATCGTGCCCGACGGCCAGTAGGCGAGGCAGTCGCGCGCCTTCCAGGTCCGGATCTTCGTCCACCAATCGTCCATGCGGGCAGGGTACGGCCGGCGCGGCAGCGCCTTCCAGGCGGCGAGCATGTCCTCCAGCACCGAACCGCAATCGCCGACGATCCCGACATCGACCTTGACGACCTTGTTGATCGAGGAGGCGTCGATATCGATGTGGATCTTCTTCGAGAACGGCGCGAAGGCGTCGAGGCGTCCGGTGATGCGGTCGTCGAAGCGTGCGCCGACGCAGACCATCACGTCGCAATCATGCATCGCGAGGTTGGCCTCGTAGGTCCCGTGCATGCCGAGCATGCCGAGGAACTGCTCGTCCGAGGCCGGAAAAGCGCCCAGTCCCATCAGTGTCGAGGTGACGGGAAAGCCCGTCTCGGCGGCCAGTTCGCGCAGCAGGGTCGAGGCGTGCGGGCCGGCATTGATGACGCCGCCGCCGGTGTAGAGGATCGGCCGGCGCGCGGAGGCCATCAGCTCGACGGCCGCCTGGATCTGGCCCGCATCGCCCTTGAAGGCGGGCTTGTAGGTCTTGTGGCCGTTCTGGCTGGGACGCTCGTAGAGGCCACTGGCGAACTGGATGTCCTTCGGCAGGTCGACGACGACCGGGCCGGGACGGCCATTGGCGGCGACGTAGAACGCCTCGTGCAGGATGCGCGGGAGGTCCTCGATCGATTTGACGAGGTAATTGTGCTTCGTGCAGTGGCGCGTGATGCCGACCGTGTCGCATTCCTGGAACGCGTCGGTGCCGATGAGATGCGTCGGAACCTGACCGGTGATGCAGACGAGCGGGATCGAATCGAGCAACGCGTCGGTGAGACCCGTGATGATGTTGGTGGCGCCCGGTCCGGAGGTGACGAGGACGCAGCCGACCTTGCCCGACGAGCGGGCATAGCCCTCCGCCGCGTGGACGGCGCCCTGCTCGTGGCGCACGAGGATGTGCTTCAGGGTCTCCTGGTGGAACAGCGCATCGTAGATCGGCAGCACCGCACCGCCCGGATACCCGAACAGCGTGTCGACACCCTGATCCTGAAACGCCCGGATGACCATTTCGGCCCCGGTCATGACCTCGCCGCCCATCGTCCTGCTCCTTCGAAACTCTGTCTGGTGTTCGTGTCGTCGGCTCGTCGCGGCAATAAAAAAGGGCCCCGAGGGACCCTGCATGCGCCACCATCCGGATCGCGGACCTGAAGTGTCAGGCCCGCCCCGTCGGTGGCGCTTCCGTTACGATAAGGATGGCACGCATCGGTAAAACTCTGGCCTCGTCCGTCCGCCGCTGTCGCGAAGACCTGCGACGGACCGAAAAAATCGTGTCGCGTGTCATACCGAAGTGGGTAGGCCCGGTCAACGCCGAAGCGAACGATCCTGCCGTTGATTCGACCCGGACCGCTCCACTCACGCGGGGCCGGTCTATTCGACCGGGACTTCACCCAGGATCGCACCGGTCTTCGGGTCGGCATCGAACTTCATCTTCCGTCCGTCCTTGATGCCCTCACCGTCCCAATGCCCGTCATCGGCCTCCAGCTTGGTGATTTCGGAGTAACCGGCGCTTTTCAGCGCCTGCTTCGTCTGGGCCGGGGTCAGCCAATCGGCGCCGGGCGCCTCGGCCATAGCCCTGAGGGGAAGCGCGGACAGGGCGGCGACGAGCGCGCATCGAACGACTCTGGACATGGGGAGGTCCTGCCGGGGGATAGAGAAGCGAAGGCGCGAGGCTAGCCGAGAAGACCCCGCGCCGCGATCTGGCCAGATGCATGGACACAGGTTCGTGTTTGCGAAAGCCCGCGTCGCCGTCCTATCAAGTCGAACGATCGGGGGAGGCGCTCGCCCGCGCCTGATTCCCGCCCGCGAGGACCTCCCGCCCTGCCCGAAGCCGCCGCCTTTCTCCTCCTCGACGTGGCGGGTGTTGCCTGCGCGCTGGCGCAAGCTTCCGTGAGCGAGGTCCTGCCGTTGCCGGACCTGCATGCGCCACCGGCCGGTGGCGGCCCCCTCGCGGGCTTCCTCAATCTCGGGGGCGTGCCGGTGCCGGTGATCGACCTCGCCCGGCTCCTCGGCGTGGTGACGGCGTCCCGCGCCGACGAGACCTACCGGCACATCCTCCTCGACGCGGAGGGGTCCACCGGCTTCCTGGTCGACCGGGTCGAGGACCTCGTAACCGTTGAGCGCTCGGCGGTCCGTCCGGTCTCCTCCGAGCGCACCCTCAACGGCTGCGTCGTCGCGGAGATCGCGCGGGGGGACACCCTCGTGCATGTCCTGAGCCTCGCCCACCTCCTGACGACGGAGGAGCGCGTCCGCCTGTCCGCCCTGACCGATGCGGCGGCCGAGCGCCTCGCCGCGCTGCCGGTCGCCTGAGCCGGACCGGGACGCGGGATGGAATCCTCATGAGCCGCCCGCCCCGTTCCGGCCCCGAGGTCGATCCCGGCTTTCCCGCGCTCAAGGCGCGGATCATCGCCCGGACCGGCCACCACTACTACGTCGACAAGGACGACCTGCTGTTCGAGCGGCTGCGCAAGCGCTTCCGGGCGAATGGCCTCGCCGACGCGACGGCCTACGCGGCCCTGCTCGATGACCGGGTCGCGGGCGGACCGGAATGGGCGGCGCTGGAAGCCGAGATCACCATCGGCGAAACCTTCTTCTTCCGCTACGCCGAACAGTTCACGGCCCTGCGCGCGACGATCCTGCCTGCCCTAATCGCGGCCCGATCGGGCGAGCGCGTGCTCAGAATCTGGAGCGCGGGCTGTTCCACGGGGGCGGAGCCCTATTCCATCGCGATCCTGCTCCACGAACTCCTGGGGCCGAGCCTGGACGATTGGCGGATCTCGATCCTCGGCACCGACATCAGTGCCACGGCCCTCGAGACCGCGCGCGCGGGAATCTACGGCCGCTGGGCCCTGCGGACCCTGCCGCCGGCCGAGCGCCTGCGTTACTTCCTGCCGGGCGCTCCCGTGGCCGGGGTGGGGCGTGACGGCACCTACACGCTGCGCCCGGAATTCCAGCGGATGGTGCGCTTCGAGCGGCGCAACCTGATGGACCTCCTCGACGCCCGGGCATCGCCTGCCCTCGCGGAGTTCGACCTCGTCCTGTGCCGCAACGTGCTCATCTACTTCGAGGCGGACGCCGTGCTCGGCATCGTGCGCGGGCTCGGTCGGCGGCTGCGCCCCGAGGGCTGGCTCCTCATCGGCCATGCCGAGCCGAACCCCGCCATTTCGGCGATGTTCGATCCGGTCAACCTCCCCGGCACCGTCGCCTACCGCCCCTCTGGCACATCCGGACCGGCCCCAGCGCCGCCGCCCTGGCAGCCGGCATTCGGCATGGAGAGCCCGAGCGGACTCGCCCCGATGCCTTACCTCGGCGAACCCGATCGCATTTCGCAGGCTCGGCGTGAACCCGTGCTCGCCGAACGGGCCTCCGTCGAGGTCGTCGGATTCGGGGAGGAGGATGTCGGCATCCGCAATGTGGCGCACGGGAACTCTGTGCCGGGCGATCCTGGCATCGAGGATGCCGAGTTTGCGAACATCGAGGCGGGCGCACGCCTGGCCCATATCCGCGCCCTGGCCGATGCGGGCGAGACGGGCGAGGCGTGGCGGGCCCTGCGCGTGGCGATCCGCGCGGCGCCGACCGACCCCGCCCTGCACTATTACGATGGGCTCCTCGCCCACAGCCTCGGCCGTCACCCCGAGGCCGAGCGTGCCCTGCGCGGTGCTCTCTATCTCGAACGAGACTTCGTGATGGCGCATTACCAGCTCGGCCTGCTCCTGATCGGCCTCGGCCGGACGGGAGAGGCCGCGCGGGCCCTGGACAACGCGATCCGGCTCGCTCAAGCCCTGGCGCCGGACGCGATCGTGGCGGAAGGCGACGGGCTCGGCCCGAGGGAACTTGCCCGCAGCGCCACCCTCGCCCGAGCCGGGCTGACAGGAGACGGTCCGTGACCCAGACCCTTGGCAGCGCCGGCGAGGCCCCGGGCCTGCACACGTTGCGCCAGGCGCGTACGCGCGCCCTCGCGCGACGCGGTCGCGGGGTCGCCGCGCTCACGGCGACGCGGGCCTATCTCGTCTGTGTCTGTGGTCCCGACCGCTTCGGATTGCCCCTCGGTCAGGTTGCGCAGGTCCTGCCGACGAGACCCGTGACGCCCCTGCCCGGCGCGCCGCCGGCCGTGCTCGGCCTCATTGCCCTCTCGGGCCGCGTCGTCAGCCTGCTCGCACTGGGGCGCGCCCTCGGCCGTCCGGCGGAGCCGAGCGACGAGGCCGGTCACGTGGTGGTGGTGCGCGGCGCCACCGTACCCGTGGCCCTCGCCGTCGACCGCGTTCTCGGCGTCGCCGAGATCGCCGACGAAGCCCTGGACTCGGCTTATGCGGAGACCGGTTTGAGCGCGGAGGCGGTTTCGGGCTATGCCCCGGCGGGTGCCGGGCAGGGGGCCGAGACCGGCTTCGTCGTCCTCGACCTGCCGCGCCTGATGCGGCGATACCTCTCCTGATGCCGGTCCGGCGGTCGGGACGTGCCACGAGGCCGGTTTCGGGGGCACTGCGCCCCACGACGACCGGCCGGTTTGCGGAGCCTTGAGCCAGCCTGTGTCGATCTCGATCGGAAAACGCATCCTCCTCGGCTTCGTCGCCATCACGGTGGTCGTGGTGGCCCTGGGCCTCTATGCCCTCGAACAGATCGGCACGGTGCGCGCCACCACCGATGCCATCGTCTCGCGCGACCTTACGGTGGCGCGCCAGCTCGACGACCTCGCCAACAAGGGTCGCGACATGGGCCTGCAGCGCCGCAACGCGATCATCGCCCTCCTGATGCGGGCCCGTGGCGGCCCCGAACGCGAGGACGTCTCGGGCACTTGGCGTCGGACCGCCATGGAAGCTGACGCGATCCTCACCGAACTCGTCCGCGCCACGGACGGCTACCGCGCCCGCTCGGCATCCGAGGAGCGCAGCCTCGCCTGGCGCAAGATCAACGGCGTCGCCATCGAGGCGATGGCCGAATTGCGGGAATTGCGGACCGCGAGCGAAGCGCAGCTCGCGGCCATCAATGCCAAGGATATCGACGGCGTCGAGGCGCGAAGCGACGCCCTGAACCGCAGCCAGGATCTGTTCATCGGCGACATCGAGCGCACGCGCAGCGCACTCGACGAGGGCATCGCGGCCGGGCAGCGCAGCGTCGCCGACCTGTACGACCGCAGCCGCCTCTCGATCCTGGCGACCCTCGCGGCCTCCATCGTGCTGAGCATCCTCATCACTATCCTGATCAGCCGGGCCGTGGTGCGGCCCCTGGAGGCCGTGATGGCCTTCGCCGAGCGGGTCGGCGAGGGAGACCTCTCCGGCACCCTGGAGGCCCGGGGCAAGGACGAGATCGGCCGGCTCGGGCGCACCCTCAACCGCATGGTCGCGGGTCTGGCCGACCTCGCTCGCACCAACCGGGCCGCCACGGCCGACCTCAACGCGGCGGCAGCCGAGATCCGCGCCTCCGCCCAGGAGCAGGCCGCGAGCGTCGAGGAGCAGTTCGCCGCCGTGCAGGAGACCGCGGCCACCGTGGACGAGATCACGCATTCGGGCGCGCAGATCGGCAAGCGGGCCGGTGAGGTGATCGCCACCGCGCAATCCACGGCTCAGACCTCGCGCGCGGGCCTGCGCGCGGTGGCCGACACGGCGCGCGCCATGGACGCGATCCGCGAACAGGCCGAGGCCGTGGCCGGCAACATCGTCGCCCTCTCGGAGAAGACCCAGGCGATCGGCGACATCATCACCACGGTGAACGACATCTCGGAACGCACGCATCTCCTGGCCCTCAACGCCGCCATCGAAGCGGCGGCGGCGGGCGAGAGCGGGCGCAGCTTCGCGGTGGTGGCCTCCGAGATGAAGCTCCTCGCCGACCAGGCCAAGGCCGCGACGGGGCAGGTCCGCACGATCCTCGGCGAGATCCAGCGCGGCATCAACACCTCGGTCATGCTCACCGAGGAGGCGGTCAAGCGCGCCGCCACCGGCAAGGCCCGCTCCGACACCACCCAGCGGACCATCGAGGAGATCACCGCGCGGGTCGAGGAGAGCGTGCAGACCTTCCAGCAGATCGTCGCCTCGACGAACCAGCAGCAGCTCGGCATCGAGCAGGTGATGGGTGCTCTCCAGAACATCCGGCAGGCGAGCCAGCAGACGGCCGCCGGCACCCGCGAGGTCGAGGCGGCCTCCGCCAACCTTACCGAGCTGGCGCAGGCCCTGATGGCGCTCGCCGAGCGCTACCGGCACTGAGGCGCTTGTTCGTGTCGGGGGCGCTCGATCGGCGGGAAAAGACCATGGTTCACGAGGGACTTGCTGCGAATGTCTCGGGTTCGGACGTCACCCTAGCGCCGCGACGGCGCTGAGCGGCGGATGGACATTCGCCAGCTTCTTCTCGCGGCCTTCGAGGTCGAGCACCGCGAGCATATCGACGCGATCCGCAACGCGCTGGCCGGCGTCACCGGCGAGTCTGCGCCGGACTGGAACGACGTCTTCCGCCGCGCGCACAGCCTGAAGGGCGCCTCGCGTGCGGTCGACCTGCCGGCGGTGGAGGCCGTGGCGCACCGCCTGGAAGCGTTGTTCGAACGCGTCGTCGCGCGGGAATCGGGCCTGTCGCGGGGAGAGACCGCCGCCGTCCACCTCGCCCTTGACCGGATCGAGGCCTACGTCGCCGGCCTCACGGACGGCGCCGGTCCGGACATGCCGGGCGACGCCCTTACGGCCCTCGACCGGGCCCTCGATCCGGCAGCCGCAGAGCCGGAGCCAGTCGTTCCCCCTCCTCCGGTCTCCGCGCCGGCCGCCAAGCCGGCGCCCGTCGAGGCGCCCATCGACGGGCAGCAGGCCCTTCTCCGCATTCCGGCGGATGCGGTCGAGGCGCTGACGCGCGCCACGCACGAACTGGCCAGTGCCCTTGGGGGTGAGCCCCTCGTGGCGGATGGTCTCGCGCGTCTCGCCCGCCGCGCCGCCGAACTCGCCCGCCTCGCCGAGCGCCTGCGCGCTAGGGGATTGATCAAGAGGGAGGTGGCCAAGAGCCCAGCGGCCATTCAAGTCCCCGGACCGTCATCCGAGGCCCATGACGACGAGTGGGGTGCGCTCGAAGCCGGCCTGATCGCGCTGTCGCGCGATGCCGCCGAGGTGTCTCGGGTGCGCGGCGCCCTCGCCTCCACCGTGGAGAACGGGATGGCCCGGCTCTTGGGTGAGGCCGAACGTATGGCCCTCGTCCCCGCCGAGACCGCGTTCGGGGGCTTTCCCCGGGCCTTGCGCGAGCATGCCCGCGACGAGGGGCGCGAGATCGAGGTGACCGTGCGCGGTCTGGAACTGCCGGTCGACCGGGGAATGCTCCAGGTTCTCAAGGACCCGGTGCTGCACGCGCTTCGCAACGCGCTGAGCCACGGCGCCGATTCCCCGGAAGCTCGCCGGAGCCAGGGCAAGCCCAGCGCGCTCGCCATCGGTCTCGATGTTGCCGTGCAGGGCGGACGCCTCGTCATCAGGGTCCACGACGACGGGCGCGGACCGGATCTGGCCGCCATCGCCAGGACCGCGCGCGCCCGCGATCTTCTCGTCCCCGGGCCCGACCCCAGCGCCGAAGCGCTCCTCGCGTTGGTGTTCGAGCCCGGCTTCTCCACCGCCGCTTCCGTCGACACGCTCTCGGGCCGCGGCATCGGCCTCTCGGTCGCCGCCGATGCCGCGCGCCGCCTCGGCGGCACGGTCCGGCTCGCGCCGCGCGCCCCCTACGGATCCGAACTCTTCATGAGCCTGCCGCTCTCGGCCGCGCGCCGGGCCATGCTGTTGGTGGAGGCGGGCGGTATCACCTACGCGCTGCCGAGCGCGTCGGCGGAGCGCCTACTGCGCTTGGCCCCCCCGGCTCTCGGATCGGCCATGGGTCGCATCGTCACCCGCGTGGAGATTGACGGCGCTGACGCGACCGTGCCGGTCCTCGACCTGCGCCACCTCCTCGGATTCGGGGGCGATGCGCCGGAGGCGGAGACGGGGCGGACGCGCCCCGCGATCCTGCTGCGGACGACGGGCCGGCGCTGCGTCCTGATGGTGGATGCGCTCTCCGACGTGCGGACCCTGCGGGTCCTGCCGCCGCCTCCGATCGGGGCCGATGCGCGCCTCGTCTCCGGGACCGTGATCCTGTCCGGGGACCGGCCGGCGCTGGTGCTCGACGCCGAAGGCCTCGTGGCGCGTGCGGGGGAGGTCGGCATCGGTGCGGCGCCACAACCCACGGGAACCCGCGGAACGATCGCGCAGGCGCCACGTTCGACGATCCTCGTGGTGGACGACTCGATCACGACGCGGACCTTGGAGAAGGGCATCTTGGAAGCGGCCGGGTACCGCGTCGTCGTCTGCGTCGACGGTCAGGATGCGCTCGACCGTCTGCGCGCGCGGATCGAGCCGGTGGACCTGATGGTCGCCGACGTGGAGATGCCACGCCTCGACGGGTTCGGCCTCGTGAAGGCGCTGCGCGCCGACGAGGCCTTCGCGCGCCTGCCGATCATCCTGATGACCTCGCGCGGCGATGCCGGCGACGTCGCGCGCGGCCTCGAACTCGGGGCCGACGCTTACCTGACCAAGCAGACCTTCGATCAGCGCCAACTCCTCGACACCATCGGGCAATTGCTGTGAGCGGCCTCGAACTGGATACAGTGGTGCCCGCGCGGGTCCGGGTCATGCTGGTCGAGGATTCGCTGGTGGTGCGCCAGCTCCTGATCCACATCGTCGGCCGCGATCCGCGCCTGGAAGTGGTCGCGGCCGTGGCCTCCGGCGAGGAGGCGCTCGCCACCATCGCCCAGGCCCGTCCGGACGTCGTCTCGATGGATATCCGGCTCCCCGGCATCGACGGGCTGGAGACGACGCGCCGTATCATGGCCGACCGCCCGACGCCCATCGTCGTCATCGCGGATTCGATCGAGGATTCCTCGCTGCGCATCTCGATGAACGCCCTGCGAGCCGGTGCCCTGTCGGTGGTCGAGAAGCCCGTGGCCACGACCCATGCTGGGTACGATGCGGTCGCTGCCGAGATCTGCACGCAGTTGCGGATCATGGCGGCCGTGCCGGTCATTCGCCGCCGGCCGATCGGCTCGGAATGGGCGGGACGGGTCGCTGCCCCGATCCCGGTCTCCGCCGCGCTCCGCGTGCCGGAATCCGCCAGCGTCCTGGCGGTCGCGGCCTCCACCGGCGGCCCGCCCGCCCTCGCCCGGGTGATTGGCGGCCTGCCCGCCGACTATCCGCTACCGGTCCTCGTGGTCCAGCACATGGGCGCCGCCTTCATGGAAGGCTTCGCGGCTTGGCTGAACGGCGTCGTCGGCCTCACCGTCTCCGTCGCACGGGAGGGTGAGCGGGCCGAAGCCGGCCACGCCTACGTGGCTCCCGGAGACCGGCATCTCGAGCTTGGCGCGGGTGGACACCTGCGCATCACGGACGCGCCCCCTGTCGGCGGGCAGCGCCCGGCGGCCACCGCCTTGTTCCGCTCGGTCGCCAAGCATGCGGGCGCGCGCGGCATCGGCGTCCTCCTCACCGGCATGGGCGAGGATGGGGCCGCCGGCCTCCTCGAGATGCGCCGGGCGGGCGCTTCGACCGTTGCGGAGGACGAGAGCACGGCCGTGGTGTTCGGCATGCCGGCGGCCGCGATCCGGCTCTCGGCCGCCGGCACCGTTCTGCCGCTCGACCGGATCTCCGCGCATCTGGCACGCTTGGCGGAGGGCGTCCCGTGAGCGAGACCGCCGAGGCCAAGCCCCGCCTGCTTCTCGTCGAGGATTCTGAGACCCAGGCGCTCGAACTGCGCCTTCTCCTCGAATCGCGCGGTTTCGCGGTGGAGCGCTGCGCGACGGCGGAAGCGGCCCTCGACCATCTCAACACGCGCCTGCCCGACCTCGTCGTGGCCGACCACCACCTGCCGGGCATGAATGGCGACGAGTTCGCGCGCCAGCTCCGGCTCTCCCTGCGCACCCGCACCCTGCCGCTCCTGATGCTCACGGGAGCCCGCGACGGTGAACGCCAGGGCCTGGAGAGCGGCGCCGACGCCTATGTGGCGAAATCCGCCGATCGCGATCTCCTCGTCCTGCGCATCCGTGCCCTCTTGCGCGAGCGGATGGGTGCTGGCGGCGGCGACGGCCCCGGCGTCTCGGCATTCCGGCGGGGGCGCGTGCTCGTGGTCGACGGCAGCGCCACCTATCGGACGTTCCTCGCGGGCCTCCTGGCGCATGAGGGCCACGAGGTGTCGACCGCCGACGGGCACGCCACCGCGCTCGCGGCCGTCGAAGCGGCCGGCGCCGCGTTCGACTGTGTCACCATCGACCTCCTCGGCGCCACCTATGACGGGCTCGCCCTGTGTCGGGCGATCGGCGATCGCCGGATCGCGTCCCTGGCGGAGCAGGAAGCCGGCGCCCCGACCTTCCAGGTGGTCGGCATCGCCGGAACGGCACCGACGAAGGATTTTCTGGTGGAGGCCTTCGCGGCCGGCGCCGACGACGTCGTCTCGAAATCCGACGGCGAGATCCTCGTCATGCGGGTGCGCAGCCTCGTGCGCCGCAAGCTGCTGGAGGAGGACAATCGGCGCATCGCCGGCGAGTTCGGGGACCGTGAGCGGGCCCTGGAACGCGCCCGTGCCGAAGCGGAGGCGGCGGAAGCCCGGGCTGCCCTGGCGGGCGCCCTTGAACGGGCGAATGCTGACCTCGCCACGGCCAACCGCAAGCTCACCGACGCGCAGGCCAAGCTCGTCCAGGCGGCCAAGATGGCCTCCCTCGGCGAACTGGTGGCCGGCATCGCGCACGAGATCAACAATCCGCTGGCTTTCATCCTGGCCCATCAGGGTACGGTGGAGCGCGTCCTCGGCGAGGTCGTCGCCGAGCCCGAATCCCCCGACAATTCCCGCCGGCTGAAGAAGTGCGGCGACCGGGTCGGCGCGATGCGCATGGGGCTGACGCGCATCCAGGACCTCGTCCTCAACCTGCGCAAGTTCTCGCGCCTCGACGAAGGCGAGCGCACCCTGGTTCACGTGCCGGAGGCGATCGAGACGGTGCTGGCCCTCATCCAGCACAAGCTGGGCGACAGGATCGCAGTGGTGCGTGACTTCACGGGCCGGCCCGAGATCCACTGCACCCCTGCCCTGCTCAACCAGGTGGTGATGAACATCCTGGGCAACGCGGCCGATGCCATGGCGGAGGGCGGCACGATTACCATCGAGACCCGGACTGCCCCGGACACGGATCTGATCCGCATCAGCGACACCGGACCCGGCATCCCCGAACCCTTGCGCGAAAAGATCTTCGAGCCCTTCTTCACGACCAAGCCCGTGGGGTCCGGCACCGGCCTCGGCCTCGCGATTGCGTACAGTGTCGTACAGGCGCATAGCGGCTCGCTCAGCGTCGAGGCCGCTCCCGGGGGCGGAGCCTGTTTCGTGATCGGTATTCCACGACAGACGGATTGAGCATGTCACTAGGCACGATCCTGGCCGTCGATGACGAGCCGGATATCCTGATCGCCCTTGAGGACCTGCTCGAGGACGAGTACCGCGTTCTCACCACGACGAAGCCGGCAGAGGCCCTGGCGATCCTGGCTGCGACGCCCGAGATCGCCGTGATCCTGTCCGACCAGCGCATGCCCGGGATGACCGGTGACGCGATGTTGGCCGAGGCGCGCAAGATCCACGATGCCCAGGCGATCCTCCTCACCGGCTACGCCGACATGAGCGCAGTGGTGGCCGCCCTGAACCAGGGTGGCATCACCGGCTACGCGACGAAGCCGTGGGATGCCAATCTGCTGCGCAACACCGTGCGTCAGGCCTTCGAACGCCATCAGATCGGCCGCGACCTCGCCACCGAGCGGGCCCTCTTGCTCGGCCTCCTCGACAATGCCGAGGATGCGATCTCGTTCAAGGATGCCAAGGGCCGCTTCATTCGCCTGAATGCCCGCAAGGCGGCAAGCCTCGGGCACTCCGTCCCGGACTGCCTCGGGCGAACGGAAGACGCTCTCTCGAGCGAAGGAGCGAGCGTTCTGGAGGCGGATTTCGGCGCCATGGTGCGCGGAGAACCGGCGGATACACTGGTGGCGCAGGGAGCAGTCGGGGCGGAACGCTGGCGCCACGTCATGCGCGTTCCGATTCGCGACGGCTCGGGGGCGGTCACGCATCTTGCCACGATCGAGCGGGACGTCACCGAGCAGAAGTCGCTGGAAGCGCGCCTGCGCCAATCCGACAAGATGCAGGCCCTGGGCACCCTGGCCGGCGGCATCGCGCACGACTTCAATAATCTTCTGACCGCGATCCTCGGCAGCCTCGAACTCGTTGGCCCGAAGATCGCCGACCAGCCGCGCGTCCAGCGCCTCGTCGGCAACGCGGTTCAGGCCGCTCAGCGCGGCGCCTCCCTGACCCGGCGCCTGCTCAGCTTCAGCCGCTCGCGCGACCTTCGCCCGAGGGCGGTCGACGTCAACGGCCTGATCGAGGGGATGAGCGACCTGCTGAGCGGAAGCCTGGGCGGGCTCGTCACGATCGAGACTCGCCTCACCCCCGAGGCGCCTGCCGCCAGCGTCGACGCGGACCAACTCGAACTCGCGATCCTCAACCTGTGCATCAACGCCCGCGACGCGATGCCGGAAGGTGGCAGAATCGTCCTTAGCACCCGCGTCCTGACCATCGGCGACGATCCGGACCTGACGCCGGGCGACTACATGAGCGTCGAGATCGTGGATTCCGGCAGCGGCATCGCGCCCGAGATCCTGGCCCGGGTCTGTGAGCCCTTTTTCACCACGAAGTCGGTGGGCCAGGGCACCGGGCTCGGCCTCGCCATGGTGTTCGGCCTCGCGCAGCAATCGGCCGGGCGGCTGCGGATCGAGAGCGCCCCTGGCGCCGGCACCCGCGTCGAGATCGTGCTGCCGCGCGCCAACGCCGCCAGCCCGGCCGAGATCGACGCGGCGCCTGCCGCCCTCCCTGCCGCGCGCTCCGCCCGCATCCTCGTCGTCGACGACGATGCGGAGGTCCGGCACGTCACCGCCTCGTTCCTATCCAGCTTCGGCTACCACGAGAGCGAGGCGGCGGACGGCTCAACGGCCCTGTCGCTGATGGAGCAAAATTCCTTCGACCTCGTGGTCGCCGACCTTGCCATGCCGGGCATGACCGGCGTCGAACTCGCGCAGAGCATTCGCGCGCGATGGGCCGAAATCCCGGTGCTCATCGTCACCGGACACGCCGAAGCGATTCCGATCCCCCCCGACCTTCCAGTCCTGCGCAAGCCCTTCGAGTCGGCCGACCTGGCCGCCGAAGTGTCGCGCCTGCTCGACGTGGCGGCGTAGACGGACCTTCGGCGTCCTCGCCTGCATCCAAGCGAGCCATAAAAAAAGGCGGCCCACGGGCCGCCTTTTCGTCATCCTGAACGATCCGCCGTGACTTACGCGGCGTCGTCCACCAGCACCGGGCCGGAATCCTTGCCGCGCGCATCCACGTCGCGATCGACGAACTCGATGACGGCGAGCGGGGCGTTGTCGCCGTAGCGGAAGCCGGCCTTCATGATACGGCAATAGCCGCCCGGGCGGGCATTGTAGCGCGGACCGATCACCGCGAAGAGCTTGCGGACCATGTCATGGTCGCGGATCTGCGACATGGCGAGGCGGCGCGCGTGCAGCGAATCGGTCTTGCCGAGCGTGATCAGCTTCTCGATGACCGGACGCAGGTCCTTGGCCTTCGGCAGGGTGGTGACGATCTGCTCGTGCTTGATCAGCGCGGCCGACATGTTGGCGAACATCGCCTTGCGGTGCTCGGTGGTGCGGTTGAAGCGACGACCGCGAAATCCATGACGCATGATGGCTGGTCCTTATGTGATGGCCGCCGTGCCACGGTACGGCCAAGCGCCCCCTGATCGGGGCTGTTCATTCCGCATGACCCCGCGGCGGGATTCTTTAGCAGTCGACGTTCCCGGTCGGCCGAACCGGCGGCGCAGAGAGGCGCCGCCCAATCATGCCCGATGAGGCTTAGCCTCCGCCCTAATAGTGCTCCTCGAAGCGCTTGGCGAGGTCCTCGATGTTCTCCGGCGGCCAGCCGGGGATGTCCATGCCGAGGTGCAGGCCCATGGCGGCCAGCACTTCCTTGATCTCGTTGAGCGACTTGCGGCCGAAGTTCGGGGTGCGCAGCATCTCGCCCTCCGACTTCTGGATGAGGTCGCCGATGTAGACGATGTTGTCGTTCTTCAGGCAGTTCGCCGAGCGTACCGACAGCTCGAGTTCGTCGACCTTCTTAAGCAGCGCTGGATTGAAGGGGAGCTGCGGCGCGAGTGGCTGCGCCTCCTCCTTGCGGGGCTCCTCGAAGTTCACGAACACCTGGAGCTGGTCCTGGATGATGCGCGCGGCATAGGCCAGGGCATCCTCCGGCGACACGGCACCGTTGGTCTCGATGGTCATCGTCAGCTTGTCCTTGTCAAGATCCTGGCCCTCGCGGGTGGTCTCGATTCGGTAGGACACCTTGGTGACGGGCGAGAACAGGGCATCGACCGGGATCATGCCGATCGGCGCATCCTCGGGACGGTTGCGCTCGGCCGGGACGTAGCCCTTGCCGGTGGCGACCGTGAATTCCATCCGGATCTCGGCGCCGTCGTCGAGGGTGCAGATGACGAGGTCGGGGTTCAGGATCTGGACGTCGCCCACCGTGCCGATGTCACCGGCGGTGACCACGCCGGGGCCGGTCTTGCGCAGGGTCAGGCGCTTGGGGGCCTCGGTCTGCGAACGGATGGCGATGGTCTTGATGTTGAGGACGATGTCGGTGACGTCCTCGCGCACGCCCGGGATCGACGAGAATTCATGCAGCACGCCGTCGATCTGCACCGAGGTCACGGCCGCACCCTGAAGGGAGGAGAGCAGCACCCGGCGCAACGAGTTGCCCAGCGTCGTGCCGAAGCCGCGTTCGAGGGGCTCCGCCACGACGGTGGCGACCCGCTTGGGGTCGTGCCCGGTCGAGACCTGAAGCTTGTTCGGCTTGATGAGCTCTTGCCAATTCTTCTGAATGACCACGATGCTACCTCTCGCAAGATCGGCGCGGGCCACATGGGGCGGTCCGCGCATTGCCTGCCGACACCGCGCCTTCGGTGTCTGACAGGCTCAAAAACCGATACGTCCGCGTTGCCCGCGAACGGTTACTGTGCCGTGACCCAGAGTTCCGGAACGAAACTGTAGGCGGCACCGTCCCGGGCGACGTAGCCCAGGGCGGGAAATTCCAAATGCGCGCCCGCCACGAAGGTGCGGTCGCTGGCGACCACGTCGAGCATCCGGCGACGCACGGAGCAGGCCTGCTCGCCGTCGGTGTCGAACACCATACCGGCTTCCGGCTGCTTGAACTGGATCGCCGGCAGGTGAACGATGTCCGCCCACATCAAAAGCGACGTGTCGCCCGACGTGATCCGGTAACCCGTATGCCCCGGCGTGTGGCCGGGCAGCGGAACCGCCTCGATGCTTGGTGCGACCGTGCCGCCCGTGACGGTCCGCAGGCGGCCGGCATAGGGAGCGGTCGCCTTGCGTGCCATCTCGAAGTAAGGCTTGGCGCCATCGGGCGCCCGGGAGAGCGTCCCGTCGTCGAGCCAATGGGCCACCTCGTCGGCATGCACAACCAACTCGGCGTTCGGATAGGCCGCGATGTCTTCTCCGGCGATAAGCCCGCCAGCATGGTCGGGGTGAAGGTGGGTCAGCAACACCGTCCCGATGCTTTCCGGCGAAACGCCCGCCGCCGCTAGGGCGGCGGGAACCCGCCCGAGAGACGGACCGCCGAAGCTGCCCATTCCCGTATCGATCAGGATCGGCTCGATGCCGGGGCCGGTGATCAAGAACGCATTCAGCGTGATGCGGGGATCGTGGGCACGAAAACCGGCGGCCTGGAGGGCGCCGGCCTCGTCCCTGCCGATCCGGGTGACGAGATCGAGCGACCCTTGCAGGTAGCCGTCGTTCATCACCGTGATCGTCAGATCACCCAAGCTCCACCGCAGCACACCCGGAAGCGGATTCTGAGCACTCGACACGCGCGTCTCCGTAGCAGACCCCGACACCTCGCCAGCGTGACCGCTCAGACGCGGCGACGCTTGCGCGGGCGGCAGCCGTTGTGCGGGATGGACGTCACGTCGCGGATCGACGTCACCGTGAAGCCGGCGGCCTGGAGCGCGCGCAGGGCCGACTCACGCCCCGAACCCGGACCGGAGACCTCGACCTCGAGGGTCCGCATGCCGTGCTCGGCAGCCTTGCGGGCGGCGTCCTCGGCGGCGACCTGGGCGGCGTAGGGGGTCGACTTGCGCGAGCCCTTGAAGCCCATGGCGCCGGCGGACGACCACGAAATGGTGTTGCCCTGCGCGTCGGTGATGGTGACCATCGTGTTGTTGAACGACGCGTTCACGTGCGCGACGCCCGAGACGATGTTCTTGCGTTCGCGGCGACGAACGCGGGTTGCTTCCTTGGCCATCTGTGCTCTCTCGTCCTTCAAGCGCGCCCGTCATTCCAGGCGCTCGGGATTCTTTTGGAATGTCGGCGGCGCGGCTGTGGATCACCGCACCGCCACGCCAAGCCCCGAAAACGGGACGTTCGACGCGATGGAAAGAAGGCCGAGCAAAGCACGGCCCTCGGATCGCAGAAGATTACTTCTTCTTGCCGGCGATCGGCTTCGACTTGCCCTTGCGGGTACGCGCATTGGTGTGCGTGCGCTGGCCGCGAACCGGCAGGTTACGGCGGTGACGAAGACCACGGTAGCAGCCGAGATCCATCAGGCGCTTGATGTTCATCGAGACTTCGCGGCGCAGATCGCCCTCGACGAGGTAGTCGCGGTCGATGGTCTCGCGGATCGACAGCACTTCGGCGTCGGTGAGCTGGTTCACGCGACGCTCGGCCGGGATGCCGACCTTGCCGGTGATCTCCTCGGCCTTCTTGGGGCCGATGCCGTGGATGTACTGGAGCGCGATGACGACGCGCTTGTTGGTCGGAATGTTAACGCCAGCGATACGAGCCAAGGTGTCTCTCCATGCGGACCCGAAATGCGTTCCGAGTCAGGTGTCACGCGCGTCCGGTGGAGACCGGCCCCTGCGCGCCGTCCAAAACGACAAATCGGCCCGCATCGACCTCCTGAGAGACGATCCGGACCCAATTTCCCTGAACGAAGACCGGCCCACTAGCGCGGGCCGGCACTGCTGTCAACCCTTCTGGGAGGTGCGATCGAACGTGCCTAAGCACGCTAAGCGCTCAGGACGTGGCGGTCGCGGTGTATCGATTGAGAACGGCGACGAGATCCTCCGTTACCGCATCCACGGGCTTCATGCCGTCGATTGTCTGCAGCAAGCCGGTACCGACGTAATAGTCGGAGAGCGGAGCCGTGAGCGTCCGATAGGCGTCCAGGCGGGTCTTGAAGACCTCGGGGGTGTCGTCCTTGCGAACGGGCTGGCCGCGAGCGGCCGTTTCTTCCGCGCGCTTGGCGATGCGGCCGACGAGGGCATTCTCGTCCACGACGAATTCCACGACGGCGTCGAGGGCGATGCCCTTCTGCGACAGCATGGCGTCCAGAGCCTTGGCCTGCTCCACCGTCCGGGGGAATCCGTCGAGGATGAAGCCGTTCCTGGCATCCGCCTCCTCGATGCGATCGGCCACGATGCCGACGACGATCGCATCGGAGACGAGACCACCCGACTCCATCACGGCCTTGGCCTGAAGGCCGACCGGCGTGCCCGCCGCCACCGCGGCCCGCAGCATGTCGCCGGTCGACAACTGCGGGATGCCATAGCGCGCCACGATCCGCTCGGACTGCGTCCCCTTCCCCGCGCCGGGTGGCCCAAGCAGGATGATGCGCATGGTCTCGTTTCCTCAGGTCCGATTTTCTTGGATGTCCGACGCCGTTCCGCGACACCGGTACTCGATACGCCTCAGAAGAGGTCTCGGCCGGCGCATGTCCGGCCACGAACCCCGATCAACGCCGACGCGTCGCGCCGCGCAGCTTGGCCTTCTTCACGAGGCCCTCGTACTGGTGCGCCATGAGGTGGCCGTGGATCTGCGCGACGGTGTCCATCGTGACGGAGACGACGATCAGGAGCGAGGTGCCGCCAAAGCCGATGCTGGCGGATGAGTACGAGGCCAGGATTTCCGGAACCAGGCAGACGAAGGTCAGGTACAGGGCGCCGATCA
>NZ_JAQGKL010000056.1 GCF_028290105.1 Methylobacterium sp.
GCCGCGAATTGCTGGCGCTGCTGCGCGGCGGCGCGATCGACGGATTGTCGATCGGCTATCGCACCGTGCGCGGCCGGATCGATCCGCGAACCCGGGTGCGGGCGCTGCATCAGGTCGATCTGTGGGAGATCTCGATCGTGACGTTTCCGCTGCTCGACGGCGCGCGGGTCAGCGCTGTGAAGCAAGCGCCGGTGTCTCGGTCGCGTTCGCACGCCGAACGCGACTGGGCGATGCTGGCGGGCGCCGCGCCGGCGCCGATCACGCCGCGCCGCGCGCCGTCGGTTTCGCGAATGAATGATCGCGCCGGCCGCAAGACGGCGCTGCGCGGCATCGCGCCGCTGGGGTGAACGATGACCTACGCGTACCGACAGGCAACAAATAACCGGTGAGAGCGGCGTTCAGGGCCGATACATATCGCCGTCATTGAGTGGTGAACGGTTTTCACAACGCCTGGATTTGAAGCCAGAGGAAATGACCGCGCAGCAGGCGCTGATCTGCTGCAGAAATCAGGCGGTCGCAGGACCCCCGGAGTCGCGATTGCATTTGTGCGAGTTTCCAGCGCGCCGTTTCATGACCCATACGCGATCGTCGCCGCCGGGCAAGCCGGCCGCGCGGCATACCGCGCATTCCGACCCCCTTCCACACCCCGAGCAGGAGAAGCAGATGGACTATGATATCGACCACGGCGCGCCCGGCGCCGCGCCGGAACGCAAGGCCGGCCTCGGCGGCGAGCACGACGCCATGATGCGGATGTTCGACGAGTTCAAGTCGGCGAACGACGAGCGCCTCGACCGGCTGGAGCGCCGCCGCGGCGACGTGCTGCTCGACGAAAAGATCGACCGCATCGACGCCGCGATGGACATGCAGATCCGCCGCCTGGACGATCTCGCGCTGAAGCAGGCGCGGCCCGCGCTCGACGGCACCCGGCGCGCTTCGCTCGAAGGCGCGGCGCGCGAGCACAAGAGCGCGTTCGACGCTTATGTGCGCGGCGGCGACGCCGGCGCGTTGCGCGGGCTGGAGACCAAGGCGATGTCGATCGGCTCCAATCCCGATGGCGGCTATCTGGTGCCGCCCGAACTCGAGCGGGAGATCGGCCAGCGCCTCGCCGCGATCTCGCCGATCCGCGCCATCGCCGCGGTGCGCGAGATTTCGTCGTCGATCTACAAGAAGCCGTTCATGACGGCGGGCCCGGCGACCGGCTGGGTCGGCGAGACCGACGCGCGGACGCAAACCGCTTCGCCGACGCTCGATGCGCTGTCGTTCCCGGCGATGGAATTGTACGCGATGCCGGCGGCGACCGCGACCCTGCTCGACGACTCGGCGGTGAATATCGACGAGTGGATCGCCTCGGAGGTCGAGCTGACCTTCGCGGTGCAGGAGGGCGCGGCCTTCGTCAACGGCGACGGCGTCAACAAGCCGAAGGGCTTTCTCAGCTATCCGACGGTTGCGAACGGGTCGTGGAGCTGGGGCAATCTCGGCACCGTGGCGAGCGGCGCGGCCGGCGCGTTTCCCGCCAGCAATGCCTCCGATGTGCTGGTCGATCTGATCTACGCGCTGAAGGCGGGTTACCGGCAGAACGGCAACTTCGTGATGAACCGCAAGACCCAGGCGACGATCCGCAAGTTCAAGGATGGCAACGGCAATTATCTGTGGCAGCCGCCGGCGCAGGCCGGCGGACAGGCGTCGCTGATGACGTTCCCGCTGGTCGAGGCGGAGGACATGCCCGATGTCGCGGCGAACGCGCTGAGCGTCGCCTTCGGCGATTTCAAGCGCGGCTATCTGATCGTCGACCGGGTCGGCGTGCGCGTGCTGCGCGATCCCTATTCGGCGAAGCCCTACGTGCTGTTCTACACGACCAAGCGCGTCGGCGGCGGCGTGCAGGACTTCGACGCGATCAAGCTGCTGTCGTTCGGATGAACCTGAGACCTCCGGGCCGTCGGGCCCGGAGGTGCCTCCTGGAGATCAGCGGATGTTGATTTCAGGGTACAACCTGAGGGTTTCCGATGCGCGCGGTATTGGTCGCTTGAACTTCCCCTTGGCTCACCGGTCGATCTGCCGCAAAACAACCTCAGGTTAATTTTCCCGAGGCGGCAATCATGAAGATCGACGGGGCGGAGAACGCCAAGGCCGAGGTGTTCCTCAAGGCGTTTCGCTACGCCGAAACGATCGGCGCCGCCGCGGCCGACGCGAACGGTCCCACCTTCGCGCCGCTGCCCGGAACGCAAGCCCACGATCAGATCCGGCGCGCCAGACGGGAGGGCACGTTCGATCCCAAGGAGAAGATCGCGGTCGGCATCCTCCGGAAGGAATCGGCGCGCGAGGGTGCCTCGGACCTGAAGGTCGGACTGTTTCTCCAGCATGCCAAGCTGCGGCATCATCCCGTGGTCGAGGCCGCGCAGCGCATCGCGCGGGACGAGATCGAGGTCATCGTGACGGGTCGCGTGCGGCGACAAGGCTCTGCCACGCCGCAACCCTGTCGTCCGCTTCTCATCGGCGAGTCCGTCGGACACGTGCGGGTCAGCGCCGGAACGATCGGATGCTTCGCCGTCGACCCCGGCGGCAATGTCGGCATCCTGTCGAACAACCACATCCTGGCGGCGACCAATGCCGGCCGGATCGACGACGTCATCCTGCAGCCCGGGCGCGCGGATGGCGGACGGGCGCACGACACGGCTCATCACGTGGCGAAGCTGAAATCCTTCATCCCGATCGACTTCGATCCGGTCTCGTTCAATCTCGTCGATTGCGCCTTCGCCCATCTCGACCCGGGTCGGACCTGCGAAGCCCGCAGGGTCGGCCACACGATCCCGGACGGCACGCCCTGGGAGATCGGCGAGATCGAGGATCTGGTCATCGAGCGCATGGAGGTCCGCAAGGTCGGGCGCACGACCCGCAACAGGGAAGGCGTCGTCGAGGCGATCGCGGTGGACAACGTCCGCGTCCAGATGGTCAGCGGTCCTCGACCCAGGTTCGCGATGTTCAACAAGCAGATTGCGATCAGTGGTATGAAGGGTGCATTCTCGAAGGGCGGAGACAGTGGTGCCCTGATCTGCACGAATGAGGGCCGCCCGATCGCGCTTCTGTTTGCCGGGACCGATATCGGCGGACCGAGGGGCGGCGGAATTACATACGGGAACCCGATTCGAACCGTCCTCGATGCCCTCGACCTCGAGATCTACATCCCCGCCGCAGGAGCGTGACATGGTTGCCTCGCGTGACAAACTGCTAGCGTCCCAGCCGGCTGCCGTCGCGGCCAAGGAAGCCTTCGTGGCCGAGTACATCGCGGGCCGGGTCGATTGCTCCGTCGGGCTCGGCGTCAACGAGAGCGGAGACGACTGGACCGTGAAGGTCTTCGCGCAATCCCCCGCCGCGGCCAGGGAATTGCCCGCTCACTTTCGTGATTTCGACGTCGAGGTCCAGGTCACGGGCCCCGCCGTCGCCTACGAGTAGAGGGTTTTCCGAGCCGCGCGGCCGGCGGTTCAGCGCCGGGCGGGCTTGGCCATCCAATCCGAGCGGGTCGCGCCGATCGAGGCGCCGGACGGCATGCGCGCGAATTCGGCGGCGCGCTGGCTGATCCAGCCCGTGTGCTCGCTGGTCGGCGTCACCGCGGTGAAGCCGCCGCAGGCGGTGCGGGCTTTTCTGTCCTGGCGCATGGCGCCGCTCGACCAGCTGACCACGCCGACGACCTGATAGCCGCCGGGGCCGCCCCGCAGGATCGGGCCGCCGGAATCGCCGAGGCAGGCCCCGGCGCCGGCGGTCTCGGCCAGCCGGCGCCGGTCGGTCACCACCGTCACGCGGTTGGCGACCTGCAGGGAGCCGATGGAGACGAGGTGGGCCTGGCGCAGGGTGCGCGCGGTGTTGCGCCGGTTCTCGGCGACCACGCCGAAGCCCGCGATGTCCACCGCGTCGCCGGTGTTGATGGCGCCGCCGCGCGGGTCGAGGGGCTGGAAATCGCCGCCGAGGGGTTCGGCGAGCTTGATCAGCGCCAGGTCGACGCCCGGCTGGTCCTCCGGCGTGGTGCCGGGCACGAAGTCCGGATGCATGGCGGCCGCGATGGCGTTGATGCGGCGCGAGCGGAAGGCCCGGTCCACCGCGACGACGCTGTAGCCGGCTTGGTGCATCACGCAATGCGCGGCGGTGAGCACGAGGTCGCGCGCGATGAGGGTGCCCGAGCAGATCTCGCCCTGCGTGCTCTCGATGCGCACCACCGAGGCGCGCAGGCCGTCGGGATCGCGCGAGACCTCGCCGTTGATGACTGCCGAGGCCGGCATGGGTGCCAAGGCGGCGACGGCCAGGACGCACAGCGCGATCGTGCGGCGCGGACCTTTGGGCTGGGCAAGCGTGCGCAACGCGGTGGGCAGCATCGTGTCTCTCCCGCGTCCGGCGATGTTCTGGACGAGAACCGAAAAAAGCCTATCCCAAGCCAATGGCTCGGCCAAGCTCTGGTTCCGCTCCGCGCGTTCCACCAGAGGTCGCAGCCTCAGGGTTCGGACCAGCGCGCGGACGCGCGCCATCCGGACAGGGTTTGGTCGATCCACGCGCGCTGCGGCCCGAGCAGGACGCCCTGCGAGATGCCGCCGCAGGCCTTGCCCGCGACCCAGGCCGAGACGGCCAGGACCGATGACCCGTCGGTGATCGGGCCGCCGGAATCGCCGTGGCAGGCACTGGCCCCGCCGGGGCCCGCCCCGAGCCAGACCAGGATGCGGCTCGGGCCATGGGGCTCCACCACCCCGAGATCGACGCTGCGATAGGTGCCGGTGCTGCGCGCGTCGGCGGGCGCGGCCACGCCGTAGCCCGCGAGGGTGAGGCGCGTCCCGGCACGCGGCATCGCGGCACCGAGGGAGGCCGGCACGAAGCGGGCCGGTAGCGGCGCCGCGAGGCGCACCAGCGCGAGGTCGATGGAGCGGCGGCGGCCCGCCACCGCGCCGGCATCGTAGCCGGGATGCAAAGCGCGGGCGGCGATCTCGGCGAGCACCGGCGCGCCGGCCTCGTCCTTGTAGTGCACCCGGTGCTCGAGCCCGGCGGCGACGCAGTGCCCGGCGGTGAGGACCGCGTCGGGCGCCACCACGATGCCGGTGCAGACGCCGCCCTTCGAGGACAGCACCATCACGGCCGAGGCCGCCGCCTCGGGGGCGGGATGCCCGCCGACCACCGCCTGCGCGGGGGCGAGCCCGAGCAGGACCAGCGCCAGGGCAGAGGCCGGCGCAGCCCCGAGGCGCGGGCCAGATCCGCGAGCCATGGCGATCCTTTCATCCGGACACCCCACCGGGACGCCCTACAGGGAGACGACGATGACCCCGATACGCGTCGACGCCGCCATCGTCGAGCCGGTGACGCTCGCCGAGATGCGCGGCCATCTCCGCCTCGACCCCGACGACGGCGGGGCCGAGCACGCCCTGGTGGAGCGGCTGATCACGGCGGCCCGGGCTCAGGTGGAAGTCGCCGCGCGGTGCATCCTGGTGCCCGGGCGCTACCGCCTGATGCTCACCGCCTGGCCCCGCGACGGGCGCGTTCCGCTGCCCTTGAGCCCCCTCGTCGCCGTGGGCCGGGCCGGGCTCGTCGACGCCGGGGGCGTCGTCACCGATCTCGCGCCGGGCCTCGTCCGGCTCGGTGAGGACACACGCGAGGCGCCCGGCCTCGTGATCGATCCGGCGGCGCCGTCGCTCCTGAACCGGGCCGCGTTGATCGAGGTCGAGGCCGGCCATGGCGGGGCGGGCCCGCCCGTCCCGCCGGCCCTGGCCCAGGCGATCCGTCTCCTCGTCGCCCACGGCTTCGAGCATCGCGGCGATGCGCCCGGCCCCCCGCCCCCGGCGGTCGCCACCCTCGTCGAGCCGCTGCGGCGGCTGCGGCTCTAGCGCCCTCCCACCGGAGACCTGCCCCATGGTTCAGTCCCTCCCCCGCGCGCCCATCGGCGCGCGGCGCCGACGCTTCGTGCTCGAACGTCCCCTGGAGGAGCCGGACGGCTTCGGCGGCGTGCTGCGCCGGTACGTCGCCGGGCCCCTGCTCTGGGGCGCGATCGAGCCGCTGGGCACCCTCGAGCGGGTGCGCCTCGGGCGCGCGGAGGCGCTCGCCACGCACCGGGTCCGTTTCGCCTACGGCGCCGCGATCACCCCGGCGATGCGGCTCGCGAGCGGCCCGCGCCGCTTCGCCATCCGGGCGGCCGGCGATCCGGACGGGCGCCGGCGCGAGCTGGTCTGCCAGGTGGAGGAACTGATTGCGGAAGGGAGCGCCGCGTGACGCTCGCCCCTTCCCCTTCCCTTCCCCCCTCCCCCACCAGCCCGCTCCTGGCGCTTCGCGCCGCGATCCTCGCCTACCTCGCGGTCGACGCCACCCTGTCGCGGCTGATGGGCGGCGCGTTGCGCCTCACCGACGAGCCGCCGCGCGGGGCGGCCCCGGTCTATGCCCTGTTCGGGGATGCCGAGATCCGCGACGATTCCGTCGACGGCGCCCGGCGCCACCGGCACGATCTCAGCCTGACGGTGTTCGCCAAGCCCGGCTCGACCCGCAGCGCCGTCGATGCCGCCGAGCGCATCGCCGACCTCCTCCACGACGCGCCGCTCAGCCTCGCGGGCCATGCCCTGGTGCGCCTCGATCTCGCCGCCATCGCGGTCCGGCGAGACCTCGCCAGCGGCGAGACCCGCGCCACCCTCACCCTCGGTGCGGTCACCGAGCGCCTGCAAGCTTGAGCACCCCACACCAGAGACAGGAGCCCGACCATGACGGCCCAACGCGGCAAGGACCTGCTCATCCGCATCGGCACCGGTGCCGGCTTCGTCGCCGTGGCGGGCCTGCGCGCCCGCCAGATCGCCTTCAACGCGGAGGCGGTGGACACCACCAACGCCGATTCCGCCGGGCGCTGGCGCGAGCTCCTGGCCGGCGCCGGGGTGCGGCGCGCCTCCCTCTCGGGGGCCGGCGTGTTTCGCGACGAGGCCTCGGACGCCCGCCTGCGCCAGATGTTCTTCGACGGCGTCCTGGAGACCTTCCTATACGTGCTGATTGCACAACGCGGCAACATAAGAGATTAAGTACGTATGAGCGACCCGCAGATCAAACCAGGGAATGTGGCCTACTCGTACATACGAATGAGCACGGACCAGCAGTTGAAGGGTGACAGCCTCAGGCGGCAGACAGAACTCAGTCGGCGTTGGGCCGAACAACACGGGCTGGTGTTGGATGAGAGCCTGCGCGACATCGGCGTGAGCGCCTACAAGGGTAAAAACCGCCGGAACGGCGCATTGGGTCGCTTCATCAACATGGTGGAGAACGGTCGTGTAAAGAATGGCAGTTTTCCGCTCGTTGAGAGCCTAGATCGCCTCTCACGCGATCAGGTTCTTGAAGCGCTTAGCCTGTTTCTGGAGATTATACGTTCGGGCATCACCATTGTGACCTTGACGGATGATCAGACCTACAGCCAGGAAAGCGTCGGAGACGACTGGAGCAAACTCATCATCTCGCTCACCATCATGGCTCGTGCCCACGAGGAGAGCCTGCGTAAAAG
>NZ_JAQGKL010000073.1 GCF_028290105.1 Methylobacterium sp.
CATCGGCAGCGCTCGCGGCCCTGCTCCAGGCGCGCGGCTACAAAGTCCGCCTGCGCAAGCTCGACCCCTATCTCAACGTCGACCCGGGCACGATGAGCCCGACGCAGCACGGCGAGGTGTTCGTCACCGACGACGGCGCGGAGACCGACCTCGATCTCGGCCATTACGAGCGCTTCACGGGCTTGCCGGCGACGCGGGCCGACAATATCACCACCGGCCGGATCTATCTCGACATCATCACCAAGGAGCGGCGTGGGGATTACCTCGGCGCGACGATCCAAGTGATTCCGCACGTCACCAACGCCATCAAGGACTTCGTGCTCGAGGGCAACGAAGCCTTCGACTTCGTGCTCGTCGAGATCGGCGGTACGGTGGGCGACATCGAGGGCCTGCCCTTCTTCGAGGCGATCCGCCAGCTCGGCCAGCAATTGCCGCGCGGCGCCACCGCCTTCGTGCACCTGACCCTGCTGCCCTACATTCCCTCGGCCGGGGAACTGAAGACCAAGCCGACGCAGCACTCGGTGAAGGAACTGCGCTCCATCGGCATCCAGCCCGACATGCTGCTCTGCCGCTGCGACCGGCCGATTCCCGCCGACGAGCGCCGCAAGCTCGGGCTGTTCTGCAACGTGCGCGAGACCGCCGTCATCGAGGCCCGCGACGTCGACTCGATCTACGACGTGCCGCTCTCCTACCGCGAGGCCGGCCTCGACCGCGAGGTGCTGGCGCATTTCGGGCTGCCCTCGCAGGACGAACCCGACCTGTCGCGCTGGCGCACGATCTCCGAGCGGGTGAAGAACCCGGAGGGCGAGGTCTCCATCGCCATCGTGGGCAAGTACACAGGGCTGAAGGACGCCTACAAGTCGCTCACCGAAGCCCTGACTCACGGCGGCATCGCCCACCGGGTCAAGGTGAACCTCGAATGGATCGAGGCCGAGGTCTTCGAGCGCGAGGACCCTGCGCCCTTCCTCGAAGGCATCCACGGCATTCTGGTGCCCGGCGGTTTCGGCCAGCGGGGCGCCGAGGGCAAGATCCGCGCAGCCCGCTACGCCCGCGAGCGCAAGATCCCCTATTTCGGCATCTGCTTCGGCATGCAGATGGCGGTGATCGAGGCGGCCCGCTCGCTCGCCGGCGTGCCGGACGCCAATTCGACCGAGTTCGGCGAAACCGCCGAGCCCGTGGTCGGCCTGCTCACCGAGTGGCTGAAGGGCAACGAACTGGAGCGCCGGGCTGCGGCCGGCGACCTCGGCGGCACCATGCGGCTCGGCGCCTATCAGGCCGCCCTGCGGCCGGATTCGAAGATCGCCGAGATCTACGGCACCACCGAGATCTCAGAGCGCCATCGGCACCGCTACGAGGTCAACATGGCCTATCGCGACGTGCTGGAGGCCAAGGGCCTGCGCTTCTCCGGCCTATCGCCGGACGGGCTCCTGCCGGAGACCGTGGAGCATGTCGGCCATCCGTGGTTCATCGGCGTGCAGTTCCATCCGGAACTCAAGTCACGTCCCTTCGAGCCGCACCCGCTTTTCAAGGGCTTCGTCGGCGCCGCAATGGTGCAGAGCCGTTTGGTCTGAGCCATCGGCCGAAGGCCTCGCGCGGTGATGGCCGCGAGGCCGTGTGCCCTAGCCTGTGAAAATAACGCCTCAGGCAGCCTGTGCGGTCAAGACGGGTGCAACCGAAACGGCATCCTTCAAGGTTGACCGGGCTCCGAACAGGAGCGCCTGGAGAGCGGATGGCGTATGGGCCCGGCCGTCCGCATCGACGATCCGCACGTCCGACATGCCTGATACCAACAGCGACAGGCTTTGATCGAGCGCGCCCAGCATCGAGCGATGCTGGAACGAGAACTGACGTGCGGAAACGCGCGCGCTGACGGTGAAGCTCACGGGATGAGGTCCTGATATAATGAGGCCCGCGGCCGATGGACGGGCCGGGATCCGGATGGCGAAATTGGGCTGGCCTGCGAAACAGCCATCGGGGCCGGCGCGAGCAGGTTGTAGGTGCATTGCAATAATGGCTGAGGGTTGACGAAGCCTTAGCCAAATCAGGCGGCCATCGGGCGAAGTCGGGCGTTTTCAAGATATGCAGCCGTCAGCGCGTGAGCCGCCGCCAGATCGCGTTTAGTGTGTCGGAAGCGCGCGATCCCAGCCATCTGCGCGGTTTTCACGCGCGGCTGCTCGGGGCAAATCGTGGGCGGAAGAGGGGGACGGCGCTGGCAATGGACTGGCGGATGCTTACCTTGCACGCTGTGACCGAGATCCTGTTCTATCACCTGCAGCAGCAGCCCCTCGAGAAGGTGTTGCCAAACCTGCTCGAGCGCTCGCTGGAGCGCCAGTGGCGCGCCACGATCCAAGCCGCCAGCGAAGAGCGGCTCCAGGCGCTCGATGACCAGCTCTGGACCTACAGCGACGACAGCTTCCTGCCCCATGGCACCGACCGCGAACCCGATGCGGCGAGCCAGCTGGTGGTGCTGACGCTCAAGGAGACGAATCCGAACGCGGCCTCGATCCGCTTCCTCGTGGAGGGTGCGGACCTTCCGCTGGATGCAGCCGAGTACGCCCGGATCTGTGTGCTGTTCGACGGCACTGATCAGGATGCCCTGCTGCGTGCCCGCGAGCAGTGGAAAGAGGCCAAGGCCGCCGGGCACACGATCGCCTACTGGCAGCAGGACGAGGACGGGCGTTGGCAGAAGAAGGCCTGACGCCCCTCCGAACGAACGCGAAATCGCCGAGAGGAAACGCCATGAGACGCTTCGCCATCGGCCTCGCGGCCCTGCTGCTCGCCGGAACTTCGCTTCACGCCCAGCCCGCTCCTTCGGGTGAGCGCCCTCCCGAGGCGCGCCGGCCCGCCGAGACGCGCGGCCCCGAGGGACGAAAGCTCCCCGCCGACGCAGTCACGGAGCACAGCGTCACCCTGCCGGACGGACGCGTCCTCGCCTTCACCGCGCGCGCCGGCAGCCTGCCGCTCATGGACGAGTCCGGCAAGCTCCAGGCGGAGATCGGCTTCATCGCCTACACGCTGGCGGGCAAGGACGGGGCAAAGAAGGAGGATGTGGCGCGTCCCGTGACCTTCGCGCTGAACGGCGGACCGGGCGCCGCCTCGGCCTACCTCAACATCGGCGCCATCGGCCCGTGGCGCCTGCCCGTGGAGGGCGCCAGCATCAGCCCTTCGGCACCGGTCGGTCTCGTGCCGAACGACGGCACCTGGCTCGACTTCACGGACCTCGTCTTCCTCGATCCCGTGGGCACGGGCTACAGCCGTTCCGCCGACGGAGACGGCAAGCGGTACTGGAGCGTCGACGCCGATGCCTCGGTGCTGTCCTCGGCCATCGCCCGCTGGCTGCGCATCAACGACCGCATGGCCGCGCCGAAATTCTACGTCGGCGAGAGCTATGGCGGGTTCCGGGGGCCCCTCATCGCATCGAAGCTTCAGGAGGAGATCGGGGTCGGGTTGTCCGGTATGGTCCTGTTGTCCCCGGTCCTCGACTTCGCCTGGCTGCAGGCGCCGCGCACCACGCCCTGGGGACACGTCATCAAGCTGCCGTCCTTCGCCGCCGCCGCCATCGAGCGGGCGGGTGGCACGCCGACGCGTCAATCGATGGCCGAGGCCGAGGCCTACGCCACCGGGCCCTATCTCGCCGACCTCCTGAAAGGCCCCTCGGACAACGCCGCCGTCGCGCGCCTCGGCGACCGGGTCGGCGCGCTGGCAGGCCTCGACCCGGGCTTCGTACGCCGGCAGGCCGGGCGCCTCTCCGGCCAGAGCGTCCAGCGCGAGATCGGCCGCGATACCGGCCGGGTGGCGAGCGCCTACGACACGGGCGTCACCGGCTGGGACCCGGACCCGAACGCCGCCGCGTCGGGCTTCGAGGATCCGCTGCTCACGGGGCTCCAGGCGCCGCTCACCAGCGCGATGATCGCGCTCTACACCGAAAAGTTGAACTATCGGGTGCCGGATCTGCGCTACGAACTCCTGAACGGACAGGTGAATCGGGGCTGGACCTGGGGCAGCGGGCGCATCGCGCCGGAAGCCCTGGGGGCACTGCGCGGGGTGCTGGCCCTCGACGGCAACATGCGGGTGCTGGTGGCGCACGGTTTCACCGATCTGGTGACGCCGTACTTCGCCTCGAAGCTGCTGATCGACCAGATGCCGGCCTTCGGCGGCGGGCGCCTCGATCTCGCGGTGTACCCCGGCGGGCACATGTTCTATTCCCGGCCGGATTCGCGCGCCGCCTTCCACCGGGATGCGGCTGCCCTCTACGCGACCGCCCTGGCCGCGCGGGGGAACGCACAGCGCTGAGGACGAACCGTGATCGCCTTCCACACCTTGCGGGGGCTTGCCCTCGGTGGGCTCCTGGCTCTGGGAATGTCCGCCTGCACGAGTACCGAGAGCCGAGCGCCGGCTCCCGTTCCGGTCGCCGCCGCACCCCCACCGGCCGCCCCGTCCTTCGCCGGCCCAGTGCTCAACGGCGACGGCGTCTGCACGGCGCCCGCGCCGACCACCGCCGTGGTCATCGAGACCGGCATCGGCGAGTGCGACCTCGTCCGCCTGAAGGGCAAACCGCCGACCGACGTTCTGGTGGGCGAGGGCCGGTCCGGCCGCGAGGTGCAGGTGCTCTACAACGAACCCGGCGCGAAGGAGCTTTACTTCTTCGTCAACAACCGCCTCGACCGGATCGTGAAATAGCGGCTAGCGCTCCGTGAGCTTCATCTCGATCCGCCGGTTGCGCGCGTAAGATTCCTCCGTCGTCCCGGCCTCAATGGGCTGAAACTCGCCGAAAGCCGCGGCGAGGAGGTGCTGGGGCGGAATTCCCTTGGCCGCCATGGACTGCACCACCGCGATGGCGCGCGCCGCCGAGAGGGCCCAGTTCGAAGGGAATTGCGCGCTGGCGATCGGCCGCGCATCGGTGTGCCCATCGATGCGCAGGACCCAGGGAATGTCGGCGGGGATCTGCTTCGCGAGATCCAGGATCGCGCCGGCGATCCGGTCGAGTTCCGGCCCGGCCTCGGGTTTCAGGTTGGCGGAGCCCGCCGGGAACAGCACCTCGGATTGCAGCACGAAGCGGTCGCCGACGATGCGGATGTCCGGTCGGTTGCCGAGGATCTGGCGCAGGCGCCCGAAGAAGTCCGAGCGGTAGCGCGCCAGTTCCTGCACCTTCTGGGCGAGCGCGACGTTCAGCCGGCTGCCGAGATCGGCGATCCGGGCCTGACTCTCGCGATCCCGGTTCTCCGAAGCCGCGAGGGCGTCCTCCAGGGCGGCGAGCTGGCGGCGCATCGCCGCGATCTGCTCGTTGAGGAGATCGATCTGCGAGGCGGCGCGGGCGGTGTTGGCGCGCTCGACGGCCAGTTGCTTGTCGACTTCGCCCTGGCGCCCGGCCGAACCTTGCGCGGCCTCGGCCTGCGCCTTCAGGCGGTCGCGGTCGGCCTGCGCGCCGAGCAGGGTGTTGCGCAGCGAGGAGGCCTGATCCTCCTGCGTCTTCCGGGTCGAGCGCTCCAGGGCGAGGAGATCGGTGAGGTCCGCGATCTGGCGGTTGAGCCGGGTCAGCACCGAATCGCGGCCGCTGATCTCCTGGGACAGGAAGAACTGGCCCACAACGAAGATGGTCAGCAGGAAGACCACGGCGAGAAGCAGTGTCGCCAGGGCGTCGACGTAGCCCGGCCAGACATTGAGGCTGCGGTCGCGGCGGATGCGGGTGGACGCCATTTCAGGTCCGCTCGCGCCCGAGGCGCTCGAGCACCTGCTTCAACTCGCGCTCGCGGCTTGCCTGCGCCTCCACCCAGTCGCGGATCATCTGCTGCTCGGCGCGCATGTGCTGGACGAGGCCCTGGATGCCCTCCGCGAGGTTCGTCATCGCCTGGGTCGCGACGCGGCCGTTGGCACCCTCCGCCACCACGGCCGTCAACCGGTCGACAGCCTCCTTCAATTCGCGGGCGCTGGCCGGGTCCTGCATTGGCGGGGGCGGGGGCGCGGCCTGGACCTTCGCGGGTTGCGCCACGACCACGCTCCCCGCCGCCGGCACCTCACCCGACAGCAGCCAATCCTCCAGTTCGTTGTGGAAGCGGGCATGGGCCTGGCCCGCCTGCAGGTCGAGGAACCCGGTGATCAGCGAACTCGCCAGGCCGAACAGGGAGGCGGAGAAGGCGAGACCGATCCCCGAGAGCGGAACGGCCAGACCGTTCTTCAGCTCGTCGAACATCGCCGCCGCTTCGCCGCCGCCGCGCATGGTCTTGATGACCGAGCCGACCGCGCTCAGCGTATCGATCAGGCCCCAGAACGTACCCAGCAATCCGAGCAGGATGAGAAGACCCGAGACGTAGCGCAGGATCTCGCGGCCCTCGTCGAGGCGCGCCGCCGCCGTATCGAGGAATGCGCGGCTGGTCGGAAGCGTGATCCCGTCGCGACGGGCTACGATGGCGGGGGCCAGCGGCGCCATCAGCGGCGGCGGCTTGCCCGGGCCTTCGCCCGCCGCCACGGCATTGACGTAGGCGGCCTCCCGATAGAGCCGGACCACCTGCCCGAAGGCGAGCAGTACCGCGATCAGCAGGACGCCGAGGATGAGCCCATTGAGCCCGGGATTGGCGAGGAAGGCCGGCGTGACCTGCCGGAACAGCACGAAGGCGAGGAAGCCGACGAGGATCAGGAAGACCAGCATCCGGACGAGGTAGATGCCGGGCTTGGCGAGCGTCGCGGGTGCGGGTGGGGTCGCCATCGGCTCGGGCACACTCATGGATGCGGGGCTGGAACCCGCAGAAGAGGCGCGGGCATCGGATCGATCACGCCGGCACAGTGACGACAGGCTCCGCGCCGATCAAGCCGCGTTCCCGGCCAACGCGCGGAAGGCGGCGGCTAGGTTCGTTTCGACAACACTCCCGCGCCGCGCCCACGAATGCATCAGTCCCAGGCGCGCGGCCAGGTCTCTTCCAGATGGGGCCCGAGCCGCACGGCGGCGACGCTTTTTGCGAGCCCCGTCGCGTCGTCCGTCTCTACGGCGATGCCGCACAGGGTGCCTTCCCCCTGCGCCGCTTCGAGCCGTGCCCCCGGGGTCTTCTGCAGGAAACGGCGCAGGGGCTCGTCCTTCTGCATGCCGAGAATCGAATCGTAGTCGCCGCACATGCCCGCATCGGACAGGTAGGCGGTGCCGCCGGGCAGGATCCGGTGGTCCGAGGTCGGGGTGTGGGTATGGGTGCCGACCACGAGGCTGGCGCGGCCGTCGAGGAAGTGTCCGAAGGCCTGCTTCTCGCTGGTGGCCTCGGCGTGCACGTCGACGATGATCGCGTCCGCCACCGCGCCGAGCGGGCATGCGGCCAACTCGCGTTCGGCCGAGGCGAACGGATCGTCGAGGGCGTCCATGTAGATGCGGCCCATCACGTTAAGGACGAGGACGCGTGCACCCTCGCGCGTCTCCACCACCGTGGCGCCCCGGCCCGGCGTGCCGGGGGGATAATTGGCCGGCCGCACCAGGCGCGTCTGGCGCTGGATGAAGACCAATGCCTCGCGCTGGTCGAAGGAATGGTTGCCGAGGGTGACGGCATCGGCCCCGGCCTGGAGGAGTTCGTCGCAGATCGCCTCGGTGAGCCCGAAGCCCCCGGCGGCGTTCTCGCCGTTGATCACCACGCAGTCGAGGCGCCAGCGCTCGCGCAGGCCCGGCAGTCGGTCCGAGATCACGTGCCGGCCCGGACGGCCCACCACGTCGCCGAGGAAGAGGAGTCGCATCGTGCAGGATCAGGCCCGTATCAGCGGGACCGGGCCCGCCTCGGTGATGAGATGGTCGAGCGGTTGGTCGTGGGATTCCGCCGGGACGTGCTCCACGGCCTGGACCGAGAAGGCGACGCCGATGGTCAGGACCGGCCCGTTGCGGGAGAGGCGCTCGATCGCCTGATCGTAGTAGCCACGCCCGTAGCCGATGCGGTGCCCGCGCCGGTCGTAGGCCGCCAGGGGCACGATCAGGGCCGTCGGGTCCAAGGAGGGCAGGTCGTCATGCGGCTCGCTGAGCCCGAAGCGGCCAGCCACCAACGCCTCGCCCTCGCGCCATTCGCGAAAGACCAGCCCATCGGGCGTCACTTTGGGCAGGGCCACGCGCTGGCCGCGCGCGAAGAGGAGGCGGGCGAGGGGACGCGGATCAACTTCGCTGCGGATCGGCCAGAACGCGCCCACGATGGCGGCCTCGGCGAGCGCGTCGATCGCCATGACGGTCTCGGCGATCCGTGCGGAGCCGGCGATCCGCGCGTCGGGCGGCAGGCCATCGCGCCGGGCCAGGGCCGCGTTGCGTAAGGCCGCCTTCACGTCGGAAACAGGCGGATCGGTGGGAGAAAGATCTGAGTGCGGAGCCACGTGAGCCGTTGGAGTGTCGATCCCGGGAAACCTACAATGTAGGTGGGCGCCGTGTTGGCCAAGTCCAGGGACGAGGCCAGGGACAGCTCCCTGGGGAGTCGATAAGGCCCCGGGGAAAAGTACTCCTGACGGACCCGGCAGCCCCGCAATCGATATGTAGCGTCGCGCCGCTCCCGGCACCAGGGGGCAGGGCAGCTCAGCCCGCCGAAATCGTGTGCGCGAGGCGCTCGATCCGATCGGCACAGCGGCCGAGGCCCTCGGCGAGGCGCGCGTCCTCGGCCACCCGCGTAGCGTCGGCGGAATCGACGACCGCCTTCAAGGCGGCGGCCTCCTGCTCGAGGACAGCGAGGCGGGCCTGCGCTTCCTGGAGTTCGTCGGCCTGCATCAGGGCGGCCATCACGTGCAGGCGCATGTCGCCGATCTCACCGAAGGAACGGCGCATCTCGGTGATGCGC
>NZ_JAQGKL010000091.1 GCF_028290105.1 Methylobacterium sp.
GCCCGCGCAGGGCCTCGACGGTGGCGGCGGACAGGTCGACGATCTCGTAGCGGGCGAAGGTGCCCTCGCTGGTCGAGATGTCGGCCCCGTCGATCACGGCCCCCGTGGTCGGGCCGGCAGCCGGCAGCATCGACGAACAGCCCGACACCGCCAGAGCGGTGCTGAGGGCCAGGGGGAGTGCGCGCATGCAGAGGTTCGCCTGTCGGTTTCTCTCATGGGCTGCCTAGACCATCGCCGGAGCCATGTCCGTGGCGGCGGGGTCACAGTCCCCCGGGGAGCGGCCGCAACCGGGAAACCATCCCCGTTACCCACCTTCCCCACGGACGAATATCGATTTTCGGACGCCCTTGAACGGATGACGATGATATGCGTTCTCGTCGGGCTCAGATCTGATGTGTTCCGAGACCTGATTTTCCGGCGTCCCCGATTCCATGACATTGTCGCTCGACTATACACCGCCCGGCCTGGCGGACGCCGCCGCCGGCCCGGTCAAGCGGCGGCACATCTTCTATGTCCCAGGTTACGACCCGGAGAGCAGCAGCCGATACCGGATGCTGTTCGTGCGGGAACTGACGCGTTACGCGAAGCGCTTCGGCGAGCCCAAGCGCAGCATCTCCCGCGCGATCATGAACGCCGACGGGACCGTGCAGAGCTGGCGGGTCTCGGCACAAGCCGAAACCGAGGGCGCCGAGACCAGCTACGACGTCCTGCTGTGGGACGATCTCGTGCGGGACGACTTCCGGCGCCTGCGCCTCGTCAGCGTCTTCCTCCTGGTGGTGGGCACCCTCCAGAGCATCGCCACCGGCCTGATGGTCCGGTTCTACCGGCTGAACTGGAAGTACGGGAACGTCATCCTGTACCCGCTGGTGATGGTCGTGCTTCTCGGCCTGTGCACGCTCGCCATCGCGGCCTTCGTCCACGCGCATCTCGGAACGGCGTTCGGGCACAGTCTCGGGTGGCCCCTCTGGATCACGATTCCGCTGGGGCTCGTCATCGGCCTCGTCTGGATCAAGGCCATGGAGGCGCTCCTCAACCGCATCTACTTCTGGCAGCTGCTGAACGACTGGGTCTTCAACTGGCAGCACGGCCAGGGCCGGCGCCCGGATTACGAGCGCCGCCTCGATCACTTCACCGACCACGTCCTGGCGCAGGCCGCCGCGTTGGCGGCGAGCGATGCGCCGCCCGACGAGATCATGATCCTCGGCCATTCCTCGGGTGCCCTGACGGCGGTGGAGGTGGCGGCCCGGGTGCTCGCCCGCGATCCCGATTTCGGCACCGGCCCGACGACGCTGGCCCTCGTCACCCTCGGCTCCGGGCTGCCGCTGGTGGCGATGCAGCCGCGCGCGGGGCGCCTGCGCGGCGAGATCGCGGCGCTGGTCGCGTCGCGCCGACTCGTCTGGGCCGACTTCCAGGCGCCGCAGGACTGGATGAACTTTCCCGGCTTCAATCCCGTCGTGGACCTCGACCTGGACCTCCGGGGCGCCCCGCCCGCCAACCCGCTGGTGCGCTCGGCCCGGTTCCGCGAGATCATCAGCGCCGAGACCTACGTGAAGGTGCGCTGGCGCCCCTTCCGGATGCACTTCCAGTTCCTCCTGGCCAACGACAATCGCGGATATTACGACTTCTTCGCGATGACGCTCGGCCCCCAGCGCCTGCGCGAACGGGTTCTCAACCCGGTGCAGCCCGGGCTCTGCCCCGGCGCCCTGGCCTCCTGACGTGGGACATTCCGGGCCGCATGGCGGACAGAAATAGCCTGCTGAGGCGCGGATTCGGGGGCCATCGCTGCGGCGGCCCTGTCCGCGAGGGAGGGAGCGCACGATGTCGTCAGGCCAGAAACCGGCACCGCCGCCTGCGATCCTCGTGGTGATGGGGGTGTCGGGCTCCGGCAAGAGCACCGTCGCCGCGCGGCTGGCCGCGCATCTCGGCTGGGCCTTCGTCGATGGCGACAGCTTCCACAGCCCCGCGCACGTCGCCAAGATGCGGGCCGGGCATCCCCTCGACGACGACGACCGCGCCCCCTGGCTCGCCGCGATCGGGGCCTGGATCGACCTGCACCTGCAGGCGCGCGAGCCCGGAATCGTGGTCTGCTCCGCGCTGCGGCGCGTCTATCGCGATGCCCTAGTGAGGGGCCGCGACGCGGTGCGGATCGTCTATCTCGACGGCGACCGCGCCCTGATCGAACGCCGCCTCGCGCAGCGGCAGGGACACTTCATGCCGGCGGCCCTCCTCGACACGCAATTCGCGATCCTGGAGCCCCCCGAACCGGAGGAAAACGCGGTGACCGTCGGGATCGACGACGACCCGGCCGCCATCGCGGCAACGATCGCGGCCGAACTGGGATTGGGACAGGGCGTCCAGCAGCCCCGAGACCTCGCATGACCGACCCCACGACGACCGACCCCACGACGAACGCCCCCATCACGACATCGTCCTCGCACGTGAGCCCAGCCGACATCGCCCTGGTGATCTCGGACGTGGACGGCACCCTGGTGACCTCCGACAAGCGGCTGACGGCCGCGACCCGCGCGGCGGTGCGCGACCTCGGCGAGGCGGGGATCGGGTTCACCATCGCGTCGAGCCGGCCGCCCATCGGCCTCAAGCCCCTGGCGGCGGAACTCGGCCTCACCCTGCCCATGGGGGCCTTCAACGGCAGCACCCTGGTGGCGCCCGACCTCACCATCCTGTCCGAAACCCTGATCCCGGCGCAGGCCGCGCGCGAGGCCGCCAGGCAGCTGGCGCAAGCCCGGCTCGACATCTGGGTCTTCGCCGACGGCCGCTGGAACCTCACCGACCCGCACGCGCCCTACACCGACCTGGAGCGCCGCACCCTGCAGACCGAGCCGAACGTGGTCGCGGATCTCGAGCCCCTCCTGGACCGGGCCGCCAAGATCGTGGGCGTCGGCAGCGATGCCACCCATCTCGAAGCCTGCGAGGCCGCTGTCGCCTCCGCCCTGCACGGACGGGCCGACGTCCACCGGTCGCAGGCCTATTACCTCGACGTGACCCCGCCCGGCGCGGGCAAAGCCGGGTTCGTGGACGCCTTGAGCCGGCGCCTCGGCATCGACCGCTCGCGGATCGCCACCTTCGGGGACGCCGGCAACGACGTGCCGATGTTCGCGCGCAGCGGCTTCTCGGTGGCGATGGGCAACGCCGCCCCGGCGGTGCAGGCCGCCGCGCGGGCCGTCACCGCCGCCAACGACGCCGACGGGTTCGCAAAGGCCGTCGCCGAATTCATTTTGCGGCGCTGAGGCGGGTCCCGGGCAGGCGGACCTCGCAGGTCCGCGAGGCCTTTGGCAACGTTGGAGAATCGCTGCGGATACAATCCGGAAACGGCGCACGCACCTGTGCCATGTGCGCCACAGCACACGGGGAAACGGCCACGCTCACCCCCGCCGAGCCGCTTTCCGGCCGCAATTCGACCGGACCTTGACCGTCCAAGAACAAGGACGATCCGGGTCTCCGTATGAACCAGCGCCGCCTGCTCCTCGCCGTCCTCGCCGTCGCCGTGCCCTGCCGGGCTCTCGCGCCCTGCGATGCGGCCGCGCAGGGACCGGCGGCGCGCGACAACATCGACGCGCTGATCGAGGAGCAGGCCAAGGCCAACGGCGTCCCGTCGAGCTTCGTCCACCAGGTCGTGAAGCGCGAGAGCAACTACAACCCGAACGCCAAGGGCGGCAGCGCGCTCGGCCTGATGCAGATCAAGCACGCCACCGCCCGGGGCCTCGGCTACCAGGGCGACGCGGCCGGCCTGTACGATCCCCGGGTGAACCTGCGCTACGGCATCGCCTACCTGGCCGGCGCCTACCGCGCCGCCAAGGGCGACATCGCCCGCGCCTACGGCTTCTACAATCGCGGCTACTACTATGCCGCCAAGCGCCTCGGCATCGAGACCAACGTCCCCGACGACCTCGCGACGCCGAAATCCGGCGAGGCCTTCGGCAGCGCCTTCGCGCGCGCCGCCAGCCCCTCGGTCGCCGCCGCCAACACCGCGCTCGCCTATGCGCCGAGCCCCACCGCCAACGCCGTCCCGACGGAGCGCGTGGAGGTGCCGCTGCCGCCGCGCCGTCCGGCCTCGCTGGCGGGCCTGCCCGCGACCGAGATGGCCGCCCTCGCGCCGGCCCCCGCACAGGTCGCCGCGATCAGCCCCCATCCCGGCGTCGCTCCGGCGATGACCCAGGCCGGCGCCCAGGTCGAGGCGGCCTTCAGCGAATCGGTCGAGGTGCCACTGCCGCCGCGTCGTCCCTCCGCGCTCGCCCTCACCGCGGTCGGGCGGCCAATCGTCGCGAAGAAGGCCCCGGCTCCCGGCACCGTCCTCGAAGCCTCGGCCCTGCCGGCCGCCCAATAGGCTCGCGGCGCGCCCCGAAACGCGCGCGACGGCCATCGCGCGGCCCGTTCGGTAGCGCGCGTCGACAGAAACGGCGCCGCTTCGTTCGCGTTCCGGCGGATCACGTCTGCACCGCGACCTGAGGTTTTCCACCGCTCTGGAGCACGCGGACGACTTGCGCCGGAACGCCCGTCGTCTCACATGGTGCAATGCGAAGCGACGCTGTTCGGCCCGTTGGGCACGCGCATCACAGCTTCGCGCGAGACCTGGATTTCGCGAACGCCAGTGCAAATGGTTGTTTTTCGATAGGGCCCACGGTTTCGTTCTGGCATGATACTTCCAGATGCACAGCGTTCATGACGCTGGAAGCACCATATGTTGCGGCACCTTGCGCGCGGGCTCAACCCCAGCGGGCATACTGAGGAAACGGACGACGGCATGGCCGGCGCGGTAGAACAAGAATCGACCTTCCTGGCCGACCTCGGCCGGCGGGTTCGTCACGCCCGGACCGTACGCGGCCTGTCTCGCAAGCTCCTCTCGCAGACCTCCGGTCTGTCCGAGCGCTACATCGCGCAATTGGAGAGCGGGCAGGGCAACGTCTCGATCATCCTGCTGCGCCGGGTCGCCAACGCCATGGGCGTGCGCCTCGACGACATGATCGCCGGGCAGGACACCCAGCCGGACTGGCACGTGATCCGTGACCTCCTGGGCAACGCGTCGCCCGAGCAGATCGCCTTGGCCAAGGGTATCCTGTCGGGGCAATCCGCCGTCGGCAGCGAGACGCCGCAACCGCGCGTCGCGGTGGTGGGCCTGCGCGGGGCCGGCAAGTCGACCCTGGGGCGGCGCGTCGCTGATCGCCTGGGCTGGACCTTCGTCGAGCTCAACGCCGAGATCGAGCGCGAGAACGCGCTCTCGGTGAAGGAGATCTTCGCGATCTACGGCCAGGAAGGCTATCGCCGGCTGGAGCAGGCGGCCCTGCGCCGCCTCACCGAGCATCCCGGCCCGCTGGTCCTCGCCACGAGCGGCGGCATCGTGGCCGAGCCCCTGACCTACGACCTGCTGCTCCAGGCCTTCTTCACCATCTGGCTGCGGGCCCGGCCCGAGGAGCACATGCAGCGGGTGCGCGACCAGGGCGACCTCGCCACCACCGGCGACCACCCCTCGGCGATGCAGGAATTGCGGGCCGTGCTCGCCAGCCGGGAGCCTCTCTACGCCCGCGCCTCCTCCGTGGTGGACACCTCGGACGTGCCCGTCGACGTCATGGTCGACCGCCTGGCCGAGGCGATCGAAGCCCGCTTCGGCAATCTCGGCGATCGTCGCAGCGCCTGACGGACGCGGCCGGCATGGACCTGTCCAGACCGATCCGGCCTTGATCGACCGCGGCGCGCACCCCAAGCTCAGGGAGCGGCGCTGCGATGCGGCACGGCCGGCCCGCGGGTGCTTCGCTCCGGCGTGACCCGTCATCGCAGGCGAAACATCTCCGGTCACCAGCGCGCCGGAGGCGTTTCTTCGCGGTCGTGAACTCGCTATCGTCGATCGTTGGTGCAACGCGATGCGGCGCGGCCCAACAGACGAGCCCGGTCCAGAGGAGGACCCGATGTCCGCCAGCCCATTCCCCATTCCCCAGAAGGGCACCGAGCCGCTGGCCGTCTGCGATCCGACCTGGGCCCGGCTGCGTGCCGAGGCCGAGGCGATCGTCCGCGAGGAACCGCAGCTCGCCTCCTTCATCGTGGCGACGATCCTCAATCACACCTCCCTCGAAGGCGCGGTGGCCCACCGGGTCGCGGCGCGCCTCGGGCACGCCTCGCTGCCGGCCGAACTCATCGCCCACGGTTTCCACGAGGCGGTGAGCGCGGAGCCGCGCCTCGGCCAGGATTTCCGCGCCGACATCGCTGCCGTGCTCGACCGCGACCCCGCCACCAGCCGGGCGATCGAGCCGGTGCTGTACTTCAAGGGCTTCCACGCCATCCAGGCGCACCGGCTCGCCCACTGGTACTGGGGCCAGGGCCGGCGGGACCTCGCCCTCTACCTCCAGAGCCGGTCGTCGGAGGTGTTCCAGACCGACATCCACCCCCAGGCCCGGATCGGGCGCGGCATCTTCCTCGACCATGCCACCGGCCTCGTCGTCGGCTCCACGGCGGTGGTCGAGGACGACGTCTCGATCCTGCACGCCGTCACCCTCGGCGGCACGGGCAAGCAGGGCAGCGACCGCCACCCGAAGATCCGGCACGGCGTGATGATCGGGGCCGGGGCCAAGATCCTGGGCAACATCGAGGTGGGGGCCTGCGCCCGCATCGCCGCCGGCTCGGTGGTGCTGCGCCCGGTGCCCGCCAATACCACCGTGGTCGGCGTGCCGGCCCGCGTCGTCGGCACCGCCGGTTGCGCCGAGCCCTCGCGGGCCATGGACCAGCTCGTGGGCATGGACCAGTTCATCCACATGGCCGAGGGCATCTGAACACCGCGCCCGCCGCCGGTCCATCATCGGTCTAGGCGGCTTGCCCATCCCCCCCCGGCGTGGCAAGCGGTGGCCAACCCCGTCCGAAGGCCGCGACCGGCACAGCCCCGCGGCCCCGAATTCCGATCCAACCCGAGAGGCGATCAGCGTGACGAAGACCGACATCGTGAAGGTGCAGGACTACCTGCGCCGGACCTTCGCCAACACCAACATCCGCCTCGTTCCCCGCCTCAAGAAGGACGATTCGGCCGAGGTCTACATCGGCGAGGAATTCCTCGGCGTGGTCTCGGTGGACGACGAGGACGGCGACCGCTCCTTCAACTTCGCCATGGCGATCCTCGACATCGACCTCGAGGATTGAGGGGTCTCGCCTGTCGTGAACGCCTGACGCCCACAGCAGATTGGGCCCGGATTTAACCCTGACGGCAGGAAACCCTTAACGTTTCGTAAACGACGCGGCACAGTGCGCTCCACATCGCCTCTCGATGGTGGAGCGTTCGCGTCATGACCCTCAGCCCCTCGGCCCTCGAATCCCTCCAGACGCTCTGCGTCGGCCTTGCCCTGTCGGGCCTGCTCGCCAGCGCATTCGAGCTCTTCACCGAGCGCCGCGCCAGCTTCAGCCTGCTCGAGCGTGGCGGCGTCACGGCGGTCGCGGCCCTGCCCATTCTGGCCTTCGGGGCGCCCTTCATCATCCTGCGCAACACCGTGCGTGGCCGGCGCCTGGAGCGGCGTCCGATCCCCTTCGTGATGATCGCCACGGTGATCGCCTGCGGCTGGAGCCTGATGTCGGGCCGCGTCGCCCTCGATCTGGCCCATCTCATCGCCGGCGTCTGAAGCCCGGGGCCGGCCGACGACGAAGACCACCTCCTTCGGGCGGCCTGTCTCGCGTCCCGGTCACCGGTTGGCGGTGGCCACCGGCGAGGCGCCGCCATTGAGGGTGACCCAGGCGAGGCCGTCCTGGCCTTCGCGCTTGATGAAGGTGTAGCCGGTCCTCGGCGCGGACAGGACGGCGTTGGTCTTGTTGTCGAGGATGAGGTCGCCCCGGTCGGTGCGGATCATCAGCACCGCGTGGCCTTCGCCGATCTCGTCGATCACCACCGTCATGCGCAGGGCCCGGCGGGGCAGGCCGCGCTCCACCAGCATCCGGCGCTTGAGGAGCTGGTAATCCTCGCAATCGCCGAAGCCGTCGTCCGGATAGTCCCAGCGATCCACCACGCCCCAATGGGCGAGATCCGTGATCGGCTTGATGCGGGCGTTCACCCGGCGGTTGACCCGGGCGATGAGGTCGCGGATGCGCGGCGTCATCACGACGAGGGACGGCTCGCTCACATCGACGCCGCACTCGGCCGGCATCCGCGCGCAGAAGGCCGTCCAGGCGGCGACGGGCTTGGCGGGCGAGCCTTCCTCGACCTTGGACGCCTCGGGCAGGGCGGCGACGGTCTGCGCCTCGGTGGTGGCGCCGCCGAGCAACAGGATCGTGCCTACCAGCGAGAGCTGCACCGTGCGGCCGAGCCGGCGCCAGAGGGTCTCGCGTCCCCAGCGAGGGGAGAGCCCATCAACGCTTCGCAGAATCGCGTGCCGCATCCCGGTCGCCCTGCCGTCTCTCGTGAGGCGACGAAGGTTGCACGAGAATGGCCAAGGCTCAATCGGAAAGTTAAACCCTCATTAACCTTCCAAAGCATGAGAAGGTTCCACTGCGACAACAGGATGTTGGGGTCGCGTGCGGGTGCAGCGGGCAGGTCGTAGCGGGCAGGTCGGCGCACGCCAAAACCTGCCCTCCGTCAGCTTCCCATCGCGCCCACGACCCTCAGCGATTGGCCGTGGTGACCGGGGAGGTGACACCGCCCAGCGAAACCCATGCCACCGTGTCGGCCGATTCGCGCTTGATGAAGACGTAGCCCGTCCGGTGCCAGGCCAGGACCGCGCTCTCCTTGTTGTCGAGGACGAAGTCGCCGCGATCCGTGATCAGGGTCAGGACCGCGTGGCCCTCGCCCTTTTCGTCGATCACGACCGTCATGCGCATCGCCCGGCGGGGCAGTCCGGCGGCGGCGAGGCGCTGGCGCTTGAGGAGCTGGAAATCCTCGCAATCGCCGGCGCCGTCCTCGGCGAGGTCCCAGCGGTCCGGCACGCCCCAATGATCCATGTCGGAGATGGGGGTGAGGGACGCGTTCACCCGGCGGTTGACGGAGACGATGGTGGCCCAGATGGCCGGGGTGAGGGTGATGCGGTTGGGCTCGTTGAGGTCGATGGCGCATTCGGCGGCGTAGCGCTGGCAGAAGGCGGTCCAGGCCGCGAGCGGCCGCGCCTCGTTCAGGGACTGGGCCGAGGGGGAGGGGAGCGGCAGGGCCGCCAGGGTCTGGGCCCGGGTCGCGGATGCGTCCATCGTCAGCGCGGCCAGGGCGGCGATGAGTGCCAGCGCGATCGTCTTCGTCCTGCCCATGGCGGCGTCCTCAGGTCCAACGCCGTCACCGTGCCGCCACGGAGCCTGTCCGGCGCTGAAGCCGATCCGCGCAATTTTATCGATTCGCCGCGCCTGGACCGGGCGTCGCGCGGCAGGCCGAATGCGCGGTCTCGGCGATGCCGCCAAATCGCGCGATGCCGCGAAGGGACCGGTAACCCTCTCTGGGCCGGTCTTCGGCGCCAGCAGGCGCCGGGCGCGCCGTGACACCCGGGAGCGCCCTTGCTATGCCCCGACCTCGAGCTCGCGCGGGCCGATCGGCCCCGGCGGGGGTGCCCCCCCGCGGCGCGGCGCCGAAACGGATCCGCACGTCGCCATGAGCTTCCTCACGTCATCGAGTTTTCTCGCGTCATGAACATCTTCGCCACCTTCGAGGCCCGCGTCCGGGCCGCCGTGCAGGGCCTCATCCTGTCGGGGCAATTGCCCGAGGGGCTGGACCTGTCCCGCGTGGTGGTGGAGCCGCCCCGCGACGCGAGTCACGGGGATCTGGCCACCAACGCCGCCCTGGTGCTGGCCAAGGAGGCGCGGACCAACCCGAAGGCCCTGGGAGAAAGCCTGGCGGCGGCCCTGCGCGCGGACCCGGACGTGATGGACGCCAGCGTCGCCGGGCCCGGCTTCATCAACCTGCGGCTCCGGCCCGGGATCTTCCACGCGGTCGTGCGGGCGGCGCTGCAGCAGGGCGAAGCCTACGGGCGCGGCGCCATGCCGGGGGGCCAAGCCCCCCAGGGCCAAGCCCCTCAAGGCCAAGCCCCTCAAGGCAAGGTCAACATCGAGTATGTCTCGGCCAATCCCACCGGTCCGATGCATGTGGGCCATGGCCGCGGTGCGGTGTTCGGCGACGCGCTCGCCAACCTGCTGGTGGCGTCCGGGCGCGACGTGACGCGCGAATACTACATCAACGACGCGGGCGCGCAGGTCGACGTCCTCGCCCGCTCGGCGCACCTGCGCTACCGCGAGGCGCTGGGAGAGGCCGTCGGCCCGGTGCCGGAGGGGCTCTATCCCGGCGACTACCTCGTGCCGGTGGGCCGGGCGCTCGCCGAGGCGCACGGGCGCGCGCTCCTCGACCAGCCGGAGGCCGCCTGGCTGCCGGTGGTGCGGGCCTTCGCCATCGACGCGATGATGGACCTGATCCGGGCCGACCTCGCGCGGCTGGGCATCCACCACGACGTGTTCTTCTCCGAGGCCACCCTGAAGCAGGCGGTGCCCGTCCTTTTGGCCGAGCTTCGCGCGAAAGGCCTCGTCTACGAGGGCCGCCTGCCGCCGCCCAAGGGCCAGTTGCCCGAGGATTGGGAGGACCGCGAGCAGACCCTGTTCCGCACGGTGGAGTTCGGCGACGACGTCGACCGGCCGCTCCTGAAGTCGGACGGGTCCTTCACCTACTTCGCCTCCGACATCGCCTATCACCGGGACAAGATCGCGCGCGGAGCCACCGACCTCATCGACGTGCTCGGCGCCGACCACGGTGGCTACGTCAAGCGCATGCAGGCGGCGGTCAGGGCGGTCAGCGACGGGGCCGCCACCCTCGACGTCAAACTGTGCCAGCTGGTGCGGCTGCTGCGGGCGGGCGAGCCCGTGAAGATGTCCAAGCGCGCGGGCGAGTTCATCACCCTGCGCGAGGTCGTGGACGAGGTCGGGCGCGACGCGATCCGCTTCATGATGCTGTACCGGAAGAACGACGCGACCCTGGATTTCGACCTCGCCAAGGTGGTGGAGCAATCGAAGGAGAACCCGGTCTTCTACGTGCAGTACGCCCATGCGCGCTGCGTCTCGGTGTTCCGTCAGGCCGCGCAGGCGATGCCGGACGAGGATTTCTCGACAGGCGGCCTGCTCGGGGAGGCCGATCTCGCCCTGCTGGTCGATCCCGGCGAGGTCGAGATCATGCGCCTCGTCGCGCAATATCCCCGGGTCCTCGAGGCGGCGGCCGGCGCGCACGAGCCGCATCGCGTGGCGTTCTACCTCTACGAACTCGCCAGTTCGCTCCACGGTTTGTGGAACAAGGGCAAAGACTTGCCTCAATTACGGTTTATTAATCCTAACGACCGATGCTCCACACGGGCTCGATTGGCCCTCGTCGAGGCTTTGCGGGGCGTGATCGCCTCCGGCCTCGCGGTGTTGGGCGTCACCGCGCCGGACGAAATGCGGTGAGGTGATCTCGGCGTGAAGAGGATGCTGCCATGACGACGAACGCTTCGCGAGCGACAGTCGATTTCGACGCTTTCGCGCGGGATCTGCAGCAGCCACAAGCCCCGGCGCCCGCACAACCGCAGGGCGCGAAGGCCGATCCGCTGGCCGAACTCGCCCGGATCGTCGGGCAGGACGATCCCTTCCGGGCCCTGCTCCAGGCCCGCGACGCCCGGGTCGACGCGACCCAGGCGGCCCGGGGCCGCGTCGAGCCGAGCTTCGGCGACGGGCGGGTACCGCCGGCCCAGGCCCCTCATATTCAGGCGCAGGCGCCCCAGGGCGCCTCGCCAACCGACGCCTTCGACCAGTACCTCGCCTCCGTCGACCACGGCACCTACCAGGATGCGCACGGGGCCTATCCGGACGCGAACGCGGCCGAGTTCGCGCCCAATGATTCCGATGCCCGGGTCCGCCCCCTGGAGCGGCCGCGCCAGCGCAGCCGCCTCGTCTCGGTGGGCGCCGGCCTCGGCGTCCTCGCGGTCTGCGTCACCGGCGCGCTGGCCTGGCGCGGCCTGCACGGCAGCACCGGCGGCAGCACAGGCGTGCCGACCATCATGGCCGACACCGCGCCCCTGAAGATCGCGCCGCTGAAGGCCGACGGCGTCGAGATTCCGGACCAGAACAAGCAGATCTACGACCGCACCGCCAAGGACGGCCAGATCCGCATCGTCAACCGCGAGGAGCAGCCCCTCGACGTCGCCCAGGCCGCCCGCGCGGCCCTGGGTTCGGGGGAGGGCGGCGCCACGCCGGGCAGTGCCACGCCGGCCCCCCAGGCGCAGGCCCCGCAGGGCGGCCTCGCCGAGTCCCTCGGCGAACCCCGCCGGGTGCGCACCGTCTCGGTGAAGCCCGACACGCCGCCCCCGCCGCCCCAGCGCGAGGCCACCGCCGAGGCGACGGCGACGCCGGCCTCCGTGATCCCCACCATGACGCTCCCCGGAGCCGCCAGCGACGGCGCCCCCGCCGTCGCCTCCCTGCGCCAGCGCGCCACGCGCCTGCCGCCGCCGGTCGTCACCACGCCGGTGGCCGAGGCGCCCGCCGCGACCCCGGCCGAGCC